>SKLV01000067.1 GCA_007121385.1 Bdellovibrionales bacterium
GTGGAGATGATTTGATTGACAGTGTCCAGGCCATTAGGGGTTTGAGGAGAGCCCTTGGCCGGAGGTCGCATGGAGTTGGAAGGGGAGAGCTGTGCAGGTCGCTTTTGGCCAGAACAGTCTGAAGCCACCGATTCGGGCCAGTAGGGGAAAAGATGATCATAGCGACCATCTCCCTCAGGTAAGGCCTCCACACTCATTTCAACCAGATCTAAGTAGGGGTCATAGAGGTGGCTTTCCCAGCTAGCCGAGTGAATTGCGCCTTGCGCTATACTGGACCAAAGTAAGCAGCTAACCATTGCAGCCAATAAATTTTTCATTATCCCCCCTCAGTTTTGGTAAAAAATACTTACCAAAAGTCCAGGTGGACCGCTAATGAAAAATTTTTATAGTTTTGTTAGGGAAAGTTTATAGGGAAAAATAGCGCTCCGCCCCATGAGATCTACTCTGCCAGAGCTCAAGTTAGCCCAATTTCTTTGAGGCGTTGCATTAAAAAGTCGTTAGCCGTGATATCTGGAAACTGAGCGCCAAGGCCTCTGCAGGAGGGCAGGCATGTGAGGAGAGCATCTGGGTTGGGGTGCATAAAAAAGGGCATGG
The DNA here is from genome assembly GCA_007121385.1 of Bdellovibrionales bacterium. Lineage (GTDB taxonomy): Bacteria > Bdellovibrionota > Bdellovibrionia > Bdellovibrionales > UBA1609 > SKYF01. The sequence goes on from SKLV01000067.1 coordinate 595, forward strand.
AGTAGCGACTGGTGTTGGGCCCCTCTGGGTTGACCACTCGATGAGTAGTGGAGGGGATCACCCCATTAGTGATCCGAGCCAACATATCTCCGGCGTCCACCACCAGGTTATTTGGTGAGGTCTCAACGGGAAGCCATTGGCCGTCATGGGTTTTTAGCTGGAGGCCCGAAGCGGAGGCACTCACCAAAAGAGTGATTAAATTAATATCCTCATGAGCCGCAGCCCGCACACAGCGGGGATCCACTCCATCGGGAATGGGAGGATAATGCAATAGGCGTAGGATAGAGCTGCCACTATCAGTCATTTTGTCAAAGTAATTAGCCTCAACTTGGAGGGGAACGGTGAGAGCCTTTAACACCAGGCGCCCCACCTCGTCCAATTGGTGAAACAGATTCTGAAAAGTGGGTCGAAAAGTGGGCAGTTCCTCTGGCCAAACATTGAGGGGAAAGTGTTCCTCATAGCGGTGCCCTTGTGGAAGATCTCTTCCCACATGCCAAAACTCTTTGAGGTCTGGAACGGGGGAATCTTTGGCATGTTCGCGGCCAAAGGGAGTATAGCCCCGCTGAAAACCCTGTTCAGGCTTTGCGTATTTTTGCTTTTCAGACTCGGGGAGAGAGAAGAACTCTTGGCTGAGTTGATAGGACTGATTGAGAAGCTCAAGGGGGATGGGATGGTCCCTGAAAATAACAAAGCCAAAGTACTTCAGAGCAGCAAAGAGATCTTCAACAAACCTTTTCTGCTCTTCGGCCGACCCCTGAGTGTAAGCCTTTAAACTGAGTTCCGGGACGGCCTTGTAGGGGCTCAGTGGGGAAGAATGAGTTTTCCTTTCATTCACTGACAAGGTAGGCGAAGCCTGAAAATTTTTTTCTTTTTCCATAAGTTTTCCTCCCCTTATGACGCGCTGATACGCAAAAATATGACGGGCACCTATTCCAAAAAATTCTGTAGGACAATGGCTCGGTTGGTGAAGATCCAGTCCACGCCCCGGATGAGTTCTCGGTAAAGGCTGTTCTGTGAGGCCACAAAGCCCACCCCCACTTTTTGGTTTTTCACCTGATGGCTCCGCAATATGGCTTGATTCACCAGAACATAGTGACCGGCAATTCCCCCCAGGTCTCTCTTGTGAACTTCATGACTTATTTGTCGGGTATTGGTCAAGGCCACCAGCACGAGAGCCTCTTTGGGGAGCCAACCTTGATTTTGAAAAAAAAGAGGGTCCAAAGACAAGAGGTGATAATCCTCACAGGGACTTAAGGGGGCAAGAAGGGTCTGTAGCCGCTCTTGGCGCTCTGAGTCGAGAGCTTCCTTAAGTTCAATCATCAAGTGGGTTCTTCCCCCACAGTTGTCCAAAACCTGCTGGAGGCTGGGGATTTCAGGGCAATGCTTTTTAATATTGGCCCAACTCTCTTGGCTGGGTTTTAAGGCCCGGGCCTGAGGAAAGAGGCGCCCGGGTTGGGGATCGTGGAGCACAAAGGGCACATGGTCCTGACTCCAGCGCAGATCCAGCTCCACTCCCCAAACGCCCCTGTCTCGACAGCGACGAAAGCTGGCCAAAGTGTTTTCCCTGTCTCCCACTAGTCCTGTGAGCCCGCGGTGGGCCACAATCTTGGCTTCGGCCATCTGCTCCCGAGTGGGAAGGGGTTGGGGCCAAAGGGAAAAGGCAGAATCACAAAGCCACTGTAACATAAGGACTTCTTAGGTCAGCTTGGGGAGGAGAACAAGAGAATCTGACAGCAAAAATTGAACTGGACTTTAGATTGCAACTGATTTTGCAGCCCTTGTCTAGCCACAAGGGGTTGGACTCCTTGGAAAAATGGAGGGTAAAATAGACTTTCAAGAGTGGGGGTTGGCGGCAAAGGAGTGTTCATGAAGGTGAAGTTGTGGGGTGTGAGGGGTTCTTTGCCTGCAGCGCCAGATCAAAGTTCAGTACTCAATAAGATCAAAAAAGCTTTAAACTCCTTTGTCGATTTCCAAAAGCAAAATCCCGAAGTCAGTGTCCAAGACTTTCTGTCCAGCTCCGAATCCCATCTCAGATGCTATGGGGGTCACACCTCTTGCCTAGAGATTTTTTCGGATCAAATACAGCTTATCGTTGATGGAGGAAGCGGAATTCGTCCACTGGCTGAGCATATGATGCTGGGAGCGGCCGGGCTAGGACGAGCTGAGATTCACATTTTGATGACTCACTTTCACTGGGACCATCTTATTGGCCTGCCTTTCTTCACCCCTTTATTTATTCCCGGAAATAAAATTCATTTTTATGCAGTTCAAGAGGACCTAGAGGAAAACATTCGTCGGATGTTTACTAAACCCAATTTCCCGGTTCCCTTTGAAGCTCTCGGCTCAGAGATTTTCTTTCATCGGCTGGAGCCCCGCCGGAGCAAAAAATTTGCAGATATCGAAGTGACGCCTTATCAATTGGATCATCCAGACCCCTGTTGGGGCTATCGCTTTGAGCGCCTGGGACGAGCTTACGCTCACTGTGTGGATACGGAGGGGGTCCGAGTTTCTCCGGACGACCTGGGAGAGGATGTGAAGCTCTATCGCGGAGTTCAGGCGATGACTTTTGATGCTCAGTACTCTTTTGAAGAAGCGGCCGAAAAAATTAACTGGGGTCACTCCTCAGCCCCTATTGGTCTGGATATCGCCATGCGGGAAAGAATCCCTAAAGTGTTTTTTATGCATCATGATCCTTCAGCCGACGATGAGCAGATCCAAAAATTGGAGGCCAAGACCAGAGAATATTACGACAAGAGACAGCTGGCTTTGAGTCAAAGCGGGCAACAGCCCTTTGAAGTGGAGTGGTGCTTTGCTCGGGACGGGATAGTCTTTGATGTCTAGAATCCACTCCCTCAAAGGACATTTGGATGAGTTATGGAGCTTTGAGTCATTGGCGGTGGACCTCAAAGAAAGACAAGATCTGCATTTGGATGTCTCCGGAGTTCTCTCAGTGAGTGCGGGAGGACTCAAACACTGGAAGGCTTGGCTTGATGGTTTGGGTCGACCACAGCTCTATCTTCATTTTTGCACCCCCCTGTTTTTTGAACAGATGAACTCCGTTCGGGGCTTGCAGTACCTTCAAGCCATTGTGGGGTCAGTTGAAGTCCACTATGTCTGTCCGGCTTGCTCCACTGAATTGGACTATATGATGTACCGAGGTCAGAACTTTATTGAGGGGACAGCCGAACACCGTGAATCCCTCACTCTTCCGGAAAAAGTCTCCTGTCCCAGCTGCAGTCACCCTATGGAGCCTGACTTTCGTGGCCAAGACTATTTTTCCTTCTTGAAGTATCGCAATTGAAGGTCCAAGGCCTTCATGTTAGCCTCAAGCCTCATGAAGGCAAAATTTAAGTCCCGATCAAGATCTGAAAAAACTCAAAGAAACAATCCGCTGAAACGAAATCGGGAGGGCAGTTCTCCAGTGCCTGGGGTGGTGAAGCGTCATCCAGATGGCTTTGGCTTCTTTATCCCAGATAATCCCGAAATGGCCGACGTCTATATTCCTAAGCATTCTATGAAGGGAGTGATGACCAATGATCGAGTCTCGGTCTCTGTCTATCCTGAGCCGGGTGGAAAGCGCTTTCGTGGAGAGATCTCTGAGATTTTGAAAAGAAACTTGGCCAAGGTGACAGGGCAGTACCATGAAATGTCTCCCGGGAAAGGGATTTTGCGGGACACCAGCGGAGCTTGGGGAGATGATCTGAAAGTCATTCCCCACGCGGTCCATCGTCCCAACAATGGAGACTGGGTGAGTGTGGAAATCGTTTCCTTTCCAGGCTCCGATGAGGGCTTTCGCGGCAAACTGGTGGCCGTGATTGGAGATGCCCTGGATCCTATGAATGACGCTCTTCGGGTTTTGCACTCCCACAACATTCCTCACCGATTTTCGACTCAGGTGATGTACGATGTGGAGCGATTGCCCAATGAGGTCACAGAGCCGGAAGTTCAAGGACGCCGGGACCTCAGAGCCATTCCCTTAATCACTATTGATGGCAGGACGGCTAAGGATTTTGACGACGCTATCTATGTGGAAAAGCACAACAGGGGCTTTCGCCTGATCGTGGCCATTGCCGATGTCAGTCACTATGTGAAGCCCGGCACAGCTTTAGATGAAGAGGCCTACCTTCGCGGAACCAGCACCTATTTCCCCAATTTTGTTTCTCCCATGTTGCCGGAAAAGCTCTCCAACCACCTCTGCTCTCTGAATCCCCATGTGAATCGCTTGGCCTTGGCCTGCCAGATGGAGTTTGATTTTCAAGGAGTGATGGAGAAGTCTGAGGTTTTTGAGGCTGTGATCAAGAGCCATGCGCGGGTGATTTACGGAGAGGCCCAAGAGGTGATTGACGGAGAGACGCCTGAGCACCTTCGCTCGGTGGAGCCAGTGATTTTACGAGCAGCTGACTTGGCGAAGATTTTGATGGCCAAGCGCTTTCGGGAAGGCTCTATTGATTTAGAAATTCCAGAGACAGAAGTGGAACTGGACGATACGGGGCATGCGGTGGATATCATTCGCTCTGAGAGGCTCTTCTCTCACCGAATGATTGAGGAGATGATGTTAATGGCCAATGTGGCTGTGGCTTTGGAGTTCACTCGGCGAGAGGCTCCAGGTCTCTACCGCATTCACGAGCCTCCGGATCGGGACTCTATTGAGTTACTGAAAGGCTTTTTGGATGCTTTTGGCTCCAAAGTCAGAGTGGGTGGCCAAGGTCTATTGCAGACCCAGCTCACCAAGGCTCTTCAGGCCTTTGACGGCCAGCCTCAGCAACATGTTCTTCATATACTGACCCTTCGCTCAATGTCCCAGGCCAAGTACAGCCCCCACAATGTGGGTCACTTTGGATTGGGATTTTCAGATTACGCCCATTTCACTTCTCCCATTCGCCGTTATCCAGATCTGATTGTCCATCGTCTCCTCAAGGCCATTGTTTTGGAGAAGCGGGGCTATGAGGCCATAGGTTTGGAAGAGCTGGAGGGGGCGGGCAGTCATTTGAGCGCCTGTGAGCAGCGCTCGGTTAAGGCTGAGCGTCAGATTCAGGCTATTAAGAAAGCTCGATTTATGAGCCAATTTTTAGGTCAAGAGTTTGAGGGAATGGTGACCTCTGTGACCAAATTCGGCCTCTTTGTGCTTCTGAGGCAGTTTGAGGTGGATGGCCTAGTCCGCCTTGAGGACCTGGGTGGGGAGCGCTTTGAGTTTGATGAGGAAAATTTGCGCCTTGTAGCCAAAAAATCTGGTATGTCCTACTCCATAGGGGATTTGCTCAAAGTCCAAGTGGCCGCCACGGACAGTGATCAGGGTCGAGTGGATTTTGTGCTCGCAGGGGGAGGAGAGCTTGTTCAAAGAAATCAGTCGGCTCATAAAAGCAAAAAATCCGGCTTCAAAGCCTCCGGAGGAAAAAAGATTTCAGGAAAAAAGAAATCTTCATCTCGGTCTTCGTCCAAAAAATCAGAACAAGACCGGTCGTCTACAAAGCGCTCTGCGCGTACAAAACATTCTTCTTCTTCTCGCCCGTCAGGGTCTGGAAAGTCTGGTCGCAAGGGTTCGACTCGAAAGTCCCACTGAGACCCTCTTTTCTCCCCAGAGTTTAAGAGTTGTCTTGGAGAAACTGGGGCCGGTCTTTGTGAAGTTTGGTCAGATTTTAGCAACCCGTCCGGACATTCTTCCTTTGCTTTGGCGGGAAGAGCTTAAGAAGCTTCAAGATTCCGTCGCGGCTCAAGACTTTGCTTTGGTGGAAAAGATCCTCAATGAGCATTTGGGCCAGCCTTGGCAGGAGGTCTTTCAAGAGCTAGATCCCTCGCCAATGGGGGCCGCCAGCTTGTCCCAGGTCCACAAAGCCATCTTGAGCAATGGCCGTCCGGTGGTGGTGAAGGTTCAAAGGTTCGGGCTGGAAAAGTGGATTCACGAAGACCTTTTCTTGCTGGGTCAGGCAGTCCGAGTCTTGGAGGCCTACTATCCACAACTTGAGGACTTCCAGCTCAAAGCCCTGGCTGATGAATTCACCCAGTCCTTGCTGATGGAGCTGGACTTTGACAGGGAGGCTGATCACCTGAATCGGTTTGCCAAAGCCTTTGCTGGGAATTTAGAAGTCCATATCCCTTATGTCTACAGTGAACTGAGCGGACCCAAAGTTTTGGTCATGGAGGCTCTCATTGGTGAGCCACTTTGCCAGGTGAAAGAGAAGTCGCCGGTGGAGATGGATCTTTTTATGCGCCGTCTTTGGCAAACTTATACGGAGATGGTTTTGAGTTTGGGCCTTTTCCATGGCGACTTGCATGGGGGAAATGTCTTTTGGCTCCAGGACGACCGCTTAGCTCTGGTGGATTTTGGGTTGGTTGGAACTTTAAGCCCCTCCACTCAAACGACTATCTTTGACCTGTTGATGGCTCTCAAGAGGGAAAATTTTGAGGGCCTGGCCCAGTGCTATATGAACTTGGCGCCCTATTCGGCAAAAACAGATGTTTTTTTGTTTGCCCAAGAGCTTCGGGAGCTTTTGGCCCCGCGGCTCCAAGGGAGGGCCCAACAGGTCAACTTGGGACAGTGGCTTCTCGAGTCGGTGGCTGTGGCCTCCTCCCACCATCTTAAGCTGCCCTCTGAGTTGATTTTATTTTTTCGCTCCCTGGTGACGGTGGAGGGCACTTTAAAGACCTACTCGCCGGACTTTAACTTTCTAGAGCAGAGCTTCAATGATCCCATGGATTTTTTAAAAAGCCCTTTTGGCTCCGAAGGCATGAAGAGGTCGGGAGAAGATCTTGCTCAGGGCTTGCGAGAGGCTCAGGGGCTTGTCAGCTTATTGCCCGGTCAGTTGAAGCTTATATTGAAGCGCTGGAACAGTCCCGAGTACAGCTTTCCAGTGGAAATTCAAGAGCTGCGGGCTCTGTCCTCTTCTTTGGAGAGAGCCTCTGGCTTTTTGGTTTCTGGTCTGGTCATCAGCAGTTTGATTGTGTCGGGAAGTCTGATGGCCACCTTCCTCCAGGGCTCCGGCCCGCTGGGCTGGCCCTGGATGAGTTGGGTGGCCTATGCTTTGGCCGCTCTTTTGAGCTTAGTGACTTACTTAAAAATAAAAGCTTAGGTTGGCAGCAAGTTCTTGCTCATAGTCCATATAGAGACCCACATGATAGCTGGAGCCGCTAAAGCCAATTCCAAACCAGAACTTATCAGAGCTGCTGTTGGAGCTGCTGTCGTTGACCACAACATTGTAGTTCAAAGACAGCTCTAAGAAGTCTGCTCTCAGGCTTAAGCCCGGGGTGAGTAGAATGCGCTCATCGGTGGCTTGACTGCTGGAGACCAGGCGGTGAGAGGCATCGAGAACAAAGCTCCAAGCTCCGGCAAAATAGCCAAATCCGGCCCCGAGCAGAGTCACTTGATCGGAGGAGCTGGGACCCCTGTCGTCTAACTCGGCCACCAAGCCAAAGCGCCAGCCCTGACCTGGGTTAAACAAAAGGCCAAGACCGTAGAGGTCTTCCATAAAGCGAAAGCCCAAGCCCACTGATGAGGTGGGAGTGAAGGCCGCAGCCAATGCGGCTCTTCCATCACAGTTGTCGCAGTCCGCCTGTTGATAGCCTCCCGCCAGGCCAAAGGTTCCGTTGCCATAGCCCAGCTCACCGCCAAAGTTATTGTCGCCATTGGTGCTGAACTGGCCGGTGAAGCGCCAGTTTTCTTGAAAAATAGCCCCCACAGGGTTTTGCGCTGTCCAGCCCCCTCGGTAATTGACAAAGTTGGTGTTGGCTGGGCTGGTGACCCCCTGACCTAGAGAAAGTCTTTGCCCACTGGGCACCGAGGCCAAAGAGACAGCCGGTAAGGCAAGACCCAGAAAAGCCACCAGTAAATTTCTATTGAGATTCCATTTTCCCATGCTGATCCTCCGTGGATGCTGTTGTGCTTTAAAGCATATTACGGAGGTTCTGTTCTGTCGACGGGGCTTAAGTCTAGCTGGCGGGTGAAAAAGGGGGCCTCCCCTCTAGGTGGGAGGCCCAAGATTCTAGTTCCGATTAGGAAGGCCAGCTCCGGTGGCCAGTTAACTCAGCAGTTGGAGGGCCACCTGCTGGATTTGGTTAGCTTGCCCAAGGACACTGACCCCTGCCTGCATCAAGATGCTATTGCGAGTGAGTTCAGCGGTCTCCTCCGCAATATCCGCATCGCGAATACGGCTGTTGGCGGCCGAGAGGTTCTCGTGAGCAATGGCCAGGTTGTTGATGGTGGAAGTCAGCCGGTTCTGCATGGCCCCAAAATTGGCCCGCATGGCATTGACTGAAACCATCGCCCTGTCCACCACATCCAAGCTGGCCTGAGCCTGCTCTTTGGTGGCCACAGTCTCTGCGGTCATTCCCAAGGCCTCTAAAGAGGCATTGGCCGCGGAGGCATTGAAAGAGAGTCTGTCCTTAAAGGGGTCGTTGTACACACCCACTTGAATATCCAGAACTCCCCCAGTGCCGTTGAGCAGATCTCTTCCGTTGAAGCGAGTCACCTCGGCAATTCTCTGCATCTCAGACTTCAGCTGCTGATACTCCACATCGATAAACCTTCTCTCCGTGTCCCCAATGGTGTCAGAAGAGGCTTGGACCGCCAGCTCCCGCAGCCGGATCAGCATGGAAGACATCTCATTGAGCCCTCCTTCGGCCACCTGTACCAGCGAGACTCCATCGTTGGCATTGCGCGAGGCCTGTTTGAGCCCCCGGATCTGTCCCCTCAGATTCTCACTGATCGCCAAACCTGCTGCATCGTCAGCGGCTTGGTTGATGCGAAATCCTGAGCTGAGTCGGGCCAGAGAGCGATCCAGAGCCCGGCCGGTTCCACTGAGGCTCTTCTGAGCATTCAGAGAAGCCACATTGGTTGATATTCGTAATCCCATTTCTATCCTCCTTGCATTTCTCATCCTCCTTGATAAGCGCCAATCCCTTGGCTACGGGCACATCGTGTGCCGCGGTTGTTGTTAAATGGGTGTATGTCCCCATAGACAGATCGGCATTTTTGACCGAGACCTGGAGTCCAGTTTTTAGTTCTAAGAGTTAAAAGGGGAGTTATTCAAAGAGTGATCTTGCGGGCCTTGTTAGGTCCGAGGCTTCCTCCGGGGAATGAAGGGACCGCTCTTTTGACAGAGCGGTCCATTCGGCGCAGGAAACAAGTATTCATATTTAGTGACCCTTAAGCGAGTTTGCCTTGGGGTCGAGACACAATCCATTGCGTCTCTCGTGAGCTAAAAGCTTTGAACCAGACACTATTCAGAGAATCATGAGGGGGCGAGCCCCTCTATGATTAGCTGAAAGTGCGGTTCAGCAGAGTCAATGCAGTCTGAGCTGTCTGGTTTGCCTGAGCGAGCACAGAAGTCCCAGCTTGCAACAAAATATTATTCTTCGTCAGTTCAGCCGTCTCCTCGGCCACGTCCACATCACGGATACGGCTATTGGCCGCCGACATATTTTCAACCGACACAGCCAAATTGCTAATGGTCGATTGCAGTCGGTTTTGTATGGCACCAAAGTCCGCTCTCATGGCTGACACACTGACAATGGCCGAGTCGATGGCGGCCAGCGTGTTCTGAGCTGAGGCCTTATCAGCCACACTGGTCAGATTCATACCTAAAGCTGCGGTGTTGGCATCTGCCTTTGAAGCGTCAAAAGAGAGTCGGTCAATATTTGGGTCGTTGCGAGTGCCCACTTGAAAGTCCAAAATCGATCCCGTTCCGCTGAGCAATTGAGTTCCGTTGAACTCGGTGCTGTCAGCAATCCGATCAATTTCAGAGAGCAGCTGATCGAACTCCACATTGAGAAACTGGCGCTCCACGGGTCCGATGGTGTCAGAAGCGGCCTGCACCGCCAATTCACGCAACCGGATCAGTATAGAGCTGATCTCATTAAGGGAGCCCTCGGCCACCTGAACCAAGGACACACCGTCCTGGGCGTTCCGGGAAGCCTGTCTAAGACCTCGAATTTGAGCTCTTAGATTCTCGGATATGGCGAGACCGGCAGCATCGTCGCCGGCTCGATTGATGCGGAAGCCTGAGGAGAGTCTCTCCAGACTTCTGTCCAAGCCCAACTTCGTGCCCATCAGATTTCTCTGAGCATTCAGCGAAGCTGTGTTGGTATTAATTCGTAAACCCATTTTTTTCCTCCTCCGTGAGAAATTGACTAGGCATCGATCCCTGATGCCTCCTGGGTCCATCCCAGTGGGTTCTCTACTGTCCTCCCTCTCTTCGGTGTCTCAGTTTGAGGCTTAAGTTCTTTTGCACCAACTTGAGAAAAACTGGACCATGGTCCCATTCAGCTTGTTGGCTAAGGATCTCTCCGGGAGTAAGTCAAGAAAGAGAAGGGAGTGGGCTCACTTCGATCACGGCGCTCAATCTCTATAAATTTAAGGGGGTCCACATCGGGGTAGGTGATGTCTCCGGGAAAATCACTGTGAATGCGAGTGAGGTAGATCAGGTCTACAATGTCCATGGACTCGCGAAAGATTTCTCCTCCACCAATGATAAAGACCTCTTCTCCATAACGATGGACCTGTTCTGAGCAGTACTCGATGGCCTCCTTTAAAGAACTGACTACATGGACTGGAGTTCGAGAATCTGTGCTTTCATGTTTTTTAAATTCGGGGTTGCGGGTAATGACCACATTCAGCCGATCAGGAAGAGGATGGCCCACAGACTCAAAGGTCTTGCGCCCCATAATGATCGCCTTCCCTTTGGTCTTTTCGCGAAAAAACTTGAGGTCTTCAGGAATATGCCATGGCAGTTGATTGTCTTTGCCAATCACACCGTTTTGCGCCGCCGCCACAATATGGGAGAGTATCATGCTACACCGCCACTTCAGCTTTAATATGGGGATGGGGATCATAGCCAATCAGTTCAAAGTCCTCAAAGCGAAAATCAAAGATCGACTTCACCTGGGGATTGAGCTTCATCTGCGGCAGAGGTCGAGGCTTTCGACTCAACTGCAGTCGAGCTTGATCCAGATGGTTGGAGTAGAGGTGGGCATCACCGAGAGTGTGAATAAACTCCCCGGGCTGGAGGCCGCAAACTTGAGCCATCATCAAAGTCAAAAGGGAATAGCTGGCGATATTGAAGGGGACTCCTAAAAAGACATCAGCACTGCGCTGGTACATTTGGCAAGACAGACGGTCTTTGGCCACATAAAACTGGAAAAAGGCATGGCAGGGAGGGAGAGCCATTTGTTCCACCTCGCCGGGATTGTAGGCCACCACAAGGTGGCGCCGGGAGTGAGGAGTCTTTTTAAGACTCTCCACCACCTGCTGGATTTGATCAATGGATCGGCCATCCGGGGTTCTCCAAGACCGCCACTGGGCTCCGTAAACTCGTCCCAGCTGCCCCTGATCATCGGCCCATTCATCCCAAATGCGGACATTGTTCTCTTTGAGGTACTGGATATTGGTTTCTCCCTTGAGAAACCATAAGAGCTCGTGGATCACTGAGCGCAGGTGAATTTTTTTTGTGGTGACCAGGGGAAAGCCCTCATTGAGGTCAAAGCGCATTTGGTGGCCAAAAATACTGAGGGTTCCCACTCCGGTGCGATCTTCTTTATCCACGCCCTCGTTTAAGATTTTTTCCATCAATTCTAAATAAACCTGCATTTTGCGCTCCTTAGCCGCTTTGCGGGCTCAGAGAGTACCCTGAAGCAGCGAATAAATCCAAGGCTCAGGGCCCCGAAAAATGCTTTTGACGCTTTGAGGTGAAGGGCCTAAAAGGAAATATGGAAATCAGAGACCCCATCCATGGATCCCTGGAGCTGTCTCGCGCTGAGGTGGCGGTGCTGGACAGTCTGGCCTATCAGAGGTTGCGTTCGATCAAACAGTTGGGTTTTTCTGAGTTCAGCTTTCCCGGAGCCACCCACAATCGTTACCTCCACTCCATTGGAGTTTGCCATTTGGCGGCGGTGGCCTTTGATCACATTTTTAAGGACTTTCAATTTTCAAGCCCTCAGGTTCGCCAGCGCCTTCGTCAAGCTCTGCGCTTGGCCGCTCTTCTTCACGATATCGGTCACGGACCCCTCTCTCACACCACCGAGGAGGTCATGCCCCCCTTAAAGGACTTGGGAGTCGACATCTATCGGCTAAGGGACAGGGCCGTAGAGCCAGAGGCCCGAGCCAATCACGAGGACTACACCATCAAGTTCATCACGGACTCCTCATTGACTCCCATTTTGCGGGCTCAGTTTCCCGACATTGGTCCAGAGCACATCGCCTGCCTGGTGGATAAGAGTTTGCGAGCGGAGGATGATTTTTTTATCGATCAGGGTCTTAATTTTCGCGTGATTCTCAGCCAGTTAGTCAGCTCTGAGATGGATGTGGATCGTCTGGACTATTTGGCCCGAGATGCCTACTTCTGTGGCACCAACTACGGCAAGGTGGAGCAATCCTGGCTGCTGGCCAATATGACTTCACACTTGGTGGAGGGCAATCTTCATCTGGCTCTCAATCGGCGAGCCCTTTACACCTTTGATGATTTTCTGTTGGCCCGACACCATATGCACCTGATGGTTTACTTTCACCATAAGGGGATCATTTACGAGGAGCTGCTCAGTCGCTATCTGACTTCACCGGACTGTAGCTTTTTTCTGCCGGCTCAAATTGAGGATTATATTAAGTGCACTGACTATGCCCTTTTTGAACATTTGGCCTCGGTGGACAACCCCTGGGCGCGCAGAATCTCCGAGCGAAGACCCTTTCGCATGCTCTTTGAGCTTCATTCGACCACAGTGACGGAGCGTCCAGAAAAAATGGCTCAGGCTTTGGAGAGTGAAGGGATCCAAGTCATTTGGGCGAGTTCTCAGGTGAGGCTGAGCAAGTACCACACCATGACGCCGGAGGAAAAGCCCTTCCAGATCTATGTGGTGGACCAATACGATCGTCGGGCTCAGCCTTTTAGCCTTCAGGACAGCACGGAAATTTTCAAAAAATATGAGGAAATTCGCACTATTGATCGTCTGTATGTGGCCCCGGAGCAATTCACTCAAGCCGAGTCCTTAGTTCTCTCCCTTCAACTCTAGAGCCTCTGGCGGGTGCCTGGAAGCTTTAAAAAAATCACATGATTGGAGGATTGATTCGTCAAGGGGGAATTTGCTATTCTTAGGAGGCTGAAGTGAGAGCTTTTTGTTAAGGGTTTTTGTGAAAGGACAGGGAGTCTGCGTTTTTGAGTGCAGACCGCAATGTACAGTTTAGCTGTTTTAGATGACGATCAAGACATTTTTGTGGCTCTGAGTCGGAGCGGCCAAGTGGTGCTGCAAAGTTCACTTCCGGCAGCCACTTTCTCTGAACATTTTCCAGCTCTTTTACAGGAGCATCAGGTCCGGCTGAAGTCTTCGGATCGCTTGGTCTTGCTGGCCCCCCAAGAGGAGGGACTGTTCCGCCGTCTTTGGGGGCAGAGACGGGAGATCCGCTGGCTGGAGACCAGGGGTCTTGAGTTCTTGAGCTTAGAGAGAATGGAGCCAGGTCAGGCTCTGGCGGCCCGAGCCTTTCAATGCTCTGGGTTTTCTCAATCCGCAGTTCTCTGTTTTGAGAAGCGGAATCAGAATCAGGAAAGACTTCAGCTTTGGTGGGCGGATCAGAGCGGAATGAGACTGCTGTGGAGATTGAATCTAGCCCCTTCTTTGGCTCTTTTTTTAGAGCAGTTGGCCCATTACTCTGGCTTTAAAGGGGATAGGTCCTTTGACCACTTCCATGATTTGGCCTCTTATGGGGAACCTCGTTTTGTCGAAGCCTTACTGCACCAGGCTTTGGAGTGGTCTCCTCAAGGACACCTTTGCCGGCGCCAGATTGAGGTGGAGTTTCCTCGCTGGCTAGGAGGTCCAGCCCGTCAGCCCGAGCAGCCGGTCACGGCTCGAGAAATTGATCTCTCAGCCTCTTTGGAGGCCCTTTTTAAACAGTGGGCTCAGAACATTGGTCGAGAGCTCAGACTTGAGTTAAAAACAAATAATATTTGCCTGACTGGAGCTCCCTCCGTGGCCCCTTGGCTGGAGACTTACCTGGGTCAACAGAAGTCTTCCATCAATGTCTACACTCACTCGGGATCTTTGAAAGAGGAGATGGTTTTGGGCGCCAGTCTGTGGCGCCCTTCTCAGACAAAGGAGAGTTTGGAGAGTTCCGCTTCCCTGGGGTTGGGAGCTTCTTCCACTTCTGGGCTAGATCCAGCCGCCGTGGGCCGTCAGCACTTGTCCATTGATAGCTGAACTTAAGGGGCTCGCCAAGAAGGCCACCAGATGGGAAATGTCCTGGGCGTCTACCATTCGAGCTGAAGGGCAATGAGCTTTGAGTTCTTTAAGGGCAAGCTCAGCTGAACCAGATTTTGGATAGCGTTGCAGCAAAAACTCTTCAGTGACTCCTACGGCCAGAGCATTGACAGTGATATTTTTTTCGGTGATTTCCTGAGCCAGAGTTTTAGTGAGCTGCTGCAAACAAGAGCGAAAAACGGAGGAGAGTTCTTCTCCCGGAAGAGCCCAGCGCCAAGAGTCATGAAGAACAAAGATCACTCGGCCCTTTTGGCGGCCTTCAATAAACTGTAGGGCCATCTGCGTAATCAAAAGTGTGCTGTGGAGGACATCCTGAAAGGTCTCCATCATCTCTTGAGAAGAGCTTTGAGAAAAGGATTTTGGATGACGACTCAGCATCCGGGAGTCAATAAGGGCATCCAGCCCCCCAAAGGACTCCGCTGTTCGAGAAACGGCCTCCTGAACGGAGGATTCACTGTCTAGGGAGGATTCTATGACTAGGCTGCGGCCGAAGCTGGAATTGATTTCCCGGGCATCATTTAAATTGTCACAAAACCGACGAGCCTCTTGAGCTGATGGTCCTATGAGGGCCACATCAGCCCCCAAGCTGGTGAGAGTAGTGGCCATATTTTGCATTTGATGGTTAAAGGTTCCTGAGAGAATGATGGTCTTGTCTTGAAGCTTAAAAGAAATTTGTCGCATAGGAGAAAGGTTAAGGGCATTCAAGGCAGGGGTCAATTGACAGCTGGTCGAGAGCTGCCTTATGACCTTGATTTTGATTTCAAGGAGATTTCCGATGAAAGTTTTAGTCGTTGGTCAAGGAGCTCGCGAACACGCTTTGGTGAGAGCCCTAAGACTTTCCCCCTCGGTGACTGAAGTTCATGCTTGGCCGGGCAATCCGGGGATGGTGAGTGAGGCTTTATGCCATCCAGGAGAAGTGGGGGACAGTTCGGCTTTGATGAAGCTGGTCAAGAAGACCTCCATGGACCTGGTTGTGATTGGTCCGGAGCAGCCCTTGGCTTTTGGCTTGGCTGATGATTTGCGCAGCGCAGGTGTCGCTGTTTTTGGCCCCTCTCGTCAGGCGGCTCAACTGGAGGCCAGTAAAATCTTTGCCAAAGAGTTTATGACTGAAGCCGGGGTTCCCACCTCTGCCTATCAAGTGGTGACCTCTTTGAGTGAGCTAAAGTCTACTTTGGCTGAGTTCTCCCCTCCTTTTGTATTAAAAGCCGATGGTCTTGCGGCCGGCAAGGGCGTGGTGATTTGTGCGAGTGAGACTGAGGCCCTAGAAGTTGGAAAGCAGATTTTGCAGGATAAGACACTGGGTTCGGCAGGAGACCGACTTCTAGTTGAGCAGCACCAGCGGGGCTATGAACTGAGCTTTTTGTGTTTGACCGAGGGTCAAGGTCATCAATTGTTACCTTTGGCGCAGGACCATAAGAGGCTTAAGGACTCTGATGTTGGGCCCAACACGGGAGGAATGGGTGCGGTCGCCCCCATTGCGATTTCTGAAAGCCTTATGGCGGAGATCCAAGAGAAGATTATTTATCCATCGATTCGTCAGATTCAGGCTATGGGAATGCTCTATCGAGGCATTCTCTATATTGGAGTCATGGTGACTGAAACGGGACCTATGGTCTTGGAGTACAATGTGCGCTTTGGTGACCCCGAGGCCCAGGTCGTTTTGCCTCTATTGGAGGGAGATTGGGGAGATGTGTTTTTTAAGGTGGCCCGGGGAGACTTACCTCAACTGCAGTGGAAGCCCTTGGCTTCAGCTTGCGTGGTCCTGGCTGCAGAAAATTATCCCCAGGGCCCCGTTCAGGGCACTCCGATTGAAGGAGATGTTTCTTTCCAAACAGCGAGTAGTTATTTTTTGCATGGGGGGACAGGCCGGGACTCCCAAACAGGGACCTGGGTGACCAAAGGGGGAAGAGTCCTCAATGCAGTGGGCTTGGGCAGCAGCCTGCCCGAGGCTTTACAGCATGCCTACAGCCAGGCTGAGTCAGTGAATTGGAAGGGCTTGCAGAAGAGGATGGATATAGGTCATCGCCAGCTATAGCTAACAACATTGTATGTTGGGCTCCTGCTGACATTTGCTGACAGCCCTTGGCTAGAGGTCCATTTCGGGAGGCCTCAGCCCCTTCTTCTTAATTTTTTCCACCAGGGTAGTTCGGTTCAGACGCAGGAGAATAGCTGCTTGATTGCGGTTCCATCCTGTCTTTTCAAGAGCCTTCAGGATAAGGCTATTCTCATAGTGGTCTACGGCTGAATTAAAGTCGAGCCCCTGTTCGGGAATGTCCAGCTTGTTGGGATCCATCACTTTAGGCTGCGACATTCGCTGATACTTCTCGGGCAAGTCCGTCAAATCCACTAAACCTTGGCCTTTAAGGATAGCCAAGCGTTCCACCAAGTTCTCGAGCTCGCGGATATTTCCGGGCCAAGGGTAGTTGGTGAGGACTTCAAGGGCTTGGGGGCTGATTCCCGTCAAATTGCGCCCGCGGGTTCGGTTGAAGTCCTGAAGAAAATGGTGAAGCAAAAGTGGAATGTCTCCTTGACGCTCCCTTAAAGCTGGAATGCGAATGGGGATCACATTGAGTCGATAGAAAAGATCCTCTCGGAAGCGTCCCTCTTCCACAGCCTTTTCCAAATCCATATGGGTGGCCGCGATCACACGAACATCAGACTGAAGGGTCTTTGCGCTCCCCACAGGCTCAAAGCGTCGCTCCTGAAGCACTCGCAACAGCTTGACTTGCAGGCTTGGGCTCATATCACCAATTTCGTCGAGAAACAGAGTGCCGCCTGCGGCCAGTTCAAAGCGTCCGACTCGATTGGCAATGGCGCCGGTAAAAGCCCCCTTGACATGGCCAAAGAGCTCGCTTTCCAAAAGCTCTCCCGGAATGGCTCCGCAGTTGATAGGAACAAAGGGCTTACTGGCTCTTGGAGAGTTGTAGTGAATGGCCTTGGCCACCAGTTCTTTACCTGTCCCACTCTCCCCAGTGACCAGAACAGTGGAGTCCGATTCAGCTACGCGCTCAATCATTTCCATCACCTTGAGGATGGCTTCGCTCTGTCCAACAATGTTATCAAACTGGTACTTTTTATGCAGAGCCGAGCGGAGCTGAATATTTTCCTTCTGTAAATGACTGTGAGCCAGAGCGCGCTCTACAAGAACCATAATCTCATCCAAATTAAAAGGCTTGCAGATAAAGTGAAAAGCTCCTCTTTGTGTAGCCTCAACAGCATTTTCCACACTTCCAAAGCCGGTCAAAATAATGACTTCACATTGTTGATGAATAGACTTTATCTGGTTCATCAAGTCTAGCCCATCCCCATCGGGGAGTCTTAAGTCCACCAAAGCCAAATCAATGGGTTTGTCGCACTGGCTGATGGTCTCGGCCTCTTTTTTGGAGGCGGCAGTGATAACTTGAAAACCTTTGCGGTCCAGGGCGCGAAATAAAGCAGTTCTTAACCCCGCCTCATCATCGACGATCAATATCCTTTGACCTTGCATTGCGCTCCCTTCCTTGGTTTTAGCGCCCTTTTTGTGCATCTCAGTCCTAAGATGGGTGCCTTCTCAAATGGTAGGGCAGGGGGATTGGCACTGTCAAATTTTCCCGTCAAAATCCAGAGACTAGGCCCTCGAATCTGGACATTTGAAGGTGATTTTTGCCTTTGTCCCAACTCCAGTCTGGGAAAGAATTTCCAGCTTTCCCTGGTGTTCAGAGACGATCTTGAAGGCCACTGTCAGGCCTAAGCCTGGATGAAGGCTGGGGTTTTTTGTGGTGAAGAGAGGGTTAAAAATTTGCTGTAGAATTTCGGACTCAATTCCCGGTCCATTGTCCGCAATGACCAATTCATAGTCCCCTTGATGGGTGGTGAGGTCTATCTGGACCTGAGCGGAGGCTTGGTCTAGGGCCTCCACAGCATTACTTAATATATTCTTTATAGCCTGAGCCAGCAGTTGCACTTGCCCTTTGATCAAATAGGGCTTTTCGGGGAGATTCAGCCTAAAGTGGACATTCTGGTAGCGAGTTTTGAACTCCAAGATTTTTAAGGCCTGGTGAATAGCCTCCTGGATTGAAAACAATTGAGTTTCGTGTAGATCATGATGTCGGGCAAATCCCAATAGGTTATGGACAATATCCTTACACCGATGAGTGGCCTTCTCCATGGCTTCGATGTCTTCTCTTAAGGGGTCTTCTTGTGAAAGGTCCATTTTGATCAGTTGAAGGAAACTCAATATTCCTCCAATGGGATTGTTGAGCTCATGAGCAATGCTGCTGCCAATAGTGCCCAGCTCGGCCATTTTGGTGGACTCTAACACTTGGCGCTCTAGGCCCAACTGTTCTGTGAGGTCGCGAAAAATCAAAATAGAAATAGGCTGGGCAAAATGCTTGGGGTCCAAATTTTGGCATGAGACCTCATAGGTTCGCTGTCTCAGGGCATCTGTTTGGCGAAATCGGAAGCGGGGCCCTAGGGACTGAATATCCTCTGAATTCATTTCAGGAAAGATCAACTGCAGTGGGTTTTGCCCTATGACAGGAGAGGGATCGGAGGTGTCGTCTCGTTTTACGGCTTGAATAAAAGCCTGATTGGAACGAATGATTTTGAAAGAGGAGTCCACAAGACACAGGGGGGCGGAGATGGCATTGAAAGTGGCCTCCCATTGCTGTTTAAGGGATTCAGCCTGCTCAAGCTTAATCAATCGGTCCATGGCCAGGCTGACGGCTTCAGAGAGTTGACCGAGAAACTCTTCCTCCTCTGGGCTGAACTCAGGATGTTCAGAGGAGCGGGCGTAGTAAACTTGAGCCACCTCCTGAGCACCACGAGTGAGAGGGACTCCAAAAATTCGCTCGTTTAAGGACAGGGAGCTCTGCTGGGCGAGGGAGGTCTGAGTGTGGGCCGCAATGCGAACCCAACTGAGTTTAAGGTAGGACCTCAGGCTTTCACCCAGTCCTCTTTCCAGATCTACCAAGCTGGAGGCTCCCTGAATGGTCATCAAAGCCGAGTGAAGAGCCTCCATCTGTTGACGAGTTTTCTCCAACTTGGTTTTGGCTCGATTAAGATACTGTTGACGCTTGAGGACTCTCTGTTCCAAGTTTTCCTGAAGGCTTCGGAGTTTTTCGTTTTGCTCATTAAAAAGTCGAAACAAGTCGAGCCCCTGTTGGCTCAAGGCGTGCTCTTCCCGGGCGCTCTGAAGGCTGGGCTCAAAGTCGGGGTCTAAAAAATCATCCACGACTCGGCACAGAGAAATGGACTGCAAAAGACGCAAAAGGGTGGGGCTGGACTCAGGGGGGCAGACCAGAACTTTTTGCGTCTCTGGGGTCAGTTGCTCCACTTCGAGGGCAAAGTGGTAGCCCAAGTCTTCCTCGCCCGGACGAAGAGCAAAGGCCACCACTGGGTAAGGAGTCTCCTTGAGCCTGGTCAGGGCATCCTCGTAGTTGGCCACTACATCAGCTCCCAGAACCAAGCTTTGAGGTTGAGGGTGACCCACCACCAGAACACTGGAGCGCATCACTGGCCTCCCTTTTGATGAGAGTTCGAGGAGTTTTTCGGGGCTGCAAAGATCTTTTGAAAGCCGGGCCTCCACCTTTCCCAAAGCCGAGGAGCATAGTGGTTTTCCAATTGGGAGGGATCAATTTGGTCAAGGGGCTTATCTCTCTCTATCCACTCCTCTTCTTCGATACAGATAATGGGAGTGCCCAGGTCTTGCCAACCGAAGTGACTGAGGCTGCCTGGAGTGGGGTAGCCAATGCTGTCCATGATGGGATAGCTGGAGGCTTGGGCCAGAGGCTGGGCCCACTCCAAGCCCCTTGCATCAGAGGTCAGAACAATGGAGGGCTTCCAGGCATGAAAATGAATGATCAGTTTTGGGCGTCTCTCTTGAATCAATTGCACCAAGGCTTGAATTTCGGGCTCACTACCGGGAGAGGGGCCGGGGAAATAGCGGCTTTGAGAGTGCTCCGGAGACCAATTGCTGGCGGGATAATTCCGGTTTAGATCCACCCCTCGGCCGTTAACTCTTTGGTTGAGGGCCACCCCATCCGGGTTGAGACAGGGAATCACAATCCAGGGCTGTTCTGGGTTAAGGTGTCCCGCTTCTTGCTCTTGGATGAGCCATTTTTCAACAGCTTGGCCCAAGACAACCCCTTCAGGCTCGTCTCCATGAACTCCACCGATAAGAAGAATGGGGTCTGCTGGGAAAAGAGGCCCCGCCGAATCGGGGGGCAGGGATTCCGATAGGGCAATAGGCCGAGATTGAGAAGAGAGAGCCCATTGGGGCCTGGTCTGCCAAGTCTTCATCTCACAGTCCTCTCTTGACCTTTTGACTGGCCTGAGTCATCCATAACTCCATGTCTGAATTCTCCGCCATAATCCTTGCCGCAGGCAAGGGCACAAGAATGAATTCCCCCTTGCCAAAAGTTTTGCACCCAGTGGCTGGCCAGCCAATGATTCGTCGCGTAATTGAGGGGGCCAAGAAAGCGGGAGCCAAAGAGGTTCGAGTGGTCTTGGGCTTTGGTGAAAATCTGGTCCGTCCAGTGATTGAGTCCTTGGGGGCAACAGGCTTTCGTCAGCAGAATCAGTGGGGCACAGCCGATGCTGTCCGCGCTGCTCAGCCCGAGAGTCTGGAGGGTTTGGTGGTGATTCTCAATGGAGACCACCCCTTGATTGAGTCTCGTGATCTGGAACACTTTGTGAAAAGTTTTGACCAGGGCTCAGCCGATTTGGCGGTGGTCTCCTGTGAGCTCAAAGAGCCGGGGCACTACGGGCGGATCGTTCGCCACAGGGATCAGGTCCAGGCCATCGTAGAGGCCCGGGATGCCAGTCACGACACACTCAAAGTCCGCGAAATCAACACAGGCATTTATGTTCTGCGGGCTGAACTCCTTAATGAGTTGTTGCCGAAGATTCAAAGTCATAATGCTCAAAAAGAATTTTATTTAACCGACTTGGTCTCTCTGGCTCTGGAAGAGGGCTTAAAGGTGGAGGCCATTAAAGCCCCTCGGCATGTGGCCTACGGCGTGAACACCCAGGCCGAGTTGGCCAAAGTGACTCGCAAAATCTTTAAGCGAAAGGCCAGAGCTTTGCTGGAGTCGGGAGTGATTTTGGTCGACCCCTCGGCCACCTACATCGAGGATGAAGTGGAGGTGGGTCCAGGGACTGTGGTCTATCCCGGGGCCTTTATTTTGGGCAAAACTTCCATTGGCCGCTTTTGCGTGCTGGAGCCCAATGTCTACATTCACAGCTGTGAGATCTCTGACAGTGTTCGCCTCAAAGGGGGCAGTTATTTGGAAGATTCAAAAATTGGCGAAGGCTCCCAGGTGGGTCCCTATGCTCGCCTGCGTCCGGAGTCCAGCTTGGGGCGGGAGACCAAGGTGGGCAACTTTGTGGAGCTGAAGAAGGCTCGGCTTGGGGATCGCAGCAAGGCCTCCCACCTCACTTACTTGGGGGATGCGGAGATTGGTGAGGACAGCAATATTGGCTGTGGAACCATCACCTGCAACTATGCGGCTGATCGCAAGAAGTACAAGACCAAGATCGGTCGTGGAGTTTTTGTTGGTAGTGACACTCAGTTTGTGGCTCCCATTGAGGTCGGGGACGGAGCGGTGATTGGCTCTGGCTCCACCATCACCAAAGATGTTCCGGCCGGGGGACTGGCTGTGGCCCGGGGACGACAGAGGAATATTGAGAACTACAGTCCTCGTTCCCCGGCAGAAGTCCGAGAAGTCTCTGCCGCAGACAAAAAGTCAGGCGAGAGAGAAAAATAAATCAGCGGAGTTTTTTATGTGTGGAATCGTTGGCTACTTTGGCCCGCAAAACCCCAAGGAAGTGATTTTTAACGGCTTAAGAGCTCTTGAGTACCGAGGCTATGACAGTGCCGGGGTGGCTATTCTTCATCAGGGAGAGTTTAAGCGAGTTCGGGCTGAGGGCAAGCTGGACCAGTTGGGGCGCCGTCTGGAGAGCGAGAGCTTTGATGGCCACTTAGGGATTGGTCACACCCGTTGGGCCACCCATGGTCTTCCCATTGAGC
This sequence comes from Bdellovibrionales bacterium, assembly GCA_007121385.1. Lineage (GTDB taxonomy): Bacteria > Bdellovibrionota > Bdellovibrionia > Bdellovibrionales > UBA1609 > SKYF01. The sequence goes on from SKLV01000067.1 coordinate 22,835, forward strand.
GCAATGCCCACCCACACTGTGTGGGAGGGGTGAGTATTGTTCACAATGGGATTATCGAAAATCATGCCGCCCTTCGGGCGGACTTAAAGGCCCAGGGGGTTGAGTGCAGCTCGGACACGGACTCCGAGTTGGTGGCCCATCTGATCTCTCAGGAGATCAGCGGGGGGCGGAACCTGCTGCAAGCCGTTCTGGCCGTCTTGCCCCGCCTTGAGGGGGCTTACTCAATTTTAGCTGTATCCAAAGACCAGCCCAACGAAATGGTGGCTTTTAAGTTCGGTCCACCTTTGATTGTGGGAGTGAGTGCTGAAGAGGTGGTGGTGGCCAGTGATATTCAGGCCATTGTGCCTCACACTCGTCAGGTGATTTTTCTTGAGGACCAAGAGGTGGCCCATGTGCAGGGCACTCAGGTCACCCTACTCAATCATCAAGGCCAAGCCTTGGATAAAAAGCCCACTCTGGTGGACTGGAGTCAGGAGAAGGCCGAAAAGCAGGGCTATCCTCACTTTATGTTGAAAGAGATCTTTGAGCAGCCGCGGGCCGTAGCTCAAGCCCTGGCCCCTCATCTGTGCCTTGAGAGTCACCAAGTTCAGTTGGACTGCGAGCTGGAGGAGAGTTTTCTCAAAGACATTGAAAGGGTCTTTATTGTGGGCTGTGGCACTAGCTTTTATGCTGGTCTGGCTGGGGAGTATTTGATTGAAACTTGGGCGCGAGTGCCGGTGGAAGTGGAGATTGCCAGTGAGTTTCGCTACCGACAGCCGGTGCTGCCTCCTCAGTCTTTGGTGGTGGTGATCTCGCAAAGTGGGGAGACCGCCGACACTTTGGCAGCTTTGCGGCTGGTGAAGGAGCAGGGGGTTCAAGTCTTGAGCATTTGCAATGTGCCCAACTCCTCCATTGACCGAGAGGCCCAGGCTCACTTGTATATGAATGCAGGAGTGGAGATTGGAGTGGCCAGCACCAAGGCCTTTGTCAGCACCTTGGCGGTCCTCAATCTTTTGGCGCTGGCCTTGGCCAAAGCAAAAGACCGCTTGAGTGGGCCAAGAGAGGCCGAGTTGGTTCAATCTCTTTTGGCCCTGCCCTCCCATATGGAGACAGTTTTGGCCTACGAAAAGTTTTTTGCTGAAGCGGCCGAAAGCCTTAAGGCCTACCGGGGCTTTTTATATATGGGGCGAGGGATTCACTATCCCATTGCTTTGGAAGGGGCTTTAAAGTTGAAAGAGCTGGCCTATATGCACGCCGAGGGCTATGCCGCCGGCGAGATGAAGCATGGCCCCTTAGCTTTAATCGACTCCCATATGGCCATTGTCATGTTGGCGCCCAAAGATGAGCTCTACGAAAAGACCCTCAGCAATTTGGAGGAGGCCAAAGCTCGGGGGGGGCAAATCATTTCCATTGGCACAGGGGAGGACGAAAGGCTCAAGAGTTTGAGTCTTCACTACCTGGCTCTGCCCCAAACCGAAGGGCTTTTGATGCCTTTACTGGAAGTCATCCCCTTGCAGCTTTTGGCCTATCACCTGGCCGACTCTCTGGGCCACGATGTGGATCAGCCACGCAACTTGGCCAAATCAGTGACGGTGGAATAGATGGGGCGGGGGTCCTATTAGGGGATGAGCCAGATGAGATCGGTTTACCAAATTTTGGGCCCCGGTCTGTTGATGGCCGGAGCGGCCATTGGAGTCTCCCATTTGGTGCAGTCCACCCGAGCTGGAGCCGCCTTTGGGCTTCAGCTCTTGATCTTGGTGATACTGGCTAACTTTTTAAAGTATCCTTTTTTTGAGTTTGGCCATCGCTATGCCACGGCCACAGGGAAAAACCTTCTCCACGGCTACCATCAGTTGGGCCGAGGCTTTGTTTGGGCCTTTTTTCTCCTTAACCTAATCACTTCGGTGGGCACCATGGCTGGAGTGACCTTTGTCACCGGCGCTCTGGCCCATCATCTTTTTGCAGAGACTTTGACAGTGGGTTTGTGGAGTGTCCTCATTTTGCTGCTGTCAGGGACTCTTCTTTTGGTGGGTCACTATAAGCTCTTGGATCGATTAATTAAGCCCTTGATGTTGGTGCTTTTGCTTTCCACTTTTTTAGCTTTTATGGTGGCTCTCTTGAAACGCACTGACTGGACTCCCCTTTTTGAAGTGCAGGCCTCTCCCTTCACCTGGGCCACTGTTCCCTTTTTGTTGGCTTTGATGGGGTGGATGCCTGCGCCCATAGAGACCTCGGTTTGGCAGTCCATTTGGATTGAGGAAAAAAACCGCCATTTGGGTTTTAGGGTGAACTGGAGGCTGGCCCGCCTGGATTTTAACATTGGCTATTTGGCCACAGCCCTTTTGGCTGTCCTATTCCTTCTGTTAGGAGCGGTGGTCATGCATGGACGGGGTTTTGAGTTTTCCGACTCGGGGGCCCTTTTTGCCGCCCAAGTGGTCAGTCTTTACACCGAAAATTTGGGCTCCTGGTCTTGGCCCCTGATCGCCTTTGCCGCCCTCGCCACCATGTTCTCCACCACTTTGACCTGTTTGGACGCCTATTCGCGGTCTTTGGCGGCGGCCGGTGAAACACTGTGGTCCGTCTCGGTGCCCACTAAAAAGCGCCTCTATCGCTGGGGGCTCTTGTGGGCGGGTGGCTGGGCCGCTGTGGTCATTTACTTTTTTGTCACCAACTTGAGGTCTTTGGTGGACCTGGTCACTGTGGCGGCCTTTCTCACCGCCCCCGCTTTTGCCTATATGAACTATCGGCTGATCTTTTCTGATCAGCTGCCCCAAGAGTTTCGGCCCACCCGGTGGCAAAAGGGGCTGTGTCGCCTGGGTTTGGCTTATTTAATTTTGTTTAGCTTGATCTATCTTGCCTATCTTTGGCTTTGAGGCCTAGGCCACCGCTCCGCCGCAACTAGAGCCACTGCCGGCGGTGCAGCCATAGCAGTGTTGCCCTAAAACAATATCTCTCTTTTCCAGGCTGGCCAAATCAAAATCCCGGATATGGCGAGAGTTCTGGCTTTCAACTGGCAGGTCCAACATCTGATTGAAGTCACAGTCGTAGAGCTGTCCATCCCAGCCGATGGACAGAGTGTTTCGGCACATCACACAGCCGGCCGCCGCCGGATTGAAGGCATTCACCAAGGTCGTCATATAGGACTCATAGTTTTCCGATCGAATCAAATACTCCAGGTACCTTGAGATCGGCATATTGGTAATACAGTAAAGACTATTGAAGTCGATGTCGTAGTCCGCTTTGAGCCGAGCCTTAAACTCTCTCTCCAGTCCCCCTTGATCGCCGGGCAAAAAGCAGCCGGATGGGTTGTAGACCAGGTTCAGCTTTAGGCCCGAGCCCTCTTGCCCATAGCCCACCTCGTTGAGCATCTTCAGGGCTCGAATGGATTTGTCAAAAACCCCATCCCCTCGCTGCCGATCCGTGCGGTTTTTGCTAAAGTGGGGCAGCGAGGAGACCACCTCCACCTGGTGCTCTTTAAAAAACTGAGGCAGGTCATTGTACTTGGGGTTGGCCAGAATAATGGTCAGGTTGCAGCGGTCCATCACATGGGCTCCGGCCTTCTTCAGCTCCGTCACAAACCAGCGAAAATGGGGATTCATCTCCGGCGCCCCACCGGTCAAATCCACCACAGGAAACTGGTGCTCACGCACCAGGTCCACACAGATCTGCATGGTCTCTTGACTCATAATTTCTTTTCGATCCGGACCGGCGTCCACATGGCAGTGGTGGCAGGTCTGATTGCACATTTTGCCTAAATTGACCTGAAAGATCTCAATCTTTTTAGGCTTGAGAGGAAAGAGTCCCGCCTCCTTCAACTTGTTAGCAAAGCGGGGCAGCTGAAAGTCAGGACTTTCCAGCTGGCGAATTTGTTCCTGACTGCTGGCCAAAGGGGACCTACGAGCTTTAAGAGAGGACATGAAAACTCCTACATGGACAGTTTGTTGGCCTTGTTCATCATCTGCACTCCGTGAACCAAGGAGGCCCCTCCGCGGATGGCCGCTGCCACATGGACTGCCTCCATCATCTGCTCTTCGGTGCAGCCCTTTTGCAAAGTGTCCTGAGTGTAGGCATCAATGCAGTAGGGGCACTGAACGGCATGGGCCACGGCCAGAGCGATCAGAGACTTCTCACGGGCGGTGAGAGCCCCCTCTTTGAACACTTCGCCGTACCAGGCAAAAAACTTGTCGCCCATGGCCTTTTGATATTCAGAGATCTGGGGAAACTTGGCCAAATCGGCTTCGTTATAATAGTGACTCATTTTTCTCTCCTCCAAACATTGTGAGGGTTTTATTTCATTTGAATCTGGCAACAGGACAAATTTAAAAAAGGCTTTCCTCGCACTCGTCGAACCAGCTTTTTCTCTATGGAGTAGATCAGTCGTCGCCCCTCTCTTTGAGATTTGATAAGCCCGGCCAGCCTGAGCACCTTCAGATGCTTAGAAAGTAGAGTGGCTTCCATATTTAAGTCTCGGCGGATCTCTTCCACATTGGCAGCACCAGAGGAGAGGAGACAGAGTATTTGCAGTCGGTGCTTTTCACCGATCACGTTAAATAGGTAAGGGGCCTCTTGGGTCGGCATTTTTTTCTTCAACAGCAGGCCCCTGGATTTGAAGCTGAGCTCTCTGAAGCACTGGGAGTAGGACCACAGTCAAACAGCCCGTAGTGCAGGGAGGTGTTCCCAAGGATTTCAAAGTGAGATGCAAAGCGTGTTTTATTCAGCATGTCGGCGGTGTTACTGCAAACCGGATAGGGACGGCCTTTTTCAAAGCTGTGATGATCGTCCAAAACAAAGACCTGGGGACACTCTTTAAGGGTTCCCTTATAAATGGCGATCTGACCATAGTCCTCACACTTGTCTTCCAGATCGAGCTTAAAAGCTCGGAAAGTGATGGAGAAGAACTCGGCTGCCCCCATTTTCTCTCTGACTTTCTCATCAACAAGATCAATTTTAGACTGGGACATAACACGAATGTCTCTGCAGCCCAAATCGAGCATCAGCCGGCGAAAGTCCTCGGTGTACATGGCTCCCGCCAGACACTCCCCCAGGAGTACAGGGTCCTCACGCAGACTCGGGTCCAATCGGCGATTGCAAAACACATCGGAAAAATACATTTCCCCTCCGGGCTTCAAAACCCGGAAGGCCTCAGCGAAAACCCGCTTTTTTGCCGGAGACAAGTTGATCACACAGTTGGACACCACTAAGTCCACTGAATTGGAGGGAATTCCACAGGACTCTAAGTCCTCAATCAAGCCCTCACGAAACTCCACATTGGATTGGGCAAAGGAAAATTTCTCGCGGTGGTAGTCCAGGTGCTCGGCTGCCAACTGAATTTGTTCGGGGGTCATATCCACCCCAATCACTTTTCCCTGCTCTCCCACCAGACGGGACAGAATATAGCAGTCTCGTCCAGAGCCACTGCCCAAGTCCAAAACCTTCAGCCCCTCCAGGGCTGTTGGAATGGGAGAGCCGCAACCATAAAATCGCTGAAGCACATCGGGGTGAATGTCCTTTAAAGCCTCACGAATTCGACTCTCCACAGGGCTGGCCACACAGCAGGCGCTGGTCTTTAGGTCTTGGGA
>SKLV01000082.1 GCA_007121385.1 Bdellovibrionales bacterium
AGTGGACGGCCCGAGTGGGAGTGGCCGGGCCCACGGCTCTTGAGATTTTGCAGTCTCAGGACATTCCCATTCGCTCCTCTTGTATGGGCAAGGGGCTTTGTCATCAATGTCGAGTGAAAGTGGAAAAGGGATTGGCTCCCATCTCGCCCTCGGACCGCAAGGCCTTTCGCGAGGGAGCTTTAAAGGAGGGCTGGAGGTTGAGCTGTATGCTCAGGCCCAAGGCCAATCTGGAATTGTTTTTCCCTCAAGTTTATGTGTTTCAAGAGGACCTGCAAGTGCTGCGCTCCCCCCAAGGCCCTTGGTGGGTGGCGGTGGACTTGGGCACCACTGGTGTGGAGCTGGCCGCTGTGGACGAGCAGGGCCTGTGGGCCAAGGTAAAATCCCTGAACCGACAGATTCAGATGGGGGCCGATGTGATGACCCGTCTGGAGTACGCCCAAAGGCGGGGAGTGGAACCCTTGCGGCAAAGAGCAGTGGGCCAGTTGCGCAGCCTGGTGAAGGTGTTGGAACGGGCGCAAGGGAGCTCTAGCGAGTTTACTGGCCGCATTGTGGTGGCCGGCAATTCGGCGGTGATTTCCTTTTTGTTGGGTTTAAATATTGAAAGTTTAGCCGTGTCGCCCTATCAGCCCGAGGTCTTAGAGGCCCAGTTCCGAGAGCTCTCCCCGGCGGCAGCCCCGGTGTCGGCTCCGGCAGCTCCTGCGGCCGAGCCTTCGGCGTGGCAACTGGAGACCTTGCCCCTGATTGACAGCTTTGTGGGGGGAGATCTGTGGGCGGGGCTTTTTTTGCTCCACCAGCGAGGCCTGGCGACGGCGGAGCACTCCTGGGTTTTGGTGGACGTGGGCACCAACTCGGAGATTTTGTTTTGGGATGGGCAAAAGCTCTTTGTCTCCAGCACTCCAGCGGGACCGGCCTTTGAGGGTTCCAGCATCAGTATTGGCATGAGAGCGGAGAGTGGGGCCATTGTGAACCCACGCTGGAACCTGGCCCATCAGCGCTGGGACTATGAGGTCATTGATGAGGATTACCCTAAGGGGCTCTGTGGCTCCTCACTGGTGCAGATGGTGGCCGAGGCCGTGACCGCAGGAAGTGTAAACCGGGAGGGCGAGGTTTTAGAGCCCACTCACCTTGAGCTGAGCCAGGGTTTGGCTTTGAGTCAGGCCGATGTGAGGGAATTTCAGTTGGCCAAATCAGCCATTCGCACGGGGCTCGAGTTGGTGGTGGAAAAGGTCTCAGCCACGGGCAAGCCCCCAGAGAAGCTGTTTCTGGGTGGGGCTTTTGGCCAGCACTTGCCCCTTCAGCCCTGTTTTGACTTGGATCTCCTGCCCTTGATGGAGGTGGAGATCTTGGGCAACAGCAGCTTGGAGGGGACAGTGGCCTGGGGCCAGGCCACGGATCAACAGCGAGATCAGTTCAACACTTGGGTCGAGCAGACCAAAACCCCCATCGAGCTGGCCCTGAGCGACGACTTTCAAGAAAAATTCATTCGCAATATGTATTTAGGACAGGCACCTTCATAAAAAACAGAACGAGTCTCTGTCTGCAGCGGCTTCTGGTATTTAATTTTTTTGTTTATTTAATTTTAGAGCTTGCGGGAGTCTCCACCAAGCCAGATAGGGATATTTATGGTGCTCTTGGTGATAACCAAAATGATAACAAGTGATGAAACTCAACCAAACAGGGTAGTCATTGTTCCGCGCTTTTAATACATGGCTGGAATGATTTTGATGAAAGTTTCTGTGGGGGAGATATGTGCCAAAGTAAAAAAGCTGTAGACTTGCAATCCATGAGGGTATCGCAAAAAAAATGATCACCTTAAGGAAGCTTCCACTGATCAGATAGGCGATCACAACATGAATGTGGAGAATTAAAAACTCCTTAAGGCCGAAATATCTTTTTATAAAAGTCCACAGCCAGACAAAAAAATGTTCGTCCGAATTCTCGGTATAGTCCGGATCCTGGTGGCTAACGAGAAAATCATGATGTTTGTCATGATTTTTTTTGAGTTGAGAGTAACTGAAACCAGCAAATAAAAAGGCACAGAGCTGTCCGAGTCGTCGGCCAACCCGGCCCGAGGCGGGACCGACAATTCCATGCATGCAGTCGTGAGCGACTATAAATAGGCCAACGAAGAGAAAAGATTGAATGGCGATCTGTAGGGGAGCCCATATGGCCGGTAGACTCTGGCTTAGATTAAACCACAAAACTAAGAACCACAGCAGGACCTGTGCTAAGGAAATCATCAAACTCAAACTGCGAACCAAATTAGAGGGGGGGGCAAGGACATCAGGCCCATTTGAGATTGATCTCATATTTCGATTGTATTAGGCTAATTTCGTCGATTCCATCGATATTTTAGAATACAAATACTATTTTGAGTTGAGACTCTTGGCTAAGGAGAAATGCTGTGGCAGGACAAAAGGGGCGGTACCAGGAGTTTCGTCAGGCACTTAGAGAGAGGCTCTTATTGCTGGATGGGTCCATGGGCGCTTTGCTCATGCGTCGAGGGCTACCGGCAGGCCATGCTCCAGATCTTTGGAACTTGGAAAAGCCAGACATTATTGAGGCTGTCCACCGCGAGTACCGCGAGGCGGGAGCCGATATTTTGAT
>SKLV01000026.1 GCA_007121385.1 Bdellovibrionales bacterium
ACAACCACACGAAGCCGATTGGAAGCTATCCACTCTGTTTTACAACCCAGATGATGAAGAAGTTGTAAGCTGGAATCGATATCTCTGAGTCGAGGAATATTACTTAAAACATGTTCCCCATCTGCCAATAGACAGGAAAAGAGAATGGGCAGGGCCGAGTTTTTGGAGCCACTGGCCTCAACCACTCCGTTTAAACGAACTCCTGAGTGAATTTTCATCTTATCCATGACTCACCTCTATTCCTTTTCCTCTTTGAGACGCCCAGCTGACCACACAAATTCGATGGTAACCAGAGTAGTCTTTCAAAAAAGACACCTCGATCTCCTCTCTCCATTGATTGCGAAGCCAGGACTCAAGCATCAACCTCTGTCCGCCGCCTATCTCCATCAAAAAGTACCCCCCAGGAGCCAGTAAGCTCAAAGCAGAGAGGCTAAACTCCTTGATGGCCTCTAACCCTCCATCCCCAGAGAACAGGGCCTCTGAGGGTTCAAAGAGTCGCACTCCAGGTTCCACATCTGGATCCATAGGATCAATATAAGGAGGATTGGCCACAATCAAATCAAACCCCTGGGTGCCTGAGTGAATTTCAGCAAATTGCTGGGCAGAGCCTAAAAACCAGGTCACTCGGTCTTTGAGGTTGAGCACTCCTGCATTTTTTTTTGCATAAAAAAGAGCTTCCTGGCTGATATCCACCGCGGAAAGTTGAGATTTTGAAAACTCCTTCAATAGGCTAAGACCTATACAGCCACTACCGCATCCTAAGTCTAAAATCCTCAATGGCTTCTCGACCGGATAGAACTCCACACTCCACTCCAGAATATGCTCTGTCTCGGGCCGGGGAACCAAAACACCGGGGCCAACTAAAAAGCGGGACTTATAGAAGTCTCTATAGCCTAAAATATAGGCGATGGACTCTCCCCTTTGTCTTCTCTCCGACAGCTTTTGGATTTTTAAACTTTGCACAGGGGTGAGGACATCGACACATGAAGAACTCTTAGATCCATAGAGTTCCGTAGGCTCGCAGTTCAAAGCGCAGGACAGTATAAGTTCAGCATCTCGACGAGGACTTCGACTTCCCGCGACTTCAAATTCCTGAGTCATTTTTTCTAAAACTTTCAAGACACTCACGCCTGATTCTGCTGCTTCAGTGCTTCCGCCTGATAGTGAGCGGCAATGGGCTCAATCAGTCCGTCAAAATCTCCAGACATGACCTCTCCGAGCTGGTGGATAGTTAAACCGATTCTATGATCTGTAATTCGAGTCTGTGGAAAATTATAAGTACGAATGCGCTCAGAGCGATCCCCTGTCCCAATCTGTGCCAATCGATGACTGGAGGCCTCCTTTTGCGCTTTCTCCTCCTCAATGGCCATCAAACGAGAGTAGAGGACTTTCAAGGCTGTCTCCTTATTCTTGTGCTGTGACTTGCCCTCTTGGCATGTGACAATAAGTCCCGTTGGCAAGTGAGTGACTCGAACCGCGGAATCCGTGGTATTGACAGATTGTCCGCCTGATCCACTGGAGCGATAGACATCAATTCTCAGATCATTGGGGTCCACTTTTATATCTACTGATTCGGCCTCGGGCAGGACAGCTACGGTGACCGTAGAGGTGTGAATACGGCCTTGGGTTTCAGTTTTGGGAACTCTCTGCACCCGATGAACACCGCTCTCGTATTTGAGGCGACTGTAGACCTTATCTCCAGAAATACTAGCCACCACTTCACGACAGCCCCCCGCATTTCCGGGGGAATAGCTAATGACTTCGACCCGCCAGCCTTTGCCAGAGGCATAGTGGATGTAAGCCCTAAAGAGTTCATCGGCAAAAAGAGAGGCCTCATCCCCACCTGCTCCAGAGCGAATTTCTAAAATGATGTTCTTTTCATCTGCGGGATCTTTCGGCAGAAGTAACAGCTTAAGCTGGCTCTCCAACTCCACCCCTTGTAGCTCCAGCGAACGAATATCCTCTTTCGCCATCTGGCGAATCTCTAAATCTTTTTCACTTTCAAGAAGAGCCTGACTGGCCTGTAACTCACTCTGCACACGCCGATACTCTCGATAGGCCAACACCAGAGGCTCTAGGTCAGCCAGCTCTTTCATTCTCTGCCTAAATTTGCCTTGGTCCTGGGTGATCTCTGGATTCTGGAGCTCTTGTTGCAACTGCTCGAATCTTTTTTCCACCTGATCTAACTTTGAAAACATATTTTTCTTTACAGGCTTTTAGAGGCCGTGATATCCCTTGAAATTCAGTTTTTGTAAAAATCACAAAAATTCGACTTGAAAAAATAGTAAGTTATCCACATCGCTTTCCACAGTCTCTTGGCGCTTTGCATTAAGGTCCCTCAGCCGACTTTGTCATTTCATCGGCCCGGGTTTAATTAAGTTTTTTTAATGGTTTACTAGCCACTCATCGAATTTAGAAAATCCGTGTTCGTCTTGGAGTGCTGAAGTTTGTCTAACAAAAACTCCATGCTATCCACAACGTTCATAGGCGATAACACTTTGCGTAAAATCCATAGGCGATTGAGATCCGCCTTCTCTATCAAAAGGTCTTCTTTTCTGGTTCCCGACTTGTTGATGTCCATACAGGGAAAAATCCGCTTTTCCATTAGCTTTCTGTCCAAATGGATTTCCGAGTTTCCTGTTCCCTTAAATTCCTCAAAAATCACCTCGTCCATTCTGGAGCCGGTATCGACTAGGGCCGTGGCAATGATTGTCAGACTGCCCCCTTCTTCAATATTTCTTGCCGCCCCAAAGAAGCGCTTGGGCTTATGCAAGGCATTTGAGTCCACTCCTCCCGATAGAATTTTTCCGGAAGGGGGAACGACGGTGTTGTAGGCTCTGGCCAGCCGGGTGATGGAGTCCAATAAGATGACCACATCATGCTTGTGTTCAACTAAGCGCTTAGCCTTCTCTATCACCATTTCGGCCACCTGAACGTGACGGGTGGGAGGCTCGTCAAAAGTGGAGCTAATGACCTCGCCTTTGACATTCCTCAGCATATCCGTCACTTCTTCTGGCCGCTCATCAATCAACAGGACAATCAAAGTCACTTCGGGATGATTGGTGGCTATGGCATTGGCAATATTCTGCATGAGAACCGTCTTTCCCGTTCTGGGAGGGGCCACTATAAGAGCTCTCTGCCCCTTTCCTAAAGGAGCCATTAAGTCCACCACACGGGTGGTGTACTCCCCAGGGCTATACTCTAAGTTGAGACGCTGTTCTGGATACAAAGGGGTCAAGTTATCAAAGAGAATTTTATGTTTTGAATTCTCCAAGGGCTCATAATTAAGGGTGTCTACCTTTAAAAGGGCAAAGTACCTTTCCCCCTCTTTGGGTGGCCTAACAGTTCCACTGACTGTATCCCCAGTTCTCAATCCAAAACGGCGAATTTGCGAGGGGCTGACATAGATATCATCGGGCCCGGGCAAGTAATTATAGTCTGGAGACCTTAGGAATCCGTAGCCATCAGGCAGAATCTCCAAAACACCATTGCCAAAAATATCTCCTAACTGCGCGGCTCTTTTTAAGATTTCAAAAACCATATCTTGACGCCGCAGTCCCGCAGGATTTTCAATCTTGAGTTTTTCAGCTAAGGCCGTGAGCTCACGAATGTCTTTAGTCCGCATGTTCTTGGAGTTGAGGTCTTTTCTCTCGTCTTCCGTTAAATTGATATCTGAAAGGTCCACATCCTGCTGGACGATCTCTTCGATCATGTCATCCTGGGGAAGTTGATTGCCCCTGTTGCCACCATTGCCTTGGACATTGCCATTCCCATGTCTATTTTTATGATGGGAGCCGGACTTGAAGCCTCGCTGGCGCCGGTTATCCTTTCCTCCTCCTCGGCGATGACTGCGCTCATGACGAGCCGATCTTTCTTGTCGCTCTCCCCCTTTGGCTCCACCAGAACCCTGGCTTTCTCCCTCTGCTGCCCCTTCACTGACGGTTGAGGCCGACGTTGATGTGGCCGACTCTTCCCCTGCTTTGCCTTCTTTTGAAAACATTTTTTCCCCGTTTGTTTGCTCTTGAGAGGACATCATTCTTCTCCCAATTTTGGATTAATGGCTTAGAATTACTGAAAAATCTGTGGAGGCCTTAAATTTAAATTAAGTTATTTTGCAGAGCCCCTCGGCCCAATGATCTGATCAAAAAACCCTTGGGGGGTGCTTTTATAGCACCAAAAGACCCTTTTCTATAGTTAGTCCTAAGTCTAGCCAGGTTTACAGGCCTTGGCAAGCTTCAATATTTACGTCCCATTTTGAATCGAAATCCCCCCACCAATAAGAAATTTTTGCCCTAATATCAATGAATTACAATTATACCCCTAAAAATTATTCCACTTCTGCCGATAGACTCAATACGATTGAAGGGGGAGCTTTTTATGAATACCAATGAGAATCAAGTCCCAAAACCCCGCATCCCACTCCATGTGGATATTGAGTTTCGCCGCAGCTATGCACGAAGAGCTGGTAAGGGGATCTTGCGGAATATCAGCCTCACAGGAGCTTTTTTGCAGACAGAGGACGCTCCGGGTTTACGCAACAAAGATAAACTCACACTGACCTTTGTGGTTGGAGGTCGGGAAAGAAAGATCAATGCCGACGTCATCTGGCAAAATGCCCGCGGCTGTGGCCTTCAGTTCCAGCCCAACAACAATCGTGACATTCAAATCGTTGATGATCTTATGTATTTTGTAGAGACCTCTCGCCAAGATCAGAAAAGTGTCTTGGACATCATTTTCCAACAAGTTGGATAAAAAAACCCTCTCAAATTCTTTTTGAGAGGGTCCTTTGACTTAGCCTAAGGATGATCTTTAACGGCTCTACTCAATCTGAGTGTGAGTGGCTGTGTTGAAGTCAAACTCGCGAGCTTCTCGCCTTTTCTTAATAATTCGAACCAGTAAAAAGAGGATCAAGACTCCGGCTCCCGCTCCCACTAAGAGGAGAGTTTGATCATCCATTCCACCGCCTGTAGAAGTCTGAGCCGTTGGAGCTGTCTGAGCGGCCGCAGGGGCTTCCACTCGAGGAGGTGGTGGAGGCGGAGGAGGTGGCGGAGGCGGGGGTGGTGGAGAGGCCTGAACTCCTGCCACTTGAGCCGGTTCAGGTGATTCAAAGTCCTCTTCCAAATCTGCTAAATCAGCCAGGTCCTCCTCCATCTCTGAAGGCTGATAAGGAGGAGGTGCAGCCGCCGGAGGCGGAGATGCTGGAGGAGTTGGTGTTGGCGCTGGGGGCGGAGTTGAAGCCAGTCGTGGCCCAGGAGCATCCGTTCCCCGCCAGTACTTGAGGCGGGTCCCTGCTGGAATGTCCCACTTGGATTCCACATCCAGGTTAATCGCCCATATCTCCTTCCAGGAGTCTTTGTGGCCCAAGAGCTGCTCGGACACTTTGCGAATATTTTCTCCGGGATTGGAAATATAAAGCTCTGGCTCAAGTCCAAGCTCTTCCCAATAGTTCAACAGCCCTGATCGATCTGCCGAGCGACGGGGTGAGTTATGGTAGACTTTATCTCCCACATTCAAGTTTTCTCGTAAGGTTCGATTGGCTCTTTTGAGCTCCTCACTGCGATCATCCCCGTAAATCATCTGGCTCACAGAGCTAATGGTGTCACCAGGACGGGCTATATAAATCGCGTTGATCCAAACCCCATTGCGCTCAAAGGGAACTGTCTCAACTTTTTGCACCGGCACCCAAGTTCGCTGAGGTGTGGGTTCATCAAAGTCACCAAAGCCCTCTCCCAAGAAACCACTGTCAGCAGTTGAAGCGAAGGGATCAGAGGGCGGCGCAAAGGTCGTGTCCTGGAAGTCTCCCCCAAAATCATCAAAGGAGCCGGTGTCGTCACTGGCAAAGAAGTCGGTGTCAGTGCCGCCAAAGTCGTCAAAGCCAAAGCTGTCTCCACCGGCATCACTGGCAAAGTCGTCGAAGCCAAAGCTGTCTCCACCGGCATCATCGGCAAAGTCGTCAAAGCCAAAGCTGTCTCCGCCGGCATCGCTGCCCCAATCATCAAAGCTAAAGTCATCGGTCTCTATCGACGCAAAACCACTGTCTTCTGGAAGCATCATATCAGAAGAGAGGTCTCCCGATCCTAAATCGGCCATAAAGCTGTCATCACCGAACATAAAGCTGTCATCGCTGCTGGACACTTCATCAAAAAATGAAGCTCCATCATCATCTCCACTGCGGTCCACCTTTTTTGATGAACAAGCCGCTGTTGAGAGCAAGATAACCATTATCAATGACTTAAAAAGTGTTTTTGTGACCATGCCGTCCCCAGTTGTTGAATTAAAACTGTCACCTAACTGTCTCAGTAGAACACAGTTTTTTGCGCCATGAAAACCCCTAAAGCCAGTTCAGGTCCTAGGTCAAACTTCACTGACTCCGCCTCCTGGACCTTTGTCTGGCTCCCTCTTTGGAAAGATCAAGCAAGAGTGGAGAAACTTCTGGCTTGGGGATGGAGATTGGATCTCCAACCTTAATATTCCTCTGTTCAAACCAGCCTTGATTGACTTCCAAGGCCAGTCGGGCCTCAGCTCGACTGGAGTAAGTTTTCGCCCTCTCCATCATTGATCTCACAGGCTCCATGTTCTGGATGTCCACAATTTGATAGTTCTCGTCAATAAAGGCGATACTTAAGGGTATAAAGGTGTTTTTCATCCAAAAGCGCAGCACCTGATTTTGTGCAAAGACAAAGAGCATACCTTGGTCCTGAGACATCTTTTCCCTGAACATTAAGCCCTGTCGCCGTCTCTCTTCGTTGTCGGCCACTTCTACTGTCAAGCTATGACTACCCACCTGGATTTGAGTTTGAGGAAAAGACACCTGACTCCGTCTCTCTCCCTTTTTTAAACCTGAACTTGCTGAGCTGGAGGCTCCCAAAACCATCATCAGGGCCAATATAAATGCTCGCACCCCCTGCAAAAAAAATACCTTTCTTGTAGGCATATCAATCCCCCTTCCGCTGTCCCGCCTCACCGGCTTTCTGCAAGCCCCATTTAAAGATCACAGGACCTATGAGCTCATTCAAAGCCACAACAGAGATGGCCACTGTTGCTAAAGCCACTCCAACACCTGGCAGCTGTTCCGCAACGATGACTGCCAGACCTATACTCAAGCCCGCCTGGGAAATAAAGGGAGTGTAGCCATAGGCTCTTACAGTAGGGGGATCTTTGGCCCAAAGATGGCCGGCTTTCGCTGCAATCCAAGTTAAAATGGCTCTTAGAATAAAAAGGGTCAGAACAATAGGCCAAAGACTTTTTAATTCTTCAAGATGGAGAGAAGCTCCTGCTGTTGCAAAGAAAACAATCATGACCACAGAGGAGACAGATTCAATGGTGTGAATCATTCTCTGGCCCTGACGGGAGAAGTTCGTCACTACATAGCGAGCGACGACAAAAACCAAAAGCGTGTCGTAGGAGAAAAATCGACAGAATGCAGTGATCCCGTAGGCCGTCACGAGGAGAAATAAAAGCTTTTCCCGGCCAACAGCCCAAAAGTAAAGGGTGATCACCAATCCAAATGTGGTCCCAGCAGCCACCGAGGCCACTAACTCTCCGGCTAAGTGTTCGAGCTGACCCCAGCTGAACTGACTCCCCGGATCAATAATGGAGCGACTGAGCATTAACACCAAGGAGAACACAGCTAAAACCAGGACGTCCAAAAAGACCACCAGGCCCAGGGCATGATCCGACAAGGGGCCTCGAGCTCGAGACTCACCCAGAATGGCCACCACCACAGCGGGAGATTTAGACACAGCAATAATTCCCATCACCAAGCCCAAGGCCAAAATGCCAGTTTGGTCTATGGAATCAGTGAACTCTAATTGAGGAGCCAGGAAAAAAAACACTCCAGCAATACCAAGTCCAATAATTAAGAGATGGGTGAGAGAACCATAAACCAGACTTTTAAAGTTCCTCTGCAGCATCTGATTGGTGAATTCACAGCCCGCTTGAAGAGCAATCAGTGCCAGGGCCAAACCATTGACTAAGCTCAACTGAATCACTTCGGCAGAACCAACAACAGCAAAGACCGAGGGCCCACATAAAATTCCGGCCACCAAATAGCCCGTGAGGCGCGGAAGGCCCAAAAGACTCGCCAGGCGTCCTCCGGCAGTGCCTGCAAGCAGTAGAAAGCCTAGCGCAAAAAGCCCTCGCCCTCCACTATCTGTGGCAAAGGTGTAGCCCAATTCGCGAATGGTGAAGGTGACTAAAAGTACAGCCACAATGGCTCGCATCACATCGCCCCAGCGCCCCCATTCAATCACGGGCAGTCCCTCCCTTTTTTTTGCCCCAAGGCCAAAGGGCCAAAGTCACCAGGTCACTTAAAAAGAGGCTAAGAACCACTGCTGATAGAATGAGGTCAGCTCCGTGAATACCTGCTGGAGAGAGAAAAAAAGAAAAAGCTACTGGCAGAGCTAACCCCGACACCCCTGTGATGGCACTAAGAGGCAAGAGAGCCTCCTTCCCATCCCAAAGCACTCGCTGAACCCCCCACTTGACGATCCAGCGGAGACTGACAAGAACAAGAGCCGTCATTAAGGCGGGCCACGTCACCTCCAAATAAACTCCGGCAAGAAAGTATAAAACCAAACGAACGGGAGCCTCACTGGATCTGAGTATTGGGTCAAGAATCATTGGTTTTCGGTAGAGGTTGGCCAAGAGCAGCCCAAAGATAAACCCCACCAGAGCCTCATTAGCCAGGGCTCCAACAGCCCCACCAGCGCCAAGGGTCGCCAAGCCAACAAGAGCCAAACGCCAATGAACTCCTTCGGTCCGACCGGGTTCAATAAGCAATCTCACTGCCAAGGCCAAAACAGACCCCACCGCCACCGAGGAAGCCAATGCCCCCATGGGGTTCCAGGAGCCTTGGGCTTCCGGAGAAGTGGGCCACAGCATAAGGCCCACCATTACAGCGCAAACTGAAAACAGATCATCATGATTGGTCATCAACAGCAGTTTATGCTTTTGATAGAGAGTTCCAAAACCCACAAGCGCCTGCCGGGCCACCGAAAAACTAGAACTAGAAATCAGCCCCCCCACCACAAAGCTCAGGGACCAGACTTGCTCTCGAGAGACAAAAAAAAGCCTTTGATAGGAGAACCAAAAATAAGTTACGGAGACCATAAAAGAGACTGTAAGCAAAGCAATGACTGACACTTCAAGAAGTGCCAATTTATTTTTAGATTTCAGCACCCAAAATGTGAATCGAAGGCCGATCAAAAAAGCCACCCACAGTATTGCTAAACGCAATGCGGGCACCAAGCCCTCAATCAAAGATGGTAGAGCAATTCCCAAAACTTGAGGAGAGAGAAGATAGCCCAAGCCAATCAATAGGGGTGTTGTGGTGATCGCATTTATGCTTTTAATCAACTGCCCCCTCACAAGGACAGTGGCCACAACAAATAAAAATAAAAGAATTAAAATAGAGCCCATCAGGCCTCGATCATTTTAGATTCGATAAGTTCAATTTGATTGTTATCAACAGCTGTGACTAATGTATGAACGACTTTTTCCCGAACCTCTAACTTAAGAGATGTAAAATTCACACAAACTACCACTAAATCAGAGTCCAAACCAACAAGCTCAACTCGAGGACCCAGATCCTCTGGAAAGAGATCGGAAACTTTGGCCAAAAGCGCGGCAACAGGTCCTGCATTTTTCAGCTTGAGGTGGAGCCGAAGAGCTGGAGGTTGGGGCAGGTGAACCAAGGGCTGAACCAGCAAATAGAACATAGGAATTGAAACTTTACCCCCATTGAGCGGAACAAGTCGAACCTCTTCCACTCCCACTTCGATCACCTCTCCCCTGACTTTGCCTATTTCCACCCAATCTCCAACTCGAAGTGAAGACCGCCATACCACAAAGGCGCCAGCCGCTATAGAGGCCAAAACGGGGACTGAACTCAAAAATAAAGCCCCTGCGACAACCATCACAATCGTCTCCAGAGGTGTGTGAAAACGACCAAATACTGACGCTATCACCAGAGGCATGACCAAAAGGACCAGCAGGGAAGTTCCAAAAAGTCGAACGACAGGAACCCTGTAGGAGGGTAAAAGCTTCCACTGAATTCGACCGCTCATTACTCCTTTAAGAAACAGATCTAAAATCCTTAGGGCAATCTGGAGAGCCACTACCAGAAGGACAGCCAAGAAAAGACCGGGAATAGCCCGAACTAAGCCTTCAAGGCCAAGGAAAATACTGGTGGCTCCTCCGGCTAAAGCTTCAGCTAAGAGACCACGAGTAAGGTCAAACTGACCTAGGATGGCGGCTGTAGTGACCACCAGGGTTAAAAGATAGGCCAACACCCTTCCGACCACTAGGCCAAAAGCCAACAGGCCCCCCACGGCCTCGCCACTCAAAAGGGTCTCAGACAAGATGGAGAAAGGTTTAATTGAACCTCTTCTCTCGTCGAGGATGTGATCCGCCTGATCAAAGGCTCGTTGGATTTGGCGAACGACAATAAATCCGAGCAAAGCAAAAAAGACGGAGAGAAAGATTTTTAGAAAGCCCTCCTGAACTTTTGCCCTCCACATCTGTCTTGGAATAAAGTCTGTAAGGAGAGTTTGAATGTGAGCTGCATAGCCTTCAAGGCTTGGAAAACCTGCGGCTTCGGCGTCACCCTCTTGAAGGGCAGCCACGACATAGCCACGAACTCTGACCAGAGCAGCCCCCCTCTCCTCTCGGACTTCCACGAGGGGGCTGTCCTCTTGAACAGGACGATCTGCTTCAATAGCTGAAGCCAGGGCCTTGGAGGCCTCTTGAGCACGAACTCTGGCATCAACTCCCCCAACGGATTCACTGAGGGAAAAGGCCACCTGCTCTCGGTAAGTCACCGGCCAGGAGTCGGTTTCGATCAGGGGAGCTGTCACCTTTTGCGCCCACAGAGGCAGACTGATCAAACTTAAGGTTAAAAAGATTATTGCTCCCCAAGACCTCAGGCCTATAGAACTCATCAAACCCACTCCTCTGCACAGGCTAATCCATAGCGGACACCTCGTGTCGAAACTGTTAAGGAATCTTTCCCTAAGTTCTGAACGGCACCGATCAAAATAGCCAACCCAGCCACCAGGACATCACTCCTTTTGGGCGGCATTCCGGGCAAATTTTCACGCTCTTCCACTGACATTTTGGCCAACTCGCTCAACCACTCTTCAAGCTCCTGCACCGAAAGCTCAAGTCCATGGACAAACTCCTCAGCAAAATCTCTTTTCATTTTTAAGCAGGCCAGGGTCGTGGGAGTTCCCGCCACGGCCACAACCTGATCAATTTGACCCTGCGGCAAATGCTGCTGGTGAGCTTTCAACTCCTGGTCGATAGACTCTCTTAAACTGCGGAGCTCCTCCAAAGAGACGGGGTGTCCGGAAATCCACTTTTCTGTCATTCGAACACTCCCTATATCAAGGCTGTAGCCCTTGATGGAGGAGTGAACCCCGCTCTGTCCTATAATTTCAGTGGAGCCTCCCCCTACATCCACAACAACTCTCTTAGGCCCTGACGGCATTCCCATCGTGGCCCCTTGAAAGGTGAGATCGGCCTCCAGAGCCCCTTCGATAACCCGAATGGGAATACCAAATCGCTCTCCTAAGGCAAAAAAAGATTCTTTATTTTGCGCATCTCGAGCTGCACTGGTGGCCACAGCCCGGACCTTTTCCACCTGATGAAGGTCCATCAACCGACGATATTCAGCAAAACACTGTTCTACTCGTTGCAGAGCCTCTGGATGAAACTGCCTCGTCTGGCCTACTCCCTGCCCTAATCGCACCACCTGAGTGTGATCACAAATCACCTCTTTAATTTGCCCAGCTTCAACCTCAGCGATCAGGAGTAAAAAAGTATTCGAGCCCAAATCCAGAGCGCCCACTCTCATATTTTGCCTCACTCACTTTGGGGCGACCCCGTAAAACGCTTTAGCCTTTAAGCTTTTCGGTCAAAATTTTATTAACCATCTCGGGGCTCGCCTGACCCTTGCTTGCCTTCATAATCTGACCCACAAAAAAGCCAAAAAGCTTTGTTTTGCCAGCCCGATAAGCCTCCACTTGCTCAAGGTTAGCAGCTATCACTTGGTTGACCAAGTTCTCAATGGCGGAATCATCGGTAATTTGAACCAGGGCCTGTTCTTTAACAATTTCACCTGGCGCTCGACCAGTTTTCCACATCTCAGCAAAAACAGTTTTGGCCATTTTTCCAGAAATCGTTTTCTTATCTATAAGACCTATCAACTCGGCCAAATGGGCCGAAGGAATGGGTGATTCCACAACCGTCTTCTTGGCCTCATTGAGCTCTCGAAGCAGTTCCACCATGATCCAATTGGAGGCCGCCTTGGGGTTGCCACAAGCTTCCGCCACCTGTTCAAAGTAGTTGGCTAAGGCCTTGTCTTGAGTCAAAACAGAGCTGTCATACTCAGGAATCTGATACTCTCTGACAAAGCGCTGAGCTTTGGCTAAAGGAAGCTCCGGTAGTGAAGATTTAATTTCCTCCAACCAAGCTGTCTCCACAACAACAGAAAGAAGGTCAGGATCGGGAAAATAGCGGTAGTCATGGGCCTCTTCTTTTGAGCGCATGGGAAAAGTTTTATTTTTTACTGAATCATAAAGGCGAGTCTCTTGAAATATAGATTCGCCAGACTCCAAACAGTCGATTTGCCTTTGAATCTCGTATTCAATAGCTTTCTCAATAAAGCGAAACGAATTAATATTTTTTAATTCGACCTTGGTACCAAGCCGATCAGCCCCCTTTTTACGCACACTGACATTGCAGTCGCAGCGCATGGAGCCCTCTTCTAAATTGCCGTCACAAACCCCCAGATACAGAAGTATAGACCTTACCGTACGCGCATATTCAGCGGCCTCTTGGGCACTTCGCATATCTGGCCCCGAGACAATCTCTAAGAGTGGAACTCCAGCGCGGTTGAGATTGATCAGCGTGTATTCTCCTCGATGAAGAGACTTTCCTGCATCTTCCTCCATGTGAGCTCTTTCAATACGCACTCTCTTCGTCTCACCCTCCAAAAAGTACTCCACCCAGCCCTCTTCACAAAGGGGTTGGTCATACTGAGAAATCTGGTAGCCCTTAGGAAGATCAGGATAAAAGTAATTCTTTCGGGCAAAAATGGAATTCTGACGAATTTTACAATTGAGAGCCAATCCGGTTTTAATTGAGTACTCCACAGCCTTTTTATTGAGAACAGGAAGAGCCCCCGGAAGCCCCAGACTCACTGGATGAGTGTTGCTGTTGTCTCCAGATCCAAATTCCGTTGAGTCAGGAGAAAACATTTTGCTTTGAGTGAGCAACTGAGCATGAATCTCTAAACCAATGACCGCTTCCCAATCACTGCTGGACATCTGGCCACCTCTTTGTCAGGTTGAGGGCCTGCTCAATGGCATAGGCCACATTAAACATTGTTTGCTCATCAAAATGAGCTGCTGACAACTGAACGCCAATAGGTAAACCATCCTGGGAAAAGCCGGCAGGAACACTCATGCCCGGCAATCCCGCTAAGTTAGTGGCCGTGGTGTAAATGTCGTTGAGATACATTTGCAGGGGATCGGCCACTCTCTCCCCCAAGCGAAAGGCAGGGTGGGTTGTCACTGGGCTCAGTAAGACATCACAGGCCTCAAAAGCTTTTTTAAATTGCTCTGTGAGCAATCGTCGCACTTGGCTGGCTTTTTTGTAATAGGCATCATAATAGCCACTGGAAAGACAGTAGGTCCCGAGAATAATTCTCCGCTTCACCTCTGAGCCAAAGCCCTCTCCTCGGCTACGACTGTAGAACTCGGCCAAATCTTTGGCTGGAATTTCCTGAAAATTAGACCTATGGCCAAAACGGACACCATCATAACGTGCCAGGTTGCTCGAAGCCTCACTGGTGGCTATCAAATAGTAAATGGGAATTCCATATTTGACCAAGGGCAAGGACACTTCCGTCACTTCAGCCCCTTGAGCCTTAACAATTTCAATGCAGTTCTCTACAGCCTTACGGGTGTCCTCGCTGATCTGATCTGAGAAATACTCCTTGGGTAGCCCAACCTTAAGACCCTTGAGGTTCTCACTCAAAGCCTCACTCCAGCGGGGGACCCGGCGGGAGGAAGTGGTGGAGTCATGTGGATCCTGACCACTGATCACTTCGAGCATGAGAGCACTGTCTTTTACTGTTTTGGTCATAGGTCCGGCCTGATCCAAACTTGAGGCAAAAGCTACAATTCCATAACGAGAAACCCGGCCATAAGTGGGCTTGACTCCGACTATGCCGCAAAAATTAGCCGGCTGACGAATCGAGCCCCCCGTATCGGTTCCAATACTTGCAGGAGCCATGCTGGCCGCTACAGCCGCTGCAGAGCCCCCGCTAGACCCCCCCGGAACATGCTCTAGACTCCAGGGGTTTTTACAGGGACCAAAAAAGGAGTTTTCATTGCTTGAGCCCATGGCAAACTCATCGAGATTGGCTTTCCCCAAAACCACAGCTCCAGCTGTCTGAAGTCTTTCCACCACTGTGGCGGAATAGGGAGGTATAAAGTTATGCAACATCTTGGAGGCCGCTGTGGTCTTCAGCCCCTCGGTACAAAGGAGATCTTTGATGGCCAAAGGCACTCCAGCCAGAGGCCCTAGATCTTCTCCTTGCTGTCGGCGCTGGTCGACCCTTTGGGCCTCCTCCAAGGCTTTCTCATTGAAGCTGATAAAGGCGTTGACCTTGGGGTTGAGTTGCTGGGCTCGGTTTAAAAAGGTCTCTGTGACCTCCACTGCCGTCATCTCTCCCTTGTTTATGAGTTCTTTGAGTTCGAACAAAGACTGATGAACAATACTCACCGGGTGTTCTCCTTTTTCAAACCACTGGAGGGACTTTGAACAGATGGCCCACTTTTTCTGGAGCATTGGCCAGGGCTTTTTCCGCTTCCAAAGTTTCTCTCACCTCATCTTCTCGCCAAAATTCCTCAATCTGAGTGGGCGTGACTAAGGGGTCGACCCCTTCCGTCTTCACCTCAGAAACCTGATCAAAGTAATCCAGTATGGCCGACATTTGCTTAAGATAAGTTTGGCTCTCTTCTGGACTCACTGAGAGGCGGGCCAAGACCGCCACCTTTTCCAAGTCTTGTTCGTTGATCATACAGACCTTCCTTTTAAAATTGACAGTTAACCAATGGGCTGCGCCGTGTCTACAGATTTTCTCAACCCGGGGGCCAGTGCAGCTGCCGCCCTCCCAAAATGTGCATATGGAGATGATACACACTCTGTCCGCCCTGCTGGTTAGTGTTGATAACAAGGCGGTATCCCTTTTCACTCAAGCCCTCGCTCTCCGCAATCTGGGAAGCCTGAAAGAGCATATGTCCCATCAAGGCCCCATCCTCTTCCTGGAGCTTGGCCATGGATTCAATGGGTTTTTTGGGAATCAGGAGAATATGAACCGGAGCCTGGGGGGAGACATCACGAAAGGCCAAGCACAGATCATCTTCGTAGATGATCTCAGCCGGCACCTCCCTATTTATAATTTTGCTAAAGATGGTACTCATAGAGGAAAAACTTAGCACGGCCCAAGGGTCTAAGGGTATCTGAAGAGACTTGCGACAAGAAGCGTTAGCCGCTGACGATCAAGAGGGAGAGTTGTCGCCCCAGAAGAAATCAGGCTAAAAGGTTTTTATGGCCAAGAACAATACCCAAAAGCGCATTGAGGAGCTCCGCCGGCTGATTCGAGACCATGACTATAAATACTATGTGCTTGACCAGCCCCAAATCACCGACTTCGAGTATGACCAACTCTATCAGGAGCTGGTCCGCCTAGAGGAACAACACCCAGAATGGCTCTCTCCAGACTCTCCCACTCAAAGGGTGGGAGGTCAGCCACTCAGCCAATTTGAAAAAGCCCAACACCGCACTCCCATGCTTTCCCTGCAAAACTCTTACTCCCCCGAGGACATCCTGGCCTTTGATGAAAAAGTAAAAAAATTTCTGCAAAGTGAGGAGGACATTGAGTACCTCTGTGAACCCAAGCTGGATGGAATGGCTATTGAATTGATCTACGAGCAAGGCCGCCTTCTCCAGGCCCTCACCCGAGGGGACGGGGAAACTGGGGAGGTGGTCACCTCCAACATCAGGACCTTGCGCTCCGTACCCCTTTGCCTGGAAGGGACAGGGTGGCCGGAGCGCCTTGAGATCCGTGGGGAGGTGCTGATTTTCAAGGAGGACTTTCGCCAACTCAATGATATGCAACAGGAGGCTGGGGCCCTGACCTTCGCCAACCCCCGGAATGCGGCCGCAGGAACCGTTCGCCAACTGGATCCTCGAATTGCCGCCCGACGGCCACTGCGAATGTATGCCTATGCCCCGGGAGGGAAAGAGGGGCTTATCTGCAAGAGCCAAGAGGACTTTATAAAACAACTTCAAGGCTGGGGCTTTGCCACCTTGGGAAGGCTGGCTCAAAAGGTTCCTCACGCCCAGGGAGCCGTTGAGTACTATCGCCAGACCGAAAAGATCCGCCACTCTCTGCCCTTTGAGATCGATGGCATAGTGATCAAGGTCAACTCCTGGGCCCTACAGGCTGAACTCGGCTCCATTGCCCGCAGTCCGCGCTGGGCCAATGCCGCTAAATTTAAGCCCGAACAGGCCGTCACTCAGGTCAAGGACATCCTTGTGCAAGTGGGTCGCACAGGAGCCCTGACCCCTGTGGCCCTTATGGAGCCCGTTCAAGTGGGCGGAGTCAAAGTGACCAATGCCACTCTTCATAATGAGCAAGAGATTCAACGCAAGGATGTTCGGGTGGGCGACTGGGTGCTGGTTCACCGAGCCGGAGATGTCATTCCAGAAATCATTGAAGTCCTCAAGGAACGTCGCCTTCAAGACTCTCAAGCCTTTACTATGCCCACTCACTGCCCTGCCTGTGGAAGCCCTTCCGCTCAGATGGAGGAAGAAGTTATCCGCCGTTGCCTCAACCCCATTTGTCCGGCTGTGATTAAAGAGTCACTGAAACACTTTGTCTCGCGGCGGGCGATGAACATCGACAAACTGGGGGATAAGGTGATTGAGGCTTTATTTGATGCTGGCATGGTGAAGAGCTTTTCTGACCTCTACCGACTCACCAAAGAAGATTTGCTCAAACTGGATCGTCAGGGGCCTAAGTCGGCACAGAATATCATTCACAGTATTCAAAAAAGTCGAACAGTGAAGCTGGATCGACTGATTTACGCCTTGGGGATTCGCTTTGTGGGAGATCAGACAGCCCGAGTGCTCGCTCGACACTATGGCCGCCTTCAGTCTCTCCTTAAAGCCTCAAAAGAAGAGCTTGAGCAAATCCCCGACATAGGTCCTAAAGTGGCCTCTTCCATTGTTCAAACTTTAAGTCAGCCGGCCCTTCTCAAGGAGCTCGACGAATTAAAAAAGCTCGGCGTCTCCCCAGAAGAGGTCCAAAAAGAAACCCATGGTCCCAAGCCCCTGCAGGGACTCACCTTTGTGGTCACGGGCAGTTTGCCTATGGGGCGGGATGAAATTCACGAGCTGATTGTTTCCTTGGGGGGGAAAACAAGCTCTTCGGTGAGTCGAAAAACTTCCTACCTTTTAGCTGGAGAAGCCGCTGGCTCCAAACTGGATAAAGCCCAAGAGCTAGCCCTCCCTATACTGGATTGGAATCAATTTCAGCAGCTGATTGCACAATCCCCAAGTGTTGACTAAGCTGTTGAGTGAACCAAAGGGGGAAGCTGTGATTGGTCTAATTCAAAAAAACCTTATTCTGCTCACTATAACTCTTTTCGCCTTTGGCTGCGGAAGCAGTGGGTCTGAGCCCCACCTAACCCCTGAGGAAGAAAACATCAGCCTCAGTGACTCTTCCGAGTTCTTGATCGACTCAGCCATTGGAGCTATCTCAGGTGTGATTGATGATCAGATTGGAGGTCTCTACCTCTCCACTCCCTGTTTTAGACCTTCAGTGGCCGCCTGCGAAAACAGCGAAAGAACTATGACCTATGAAAGTTGCTCTCTTGGAACCTCTGGCTTGAGTCTGAACGGCACTATCACCCTTACCTATAGTGCTATCGACTGCAATATGGCTACGATCCTGAACTCTGTCACCCGGACCTACAACTATGAAATTATAGGCCCTCGAGGAGGCTCTCTTCAAATGTCCAGTGAACCCGCCCAGGCCTATGAAGGCACAAGCGTTTCCGGAGGAGGGCGGCTCACTCACATCGGAGATAGCCAGTGGCAGGTGGAACTCTTGGGCAAGCACCGAACCCTATCCTTTGGAGGGCAGACGATCTATGATCACTCCCTACGCTCGGGCTCACCCCTGACTGTGACAGGTAGTCTGAACCGCAGCTCGCGCCAAGTGAACGGAGGCTCCATTGAAATTTTTCACAATTCGGCTGAGTACACCCTAAACCTAGTTCCCAACAATCTGACATGGAATGGAGGCTGCCATCCCTCTAGTGGAAGCTTAACCGGAACTCTCACAGGCTCTCTGGAGGGCTCCGTAACGATCACCTACACAGGAATGGGCCAAGGGCAAATTCTGATTGAGCGCCCCGAGGAAGATGAGGAGCGCTCTTTTGAGCACTCCTACTGTGAGTGAAAATAAAGAATCTTAAATTCTAAATGTGATCAATAACAATATCGCGAGCCATGACCGTCTTGCGACCATCGGCCTTGGCCGTCTCAAAACCTTTGCGGCAGAGCTTTTCTACGGCTTTGCTCAGTACATCAATGGTCTCGGCAGAAGTGTTGCAGCCGCCGTTTTCCTTAATATATTTTTTGATTTTGCTGGTCACAACCAAAACATCAGACATAAATCCTCCATGGTAGGTTAAGCATCAAAATGACCACCTATTTTAACGGGCTCATTTCCCCTGGCAATGGCTAAGTCCACTGGCTGCCGCAATTGGTCATAGGTGACCTTTTCGGGCCCCTTTTCCCCCTTCAAATGGGCCTAAATACCTAAAAAGACTTGGCACTTGCTTTGCAATCCAAGGCAGGGCTATGACTGTACAGTTTAAATTTGGAAAACAAGTTTTAGTTTTTTTGGCTGTCTTTGGCTTGGGAATGGCCTCCACTCAAGAGGCTAAACCATCTTTTGAAATGGACACTCCGGTCCTTAGCCAAATTAAATCTCTGGGCTTTTTAAGCCCCCGGGCCCAGCCCCCCGGCCTTGATCTCATAGACCAGCTGGACCCCCTGTCACCTTTCCACCCTCCCGTCCCCCAGATTTCAACTCAAGAGAGACTCTCTCTTTTATCACGAGAGGACATTCTGAAAGACCCCCTCCATCGGGTCTCGGCTCCCTTTAAAGTGAGCCCCGCTTTTCAACAGCGTGTCGGATTTTGGCTGGATATTTACACTCTCTATGGGGCCCAGGACCATGTGATCCACCACAGTCGTTATCCCTGGATTATTTTTGAAGTCGTAGACACTTCGGAGTTCCTCAATGGCCGGGGTGCTCTTTGGTATCGCCGTCAAAAGGGACAAAACCATGTGCGTGCAAGGCAACAGGAGATTCGCAGAGGCCTTCAGCGTCTGGCTCAAAGACGAAGCTTCACCAACCTGTCTCCCCTTGAGCAACATCTGTTTGATCAGATGGAGCAGGCCCCTGGGTCCCGCCGAGCGGCCTTTGCTCTTGCATCCCAAAGTGTGAGAAGTCAGCTCGGTCAAAAAGACTATATCAAAATGGCCATACGTCGTAGTGGCAAATACCTCCCTTATATTGAACAGGAATTCAGCCGCCAAGGCCTCCCTATTGAGCTGACTCGAATTCCCATCGTCGAAAGTAGCTTTAATGAACGGGCGCAGAGCCGAGTGGGAGCCAGCGGAATATGGCAAATCATGCCTCGCACCGGTCAAGCCTATATGCGAGTGAATGATCGAATTGACGAACGAAACTCCCCTCTCAAAGCCTCTCGTTTAGCGGCTCGTCTCTTGAGGCAATACCATCGCTCGCTGGGATCTTGGGAGCTGGCCATTACTTCTTATAACCATGGAGTTGGCAATATCCGCAAAGCCATCCGTGAAGCCCGCTCCGATGATCTGGCCACCATCATAGCCCGCTACCATAGGGGGCACTTTCGCTTTGCTTCATCAAACTTTTACGCCTCTTTCCTGGCGGCCCTCTATGCTGAAAGGTATCAGGATGTTTTCTTCCCTGCCATAGCTAAAAAGCCCCTGCAGGAAAGAGAAATCTGGACTCTTACAAGATCTGCATCAGTAACAGAAATTCTCAAAGTCACGGAATTAACTCGTAGCCAGCTGATCGACTACAACCTAGATCTTCGGCGTATGGGAAATGCCAACCTAGTTCTTCCCCGAGGCTTTGAACTTCATTTGCCTTCAGGTTCAGGCAACCCCCAATTACAAAAAATCAGCCGAAAAACCACACCCAGATCTTGGAATCAAGGTCGCTCTTGAAAATTATGTTTGAGAATATTCGCGGTCTGTCCTTCTGAAACAACCACTTGAGTAAAGACTACATTTTGGGTTTTCGGCAGAACAGAAATCTGATGTAAGCCAAGAGGCAAGTTCAATAAAACAAAGCCTCCACCGGCCACTCCGTGGGACCGATTAAGCAAGTGGCCTTCCTGGTCAAAATAGAGAATCTCAGAGGCGGGAGAGAGGACGTCCTCCTCGAGGAAAACCTCAAAGTCATCCCCCTCAATAAAACCAACTGCCATTCCCATGGACAGGTTATAGTTAATGCGCCGTTGAGCAGAAATGTCCAAAATCCACTGACGGGGAATCATCGGCAAGGTGATTTCCCGGACCTGACGAGGTAGACTGATCCGAGTCACTTCATAATCTCGGCCCACATCGGCTTCAATCATCATTAAGCCACGGCCTGAGGGGTAGACAATCTTGGCCTCATTATGCACATCTAAAACAGACTCTGATCCAAAGACCGTGACTTGCCCAAAAAGCTTCTCTTCTTCAAAAAATGGGTCCACTAGGCGAAGGGATGCTGAGCGCTTTTCACCTTTTTCCATTTCTACATAAGTCACCAGACCGGCATCTGCAGGAACAAGGACGGAAGGCAGGGAAACCCGACCCGAAACAGCTCTCATGGCATGAACTCCAGGCTCTACCATTAGCACGGCAAAAAGACCATTTTTGCTCGTGGAACTTCGACGATGATCTGGAAGAAACATCTCATTCAAATAGATCACTTCAGCCAGAGGAGATCCTGCCATTTCCACTTGAGCTCCTGGCAGAGGCTGCCCCTTGTGAGTCACCTTTCCCCACACAACGGCATGATTTCTTAAGGTTTCAACCTCCCAACCATAGGTTTCAGCAGTCAGAGAAATCAGGGCCTCAACCATGCCATTGGGCAAGAGCTTCATGTCCTGAACTCTCTGACCCACAACCCCCATTGCCATGGTCTCCCAGTGGTCTGCAGCCTGAGCCCTCAATAAAAAGGATGAGTGAGTGCTATGAATGGGATCAAAAAACAGGCCTTCTTCATTGGTCTCTAAATGAAGGTCTAAATGATCAACAAAAATTTTAGCCCCAGAAACCTTTATTTTGTTTTTACCATGAGAATAGGCCGAGAGGGCCTGGACCTTAAAGATCTCATCAACAGGCTCAAGGAGAAGTTCTAAATCAGTCCAATCTTGATGAGAAGACTCTTCGGCCAACAGTAGATTTAAATCGATCTCGCCTCGACCAAGAATTTCACCATTAGTTTTATGAAGTTCAGCCACCAAGTGCCCTAGGGGGCGCTCTACAGATAAGGAGAAGCTCCCCTTTTCTATATCCACCGAGGCCCACTCCCTCACATAAGCACCTTCTTGGCGAAAAACCACCAGTTGGGTCTTTTCCCCCATATAGGCCACTCCCCCGGTCATCCTCACTCTCCCCTCAAGAATCCGGGACTCCAGATCCTCCTCAGGCAACAGACCTGCCGGGGCAAATCCAGGCAAATCTACCGAGGCCAAAGTGTCTCCACGCCCGGGGGATTTGTGATTTAGTGAGTTAGAGCTCGGTCCGGCAGGCCCCTCGAATTGGGAAAGAGCCCAATGATCCGGTGAACTCTCAACCTCTTGGCCTGGAGAAACTGGCCAAGAAAAAGAAGAGGTGATTTCCTCCTGTTGGGACAACTCTCTCTCCACAACTTGACTGAGCTTCTGACTTAAGGTGGGGAACTCAATAGGCTCTTGACGGAACTTTTCAACCAGAAGCTGGCGACGATGATCCAGAGGCAAGGCCTCCCATTCGGGACTGTCGGCAGGAGGTAACACTATGGCGGGCTGAGGACTTGGCTCCATAAAGAGCTCTGATTCCTCCTGTGCTCGAATGGTAATACCCGCCAAAGGCTCCCATTGACTGAGCTGAAGGCTTGACTCTGGAGCCGGCGGCGGCAGACCCACTGATTGACCTGATCCCAAATAGGTGACATCGCTGGGGATCTCTCCCTCATCGACGGGCCCTTGAGCCGCAAGGGTTAAATCTCTAACGTCTTCCAGGGCCGCAAAAGCGGGAGACATCCGATTGACACTAAAAGTGAGGGCTCGGGGAGAGAACCCCCGATGATCGACTAAAACAGGTTTTTCCGGATAAAAGCTGGCTCCTAAAAAACCAACTAAAACCCATATTTTATTTCGAATTCTCACTTTTCCATTCTATTTAGAAGGCACGAAAATCGTCAATGAGGTTAAAGTCTCCTCGACGTTGGGAGAGGCTCCTCTGCACTCGCCTTTTGACCAGTTGAGCCAGCTCCCGATTGCTGCCTTTCCTGACATACTCACTGTGTCCAAAACCCGAGCGCCCCGGATCTCTCACCTCCCGATGCACGCGAATATCTAAAAGGTAAGGTCGTCGATCTCCCACAATGGTGATCTCTGCATAAAACCTCTCAGGAAGATCGTCGGCTGAAGTCAGACCACCCGGACCAATCACAAAATAATTGGACAGAGAGACTCGACCTTGGTCCTGGACAGCTCTGCGACCCAAAGGCAGTGATCTATCAATTAGCCTGACCAGTTCGGCACGGGGAACATCCACTCCTCGAATGACTTCGTAGGAGGAGCTCCAGGTGGCACAGGCCCCAAGGATTAAAAAAACTGAGAAGCTTAAAACCCGAAGACCTTTTTTAACCATGCCCTATTGTGGCACTTTTTCAGCATCTTTCAAGAACTGGGCGATCCCTTTGTCTGTCAGAGGATGGTGGGTGAGCTGCTGCATCACTTTAAAAGGAATAGTCACAATATCTGCTCCGATCAGAGCAGACTGCAAAATATGCACAGGGTGCCTAACACTGGCCACCAAAATCTCAGTATCAAAACCATAGTTAGCGAAAATTTGACCCATTTGTTGCACCAGATCCATTCCCTCTGTGGAAATATCATCTAGACGTCCCACAAAAGGTGAAACCAAAGTCGCACCTGCTTTTGCCACCAAGAGAGCCTGCAGGGGGCTAAAAACTAGAGTCACATTGGTCTTTATGCCCTCGCTGGTCAAAGACCTTACAGCTATCAGACCTTCATCACACATGGGGATCTTGACCACAACATTATCGTGAATCTTGGCCAATTCCCGACCTTCTTTAACCATTCCCTCGGCATCGAGACTAATAACCTCTGCCGAGACAAGTCCATCCACCTCCTCGCAGATCTCCTTAATCACATCATGATGCCGTTTGCCCGTCTTTGCCACCAGTGTGGGATTGGTCGTCACTCCATCCACCCAACCTCTTTTATTCGCTTGGCGGACTTCCTCAATATCAGCACTGTCTATGTAAAATTTCACGAAACACACTCCTCATTAAAAGAAAGCTCAAGTTTGATTTAAGGGTCTCAACTTTAAAAATCAAGTAGGCTTTTCCCAGGAGCATGGAACTCACCCCAAGTTTTGTTCGCCCACCACTGGGACAGCTCAGACAGACTCTGTCCAATAATGGGGTGCTGATACTGTCCCCAAATTTCCGCTGAGGGAATTAATAGATGAGCCTTCAAATGCAGCTCTGGGTGGGGCAAGGTGAGATGAGGGGTCATGGACACCTGGTCTTCAAAAACCAATAGGTTGAGGCTCACGCCACGGCGCGTAGAAGGGTCTGTCCAGGCCTCCTGGAGACCCTGCAGATCATCGACCAACTCCTGGGGCCCTCGGATTATACTGACTTTGGCCACCAAACAAAGTCCATAAGTCGTCGCATAGGTCTTGAGGTCATGAATATGACTAGGCCTAGCGGTCTCTTCAAACACCTTGTACACAGAAGAGATCTGTAAGACTTCATCCTGCTTGAAGCTCTCTTTAAAAACCTGACGCATCAGACTCGATGCCTGAGGGGAGTGAACTTTTACTGAGACCAAAGCCACGTGATGCTGGGCCATTAGACCTCTAAAATATCTGAGATTTCATAGCGGCCGGGAGTTCTCCCTTTCAGCCAATGAGCCGCCGTCAAAGCACCCTGAGCAAATACTTCTCTTCCGAGGGCCTGGTGCTCTAAACAAATCACTTCTCCCTGGGCCATGGCATAAATTCGGTGAACTCCAAAAACTCCCCCTCCACGAAGGGCCACTGGATCTGGCAAGGGAGTTGAAATGGACTCTTGTAAGGTTTTTTGCAGAAGCAGAGCTGTCCCACTGGGACTATCTCGCTTATTTCTGTGATGAATTTCTTCAATCTGAAAATCAAAATCGGTTAAGACTGAGAAGCTCTTTAACATTTTTTGAACCACTGCAACTCCCAAGCTCATATTAGCAGCCCACAAAACCGGAATTTTTTTTGCAGCTTGCTCAAGAGCTGTTAACCCCTTCTTATCCAGTCCTGTGGTTCCACTGACCAGCGGCTTTGAATTTTGCTCACACCAGTCTATGACTTGAGAAATAGCTTCGGCGGTAGAGAAATCCACAGCCACATCCACCTCTCTTGGATCCACTTGTTTCAAACTGTCTCCCCGTCCTATGCCAAAGCTAAGAGAGAACTGATCCGGCTTTTGGTGG
This sequence comes from Bdellovibrionales bacterium, assembly GCA_007121385.1. GTDB lineage: Bacteria > Bdellovibrionota > Bdellovibrionia > Bdellovibrionales > UBA1609 > SKYF01. The sequence goes on from SKLV01000026.1 coordinate 24,888, forward strand.
ATAAGTTCGGCAATCGCTTGCCCCATGCGGCCTCTATTTCCGTAGAGAAGAATCCTGGTGATCATGGACTCACCTCTTTAATTAAAACCTCTAGGGACTCTATTTTATCGGCAGCTAGAGTCACCAAAGGAAGTCTGAGCTCTGGAGATTGCAGTTGGCCCATTTGAAAAAGAGCCATTTTAACGGGGATAGGGTTGGCCTCTGTAAAGAGAGCCTGGGTCAGATTCAAATATCTTTTAAAGCTCTTTACAGCCATTTTGTCACCGGACCGAGCTCCTTCCACAAGCTGAACCAGCTCCTTGGGAATCACATGAGACAACACAGAGATAACACCCTGCCCACCCTGCAAGCAGAACTCAACACAAGTTTCATCATCCCCACTCAGAAAGACAAACTCGGGCGGGCAAAGCTCTTTCATTTTTTTCATTAATACAAGGTCACCCGTGGCTTCCTTGATTCCAACAATGTTTTTATGGCGACTCAACTCAGAGACTGTTTCTGGCTCTATTTGCACTCCTGTTCGAGCGGGAACATTGTAGAGAATCATGGGAATTTTGACCGCTTCAGCCACAGTAGAGAAGTGCTCAATCAGCCCTCTTTGAGGAGGCTTGTTATAATAAGGCGTAACCACTAAAGCAGCGTCCGCATTTAAATCGGCAGCAAGGCGGGTAAGTTCTAAGGTCTTACTGGTAGAGTTGGAGCCTGTTCCCATAATAATCGGAACCTGCCCTCCCACCTCGGACTGGGCTGCTTTTAGGAGCTCTTTCACCTCCTCTGCCTTCAAAGTGGGGCTTTCACCGGTTGTACCATTTACCACAAAACCTTGGACGCCCTGATCCAGTTGGTGGCGGATGACCCTTCGGAAGGAAGTCAGATCTAAAGCTCCCTTGATAAAGGGGCTCACCAGAGCCGTAATCACTCCTGTAAGGTCGAAGGGTTTTTTAACGCTCATCTTCTGCATCCTCATCCCGGGTAAAGTCTATAAAGGCCTCTTGGCTCTGCCTCTCCATCAACTTTAATCGTTCACCCATTTCTGGAGCCCCACGTCCAATGAAGGCTGGGCTCTCCGGTGGGAGAGGGTCCCCCTTGACTCCACAGCCAAGAGGCCAAAGACCAAGACTCAAACAAAAGGTGATCCTCATGAAGACGATGGATCTATTGCTGACTTCTCTGCTCACGCTCCAACCTCTCGAAATGCTGCTCTACGTCCTTGAGAAAGGCGCAAAGCCGCGGCTCGTTTTTATAGGTCCTTCTTACCCTGCTTGTTAGGCTTTTGCACAGGGAAATATAGCGCTGACCAGAGCCAAAGTTCTCGGAACCCCCTTCAGCCTGTTGGCTGATCCGCCAAAGCCAATAGTGGGTTTCTGGAAAGTCAGGGTGCTCAATAATGACCTGCTGAGCCAACTCCATGGCATCAGTCCACAGACCCTGCGAAAAAAGCCACTCCACATGAAAGACCCTCAGGAGCAGACGATGGGTTTCCAGTCTGACCCCGGCCTCCACTTGAGCTCGAGCCAAAGGATACTCTTCTTTCTGCTGCAAACAGAGTAAATTTTTAAGGTACAGAACTTTTAAATCCTCTAGAAAAGGGTTTTGTTTTCGTGCGCCCTCTAGCCAATTCATGGCCTCTGAGCACTGGTCCAATTGGATAAGAGCTCTCACCAAGCTTGAAGAAATTTGTAAATTGTGAGGCTCTTGACTTTGAGCCTCGCGGAAGCGCTCAAGGGCTGATGAAACTTGACCCTGAAAATAGAGTGATTGACCTAGCTCAAAGAGCTTTTGCGTCCGCTCACTAAGAAAAAGAACTGAAATGCGACTTAAGGTTTTCCGTAACTCCACTCCTTCAGGGCTGTCTTTATCAGTAGAAAGGGCCGCTGACAGCAGAAGACTCATGGCCTCTTGAGGCTGGCCGGATAGAACCAAAGCCTGGCTTCTCTCTTGAACCCCTTTTATGGATGCTTTCTCTTCAACTTGGGACGTAAAACCAGTGGAGGAAAGAGGCCAAAAAAAAATGTTTAGGATTAAAAAATAAAAAAGCCCCCAATGAAGTTGGGGGCCTTTTTTCGAACTTCGATTTCTTAAAAAAAACATTACATTTTTCTATACTTTGTCAGCTCCACTGTCACGTTTCCAATGGGTCCTGGAGCCACTTGCTTGACCAAGCCCGCAATGGGCACTTCAGAGGGGTTGATCCACATTTCAGAAGTCTCATTCTTATCCAAATCCCGGATCCTCAGATAAATGCAGTCATAGGTACCAGCTGGGACTGTAATGCGGTCTTCCTTCATATCTTCAATTTCTTGATTTCCAGGCTCGGGGACATCTTGCTTCTCGCCATTGACCAACATTTGTAAAATTCGGCCATCGCGCTTATCCACTAGAATTTCAACGAGATTTTTTCCCAAAAAACTCATATCCACATTTTGTTCAAGCCAAAATCCCTCGAAAACTTCCTCCCTGACCAGCATATTCATAGTTCCCGGAATAAAACCCATGCGGATTTGATAGTCTGCGGCCTCTCCCACTTTCCAATCCAAGGCCTGAACCCGAGCTTCATCGGAAAACCTTTGCTGCAGAATGCCAAAATTGAGACTTTCAATCAGGGAAATTTGCTCGATCTCAGCCTTGGCTGTTGTCAGCGACAATAGGGCCGCCATCATCCATGTGAACATACCACTCCTCCTTGTTGGGTATAAATTCCTATGCTGATGATCGCACCATAGACTCTAAAGGCCCGCAAGTGTTTATTTGTGGCTGGCGACCAGAACTTGCCTTGGCTTGCTGCCATTGGCAGGGCCAATAACTCCCTCAGCCTCAAAGATTTCAATCATCCTCGCCGCCCGAGGATAGCCCAGCCGAAAACGCCGCTGGAGTAGGGAGGCACTGACCTCTTTTTGACTGGCCACATAGGCTAACATTTCATCATAGCGGTCATCTCGGATTTCTTCATCGTCAAAAGGATCGCTGCCGCCCCCAGCTTCACCACTCAGGTCATAGCCGCCTCCAGAGCCCTCAATGGCTCGTAAAGCCAGCCGATCATACTCCGGCTCTCCCTGCCCTCTCCAGTGATCCACTAAAATGGAAATCTCCTCTTCGCTCAAATAAGGGCCATGATGTCGATCAGGTTTGGCAAAGCCAGGAGCCAGGAAGAGCATGTCTCCTCGAGCAAGGAGGCGCTCAGCTCCTGACTCATCCAATATGATTCGAGAGTCCATTTTGCTGGCCACTTTAAAGCTGATTCGACCGGGAATATTGGTTTTAATAAGACCTGTCACCACATCCTTGCGGGGACTCTGCATAGCCAAAACCAAGTGAATTCCGCAGGCC
>SKLV01000114.1 GCA_007121385.1 Bdellovibrionales bacterium
CATTTGTCACATATTACGATTGAGGTAAATGAATGTCAAGATGCGCCATGTATACAACCCCTTGCTGGAATGGTATAAAAGGAGGAGGAGGAAGCCATGCACAAGAATTTGTCTTCAGAAAAAAAGTTTTTCACCTTTAAGATCGCATTGGCCACATTGGTTCTCAGTTTAATGGGATGTGGGATAGTGGAGAATAAGCACAATTTTCAGTCGATTGAAAATAATGATCTTTTTGATCGACAGGAAGAGACAGGACTTAGTTTGCATAATATAGTTTATTTTCCAACGATAGCAGAAATAATCAGTCTCAATGAAAAAGGAATTAGAAATCTCGTCTATGATAGCTCTAGCTCTCTACCCTTAGAGATAAGAGAAGACAGGATGCGCACCCAAGATTGGAATATGCGACTTGATCTTTATGAAGAACTGGGAGCTTTTGTTCATGACATTAATAATTACCAGATCAACCAGAGTGATTTGATGGATCAGGTTCAAAAAGCCTACTCATTGGTAGTCCATCATTCAAGTTGGGATGAGGGCGACTTGGTTCGAGTATATTTTCCACCCTCTCATCTTTTTAGAGTGGCTCAAGGTATGGATAGGGATATCCAGCGGTTGCTGGACATGTTGCGTAATGGTGTGCCCAGAGAGTTGGAAACTTACTCCACCCTATTGGCGTATTATGGAGTTTCATCTGGGCAAACTCTAGATCCAGAGGTGGTAGACAGAATAGATAAAGAAATTCTTTATCTAACGGCTCGTCTAGAAAAAGTTCTTGAGCGGAATAGTGAGGTCAGAAGAGTTCTCTTGCAGCGTTTGAATGTGATTGAGAATTGGCTTAAATCCTCAGAAGCAGATTGGAATCAGCTTTATGCTGGAGCTAACCCAGGGGAATTCGTCAGCTTTGAACGTCTTTTGTATCATATAGGTAGGATGAAAAGAGATCTGCTAACCTGAGTTTTTCCTGGACGCCAAAAGTGAGGTAAAAGGATATGATTAATAATCTCTTTAAAGCTCATCAAGATTTTCTGGTTTCCCAGTTTTGGATTGCTTCAGAGCAGGGGATTGAAAGTTTTAAAGAGAATTTAGGGTTAATTGAATTCCTTATTAGGTCAGACTCTTAAAATAGGCTTTCATTTCTTTGTTGGACTCCAGGCTGGCGCAGTGACGGAACAGCCGGCTGGCTTGGCTATCTAGGCCCAACTTTTTGTAAATTGCTGCCAGGCAGGCGGCGGCGCGTAGGAAGTTGGGCCGCCACCGATGGCAGGCCTCTAAATACTTTAGAGACCTCTGTGTATCACCTTCAACCCAAAACAAATGACTGCCCAGTAAGAATAGGGCGTGAACATTCTTAGGGGATCGGCGAATGACATTGGCCAATTCCAGCTCTCCCGGATCATTGGCTTGATTGGAGAGTTTGGAGCGAGCGTCGGCGATTTCCAAATACTCGATGAGCAGAGGGTCCGAAGGGTTGTCTAAAAGCGCTTTAGATAGCAAGCTGTTGATTTTGCTGGTCGGCCCGTCCACTTCTAGGAGAATCTTCACATAGAGGAGAACAAAGTTGGCTTGAGTTAAAAGCTTGGGCTTTTCCCGTTCCGCCGTCCGAGCCAGATTGAGAGCCCTTTCGATCAGCCCTTCGTCATAGTACTTTTTGATTTTAGTAAGTGTAGGGCTTTCCTCCCCGGATATTTTGGATCCGCCCCCACTAAAGGGGCTTTTGCAGAAGGGGCAAATTCCCACCGAAGGTCCTGAGGGCGCTCCGCAGTTTGAACAGATCACATCAAAACTCATGGCAATGGCTCTCCACAGGATGGGCAGAAGCGGGGATGGGAGAGGCTCCTTTCCCGAGGAGCCCTTGGGTCAGTCTCATTGGTGGAGGCCCCGGCCGCCGAGCGCACGGGAATGGGGGTGGGCTGGGTGTCCCCCTGAGGTCCGCCGATCAGACTTTTTCCCAACATTAGACCCATCATCATTTGCAGGGGATCATTACTTTGCCCCGCCCCGGCCCCTGCTTCGCCTAGACTATTGGCCGCTCGGTATAGGAGGTAGTCCCTTTTGTTGCCAATCAGGTCCATGGCGGCCTTGGCGTCCATGGCCTTGATGATTTCATCGGAGGGCAGCATGGACATGACCTGCAGATCAGAAATTTGCAACCCATAGGAGCGAAGGCTTTGGTTCACTCGCTGCTTCAAATCTTGCGACACCTTGTCTTGGGACCGATTGAGTTCCTCAACACTCTTGACCATTCCCAGGGACTGGGGGAAGAGCTCCAGGATAAGCCCTTGCACAAACTCCTCAGCCTCAGAGATATCAAAGCTGGTGCGGCTTCCAATCAGATTCATATAAAATGGTCTGGGGTCTTTAAGAGCCATAGTGTACTGGCCATAGGCTCTTATAGGTACGGCCTTCATATCTGAAAAATGATGCAAAACGGGCTTTGTTGTCCCCCAGCGCCGAGCGGTGTAGGCCTGGCTAGAGAAAAACCAAATTTCACAGCGCAGGGG
>SKLV01000086.1 GCA_007121385.1 Bdellovibrionales bacterium
GGCGCCAAAGCCACAGGAATTAGTCTCTGTGAGCTCACTAACGAGCACGGCTTTGCCGGAGCTGTGCGCCTATTTCAAGGCCTGGCCAACCCCAACTTTGATATTCTCCCTCAGGCCATTCTCAATATTTTTGAGACCATTTTTATCGCCTTTATGGCCACCGTTATTGCCATCCCCGTGGCCTTTATGACGAGTTTTGTCTGCGCCAAAAATATTATGCGCCATCCAATGGCCTTCGCCATCTATGGAATCTTACGCACCTTACTCAATGTGGTCCGCTCAGTAGAACCCCTGATTTGGGCCATTATCTTTTCGGTTTGGGTGGGGATTGGCCCCTTTGCCGGAATGCTGGCCTTAATGCTCCACTCCGTGGCTTCACTGGCCAAACAGTATTCCGAGCTGGTTGAGGGGGTCAATGACGGACCCATTGAGGGCATTCAAGCCACAGGGGCCGGTTTTATCCAAACCATCTGGTTTGCCATCGTCCCCCAGGTCATCCTGCCCTTTATTGCCTTCACCATCTACCGCTGGGATATCAATGTGCGTATGGCCACCATCATTGGTCTGGTGGGCGGAGGAGGTATTGGGACCATGCTGATCAAATACCAGGGCCAGGCCATGTGGGCTGAAGTGGGCACTATCATCATTGTGATTGCTGTGGTCGTCTGGCTGATGGACACTGGCTCGGCCTACATCCGCGAAGCCATCAAATAAACATCGAAATCTCGCTTTAGAATGAGAGTGGGATTGGCATTTGCAGAGTAAGGCCCAAGGAAAATTCACTCATTTCACCAGAAGTCTCTGGTGTTCCTAAAGGAGTGAGTGAGTAGTTGATCTCCGGACGCAAGAGAAGATCTCGCCTGTAGTGATAATCCAGACCCAGCTTAATCCCAACATAAAATCCAGATGAAGAGGTGGAAGGCACAGGATTCCTCTCCCTTTTTATCGTCCCCTGTGCAAAGCCCATAGCCCCCCCTACATAGGGAGACCAAGTCCTTAGCAGAGCATAGTTAGTGGCATTCGCATTCACCAGGGTTGAGGCATCTCGCAAATAGTACCAGCGCCCGGACAGTCCGGTAAAGCCCACTCCTGAGGACAGTGGGGCAATTCTCCAGCCTCGACGGTGCTCGATCGCCAAAGCCCACCGCTCATTCACTAACCGCTCCAGGCTCAGGCCCAAAACTAAAGGGCCTTCACTCCTCTCAGTTGTCACAACCTGATCTTCCACAACCACATTTTTTTTGATTCCCTGACCACCGAAGCCCGCAAAAAATCCCACCGTCCAAGGGGATGCCTGAACTGGAGCTCCAGTCACAGCACCCAACAGGCCCAAAGAGAGCAGTCCAACCATCATCCACAATGAACTCTTAAGCGGCCTGAGATCCAAAGTCTCCTCCATCTCCTGCCCCGGGGCTCTCGGCAAAAACACTCTCCAGATCAATTTCTCCGGCGACCACCAGCTGGCTGAGGCGGGCAGAAAAGGATTGTAAAAGCTCCTCTTTATCTCCCTCTCGCATAGAATCGGCCACCTGCAGATCATCCCGCAAAATTCTCTCCACCATAGGAGGAACCAGGCCAAGAAAGCGCTCCGTCAGGTCTGGAGCCACTCTCAAGTAAGCCATGATCTCATCATTGCTGGCCTTAGAGAGCAAAAACCTCAGGGGCTCATTGGCCCAATCGGAGAGAAAGGCCAAGTGAGGCTGGGCCTGCCTAAACCGCTCCAACATAGGTCCTTTAATATCTCTCAGTATCTGGATAGACTCAATTTGCCCCATAACAGAAATCAGTTTAGAGAGGGTGTCGGCAAGGGATACATTGCGCCCATCTCCGCCTTGATTAAAGTGAGTGGACAGCTGAGACTCCATGGCCACAAGTTCCTCCTCAGCCACTTGAGATAAGCTGGCCGCCTCATTCAGCAGCTGCACTTTGCGCTCTTTATCCAAAGAGGACAGATAACTTCTCCTCGCTTTGTCGGGCATATAAACTGAAGCGATGGTCTGCAGTTTCAGATTGTTTTCCATCAGAACCTGATTAACAGCATCGGAGCTTGCGGCCCCCAGGAAAGAGAAGGGTTGGCGGAGTGAATCACTACCCAAATTTACAGCGGCCACTAAATCCCAGTACACTCGATCCAAACTTTGCAGTCTTTCTTTAAGGTCTGACTCAGCCATTCTTTTTAGTGCCTGGGTCACCTCTTTTTTAAACTCCGTTGGGATGGGGAGGCGGCCGAGCATTTTTCCACTCACCTCAGCAAAATTGGCGACATTCGCAATGCCCTCTTCCCCGGCCTGACACCATTCCCGAACCAAATTTTCAACTTCATTAGGCACCTTGGCGGTCAACTCAAGAATTTTTTTGCTTAGATGCTTCACTTTCTCCCGAAGTGCTTCTGCTTCAGCCTGCTCTAAGGCCAGGGCACCAAGAGCTCCCCTTCCTTCCTCTCCCGCTTCAGCCTGTGTTTGATTGGTAATATTAATAGCCGGCTTAATGTCAGGAAGTTGAGA
>SKLV01000031.1 GCA_007121385.1 Bdellovibrionales bacterium
ATGGGGCCAGTGAATGAGTTGGACCTTAAAATGCTGCGTCAAGCCGATGCCATTTATGTTGAGGAGCTTAAAAAAAGTGGTCTCTACGATCAAATCTGGCAAGCTTTCTGCGTTCTTCTTCCTGTGCACACAGTAGGAGTTCAGGGAGATGCCCGAACCTATGAAAAAGTGCTGGCCTTAAGGGCAGTGACATCGCAGGATGGAATGACTGCGGATTGGTTTGATTTTCCCCCGGAGTTCCTGCGTAAGCTCTCCAATCGCATCACCAATCAGGTGGAGGGAATTAACCGAGTGGTTTACGATGTGACCAGTAAGCCGCCCGGAACCATAGAGTGGGAGTAAGAGGGGATTTGGATAAGGGGCTTTGATGTCGTTTGTGCACCTTCATGTTCACTCCCAATACTCTCTTCTTGAGGCCACTTGTCGGCCTAAAGATCTTGTCAAGAGAGCTCATAGCGAGGCTATGCCGGCTGTGGCGCTCACCGACTATGGCAATATGTTCGGCGCCGTTGAGTTTTACTTTGCGGCCCGTGAAATGGGACTTCAACCCATTATTGGTTTGGAGGTCTATTTAGCTCCTCAAAGTCGACATCAACGGGGGGAGTCCCGTGACGCTGTGAACGTACCCAATCGTCGACTGGTTTTATTGGCGCAAAACCTAGAGGGCTATCGCAACCTCTGTCGTATTAGCACCATAGGGTACAAGGAGGGTTTTTACTATCGGCCGCGGGTGGATTACGAAGTCCTAGAGCAATTTAATTCAGGTTTGTTGGCTTTAAGCGGTGGGCTGATGGGTGAGGTGCCCTGGAGTTTTATTCATCGAGGACCCGAGGAGGCCCTTCTTAAGGCTCGCCAGCTCCAAGAGATCTTTCCCGAGCGCTTTTATTTGGAGTTGAACCGAACTGGGGTATCAGCTTGGAATGAGATCAACCCCTTTTTAATTGAGTCGGCTCAAAGATTGTCCCTGCCCCTAGTGGCGGCCAATGATGTTCACTATGTGGAGCCAGGAGATCAGTTGGCGCAAGAGGTGTTGATCTGCATTGGCTCCAATAAAACTCTTCAAGACGAGAGTCGCTATCGCTTGGGCAGTGATCAGTTCTACTTTAAGGGGGTCCAGCAGATGCAGGCTCTCTTCCAGGACTGTCCCGAGGCTTTAGCCAACACTCTGGAAGTGGCCAAGCGCTGTGAGCTGGAGTTTCAGCTGGAGGACTCCCAAGGGCGCCCCATCTACCATTTGCCTAGCTTTCCCACTCAGGGAGGGCGCTCCATTCAAGAGGAGATAGGGGCCGTGGCCAAAGCCGGCTTGGAAAAGCGCTTTGCAGAGGCAGAGGCTCGAGGCGAGGCTGTGGCCGAGGACAAAAAGCCTGATTATCTGAAACGACTTGAGTACGAGCTGTCGGTTATCGATGGGATGGGATTTTCTGGCTACTTTCTTATTGTTCAGGATTTTATTCGCTGGGCTAAGGAGCAGGATATCCCTGTGGGGCCTGGTCGGGGCTCTGGAGCGGGCTCTCTGGTGGCCTACTCTCTTGAAATCACCGACCTCGACCCCGTTCCCTATAACCTGATTTTTGAGCGCTTTCTCAACCCTGAGCGGATCAGCATGCCCGACTTTGACATCGACTTCTGTCAGGAAAAGCGTCACCTGGTGATTGACTATGTGACGCGAAAGTATGGTGAGGACAGCGTCTCCCAAATCATTACCTATGGTAAGCTTCAGGCGCGAGCGGCTATTCGCGACGTAGGCCGGGTGCTAGGTATGACCTACTCTGAAGTGGATGCGGTGGCCAAGTTGATCCCAGAAAAGCTGGGAATCACCCTCAGCGAGGCGATTGAGCTTGAACCTCGGCTTAAGGATCTGATGGATATCGATCCCAAGATCGCCACTTTAATGGACTTGGCCCAAAAGATTGAGGGCCTGGTTCGCCATGCAGGTATTCATGCCGCAGGAGTGGTGATCGCCGACGGTCGCATTCTGGATCATGCCCCCCTCTATCGAGGCAGCGATGGGGAGAACGTGGTTCAGTACGATATGAAGCATGCGGAAAAGATCGGACTGATTAAGTTTGATTTTTTGGGGCTTAAAACCCTGACCCACATTAAAGATGCCTTGGATTTAGTGGCGCGCAATCGAGCTAAGAAATTAAGCACGCAGGAGATTGCTCTCTCTGACCCAGGTATTTACGAAATTATGCGAGAGGGCAATACGGCGGGTATTTTTCAGTTTGAAGGGGAAGGAATCACCGACCTGCTTAAAAAAGCCAAGACATCTTGTTTTGAAGATATTGTGGCCATCAACGCCCTCTATCGTCCTGGCCCCATGGATATGATTCCCTCCTATTTGCAGCGCAAGCATGGGGAAATTAAGGTTGAGTATTTGTTCCCTCAGCTCGAAGAGATCTTGAGTGAAACCTATGGGGTGGTGGTCTATCAGGAGCAGGTGCAGCTGATTGCCTCACGCATCGCCAACTACTCTCTGGGTGAGGCCGACATGCTTCGTCGGGCCATGGGAAAAAAAATTCCTGAAGTGATGGCCAAACAAAAGGATCGTTTTTTGGCTGGGGCTAAGGAGAATGGTCACGATTTATCTAAAGCTGGAGAACTTTTTGATACCATGGCCGAGTTTGCCAAATACGGTTTTAACAAAAGCCATGCGGCAGCCTATTGTGTCGTGGCCGCACAGACGGCCTGGCTGAAGCGCTACTACCCTGTTGAATTTTATGCGGCCCTTCTGAGTACGGAGATGAGTGACACCGATAAGGTGGTCAAATACGTCAAGGATGCACAAAAAAATGGCTTTGAAGTTTTGCCTCCTCATATCAACCACTCTTTTTATAAGTTCAGTGTGGAAGGGGAGAAAATTCTGTTCTCTCTAGGGGCTATTAAAGGGGTGGGAGAGGGAGCAGTGGAGAGCATAGTTCAGGCTCGGGAAAATTTACCGAATAAGAAATTCGAGAGTTTGGACCAGTTTTTCTCACAAGTTGAGATGAAAAAGCTGAACAAAAAGACCATTGAGTGTTTGATCAAGGCAGGAGCCTTGGATGGCTTTGGAGTGCATCGGGCCCAGTTGATGAAAGGCTATAGCAAATATTTGGATCGGGCGGGAAGACTGCGCCAGGATGAGGAGATGGGCCAGGGGAGCCTTTTTGCTCTCTCGGAGGAGAGTATAGAGCAGGAACAGGTTCAGCTGGAGGAATGTGAGCCCTGGAGTAGGGCCTTGAGCTTGGCTAACGAAAAAGAGGTTTTGGGCTTTTATTTAAGTGACCACCCTCTAAAGGGTATTGACTCCCTATTGAGTCGTTGGGCCAGTGGAACAGTGCAATCTCTTCCGGAGCTGGATAAAAAGTCAAAGGTACAGCTGGTGGCTCTTGTGGGCTCCATTCGCGAAATCATCACCAAAAAGGGAACCCGGATGGCTTTTGCCCAGGGGGAGGATCTCACAGGAAGTATTGAGCTGGTGGTCTTTCCAGACACCTTTGCTCAGTGCGAAATGGTCCTAAAGGATGAAGGGCCGCTCTTGATTTCGGGAACTTTGGAAAAAGATGACCAGGGGGTCAAAATTTTAGTGGAATCGGTGAAGCCTTTAGATGATGTTTTAAAAGGGCTTCGGAAGGCCACTTTCCATTTGAGTCCAGGTGTTGAGGCCCGTCTGGATGAGCTAAGAAGAATACTGCAGACCTATCCCGGGTCGACTCAAGTGACTTTTGAGTTGACGCTGCCCGATTTGGCTCAAAGAGTAGATATGGATATAAAGTTGAGTGGGCAGGACTCTCAGGGGGTACGACTCTGTGGAGAGTTTTTTTCCCAAGCTAGAGAGTTGTTTAACAGTGAGAAGTGGGTGGAGTTTCAATAATGTCAAAACTAAAAATAGTTCTTGTCGGTTCATTTTTTGGTCTCAGTCTTATGAGCTCTTATCCAGCTTGGGGTCAGGGCTCCAGCTTTGCCTATGGGGAGGCCGGTCGATGGGCTGCAGGGGTGGTTTTGGGCTCGCCATCAGCCCTGACCGCCAAATATTGGAAAAACTCTCTGCAGGCCTATCAATTTGGTTTAGGTTATGACATGAACCGCCACATCACTTTTTATGGAGATCATCTCTGGCATTTTCCACGTGTCCCTGGAGAAATGAACATCGACGCCCCTGGTCTTGTTCCTTATTTGGGGATTGGGGGGCTTTTGCGAGTTTACACCGATGAACAGCCTCGCAATCGAGACAATGAGGGACGCAATATGCGATTGGTTTTTCGCGTACCCCTAGGTTTAGAGTGGATGATTCCGCAAGTGCCTCTGGGGCTTTTTGTGGAGATTGTCCCCGGTGTACGCCTGGTTCCTAACTTGACAGGAGAGTTTGGCGGAGGAATTGGTCTTCGCTACTACTTTTAGAGGACATTGAAGAATGAGCAAGGAAGCGGGGGTTGAGGTCAGCCTGTTTTGGTTTCGCCGAGACCTAAGACTCACAGACAATCGAGGTCTCTATGAGGCCCTCCGTTCGCCCTATCCTGTTGTCCCCCTTTTTATCTTCGACCCCCATATTTTAGACCATCTTCCTGACCCCAAAGATGCCCGGGTGGAGTTTATTCATCATAACCTGCAGATTTTAGATCAGCAGATAAAGGAGTTTGGCAGTGGGCTTAGGGTATTACATGCCAAGCCTCTGGAGGTCATGGCGCAGCTGGGAAAAGATTTTGTTGTCCGGCGAATCTACTGTAATGAAGATTACGAACCTTATGCGAGAGAGAGGGATCAGAGCATAGCTCAGTGGGCTCAAAATCAAGGTATCGAATTTTTGCCTTTTAAAGATCAAGTGATTTTTGCAAAGGATGAGGTGGTCAAGAGTGATGGCCAGCCCTACTCCGTCTACACTCCCTACAGCAAAGCCTGGAAAATTCACCTTAAGGCTGAACAGATGGAGGCTCTGGCGGATTGGCCCAGCGAAGAGCACTTGGAAAACACCCTCCCGGTTCAAGCCCCCGCGAGTTTTTTAAGTCTGGAGGACTTGGGCTTTACCCCATCAGGAAGAAATTTTCCTCCTCAGGGCGTCTCTGAGGAAGTTCTCGATCACTATAAGGAGAGAAGGGATTTTCCGGCTGTGGAGGGCACTAGTCGGCTGGGACTTCACTTGCGATTTGGAACAGTTTCTGTGCGCAAGATGGTTGCCAAGGCTCTTGACTTTCCTCCAACATGGCTGAATGAGCTGATCTGGCGGGAGTTCTTTATGATGATCCTCTGGTATCACCCTCACACGGTGGACCATCCCTTTCGGCCTGAGTATGCAGACATTGAATGGGAGAATAGCGAAGAGCACTTCAAAGCTTGGTGTGAAGGGCGGACGGGCTACCCCTTAGTGGATGCAGGGATGAGGGAGCTCAATCAAACTGGCTATATGCACAATCGAGTGAGAATGTTGGTGGCCAGCTTTCTGACTAAGCATTTACTGATTGATTGGCGCTGGGGTGAGCGCTATTTCGCCCAGAAGCTACTTGATTTTGAGTTGGCCAGCAATGTGGGCAATTGGCAGTGGGCGGCTGGCTGTGGTTGTGATGCCGCTCCCTACTTCCGCGTTTTTAACCCGATGATTCAGCAGCAGAAATTTGATCCTCAGGGAGAGTATATTCAGAAATGGGTGCCGGAGTGGAGAACCAAGCCTTTAGAACCCATTGTGGAACACACCATGGCTCGCAATCGAGCTTTGGCGGCCTACAAGAAAGCTGTTGAAGGTCGCAGGGCAAAAAAGGGAGTTTGAAAATGAAGGTTTTAGTCACTGGAATCAGTGGTTTTGTTGGTCAAAAACTCGGCTTACACCTGGTGCGCTCGGGACATGAAGTGGTGGGGCTCAGTCGTCGGCCAGAGCGAACTCAAGAGTTGAGTCCCTTTCCTCTTGAGTGTTTTGCCTGGGCCGGGGACAGGGAGCCAGTTCCCCCTCAGGCCCTGCAGGGAGTAGAGGCCGTTGTTCATTTAGCCGGCGAGTCAGTGGCTGAGGGGCGCTGGACTGCGCGACGTAAGCAGCAGCTCAGGGATTCTCGAGTGCTGTCGGCACAAAATCTATTGAGTTCACTTCAGGGGGCTCAAGTGGCGCCTAAAGTCTTTGTGGCCGCCTCGGCCATTGGGTTTTATGGTGACCGTGGGGATGAAGAGTTAACAGAAGCCTCGTCTCTCGGGGAAGGTTTTTTGGCCGAGCTCACTCAACAGTGGGAAGAGGCCACTTCTCAGGTGAGCGAAGTCTTTCCTACCTGCCGCTTAACTCAGCTGCGAATTGGAGTGGTTTTAGGAGAGGGAGAAGGCTTTTTAGGAAAGGTGGTCCCTCTTTTCCGCAAGGGGCTTGGAGGGCGTCTGGGTTCGGGTCGCCAGTGGATGAGCTTGATTCATGTCGAGGATCTAGTGCGAGTCATTGGAGAGTCTCTCGAAAATAAGGATTTTCAAGGGGTGGTCAATGCTGTGGGTCCAGAGCCCCTGACCAATGCACAGATGACGTCTCAGCTGGCCAATCACTTGGGGGCACCAGCTCTCTTTCCCGCTCCAGCTCCTGCTTTAAAGTTGGCTTTGGGGGAGATGAGCCAAATGCTGCTGAGTTCGCAGAGAGTGAGGCCTCAGCGTTTACTGGAGCTGGGATTTGAGTTCTCCAGTCCTAGCTTTTTCCAGGCGGTGGCCAAAGAGTTGAATCATATCAAGGAGGGATTTGAACAACTCTTCACTCAGCAGTGGGTGCCGCGCCCCTTACCTGAGGTCTTTGAATTCTATAGGGACGAAGGCAATCTACAAAAGATCACCCCGCCTTGGCTCGACTTTCAAGTCCTGGGCAAAAACACCCCAGAGATGGGCGAGGGGACCCGTATAGATTACAAGCTTAAGCTAAAGGGTCTGCCCATTCGTTGGCAATCAGCGATTGAAAATTGGGACCCTCCTCGAAGGTTCTCTGATCGGCAGCTCAAAGGCCCCTATCGACATTGGTTTCATCTCCACGAGTTTGAAGAACTGGCGGGAGGAACTCTGATTACGGACCGAGTTCATTACCAGTTGCCCTTAGGACTCATAGGCAGAGCCTCAGCAGGGCCTTGGGTTAAAAGGGATGTTGAGAAAATATTTAAATATCGCCGCAAAGTGATTGATAGTATTTTTAAAGTCTAGAATTATGATTCCAGTCCGAAAGGAGTCTCGATTTGTCGCTCATTTTTAAGAACGCAATAATTGTATTGAGTGCCAGTCTGATCGTCCTCCTAGGTCCTGTGAGCCTCCTGTGGGCACAGGGGCTTGAGGAATTTAGTTTCACCAAGACCAGCTCTCAGCGGGACCGGTCTGCAGCGCGCCAGGAGATGATTGGTGAAGCCACTCGAGACGCAGCCTTGACCATGATCGAGCACATTTTGGGCGAGGAACGCCTACAACAACAGCGTCGAGTTATTGAGGAGAGAATTCTTCCCAATACCAGTCGCTATGTGGTCCTCACTCGTCCAGGGGCCTTGAGGGCTGTCCCTCAGGGTTTTGAGATGCCTATTGATATTCGTATTTCCAGGGCCAATATTGAATCACTCTTATTGGAACAGGGGCTGCTTTATCGGATGGATGGGCCGGCCACTTTGCTGCCCATGGTGGCCGTGGTGGACAGGGTGCAGGGGGAGGCATTCCACTGGTGGAACCAAGAGCCAGCACCTAGGGACACCCTTGCTGTTGAGGTTCTAAGGGTTTTTCATGCTGACTTGAGGGAGCAGTTGCGGAGCATTGGCTTTTTGGCCTTAGACCCCCTGGGTGGCAAATTGTATGAAGCCAATCCAAAAGCCTTTCGGGGCTTGGATCAGCCTCCGACTGAGGATTATTTATTTTTGTCTCGTTTTCACAACAGTCAGTTGGTCTTAAGGGGGCAGATTGTGGTGAGAGCTTTGCGAGAGCGAAGTGAAACCTACCAGGTGGATTTTAGGATCTCAGCTCTGCATGCCAACAATGCACGGCTGGTGGCTGAGGTGGTTCGAAGCTTTCAGACTGAATCAGGTCCCTTCCCCCAAATCCTGAAGCGGGGACTTCAGGAGATGGTCTCTGGCGTGAACAGAGATCTAACTCAACAGGTTGGAGAGGCTTGGCGCAGTGGAACCTTTGGAGCTAACCTCGTTCAGCTCTCCTTTTTAGGCTCGATGAGTCCTCAGGACGTAGCCAACCTGAAGGAAAACCTCCTGGGGCGAGTGCGAGACTTGAAAACTATGAGAGAGAGGCGCTTTGAGCCTAACCGAATCACCTTTGAGGCAGACACTCCATTGAGCCCTGAGCAGTTAGCTCAAGTGTTGCGCCAGCAGAATCTGCCTCAGTTTCAGTTGGAGGTCGTCGAGGTGGGGGACCAGGGCTTGGTTTTGCAGGCTAGACCCCGACGTGGCTAAAAAAGACCTGGACCTTAGGAGAATTCTCAATCCCAAATCCTTCTGCTAATCTTTAATGCATGACTTGGAGTCACAAGGCCTGGGGGCCTCTTTCTGAGATTTTCAAAATTTTAGGGGTAGTGGGGGTGAGCTTTGTTGCTCTTGCCGGCCTGCTTGGTTGTGCCAGCCTATTGCCTCCTCCCCAGAGTCCCAACCAGGAATTCCGACCTCAGGTTCGCGAAGTGCCTTTTGCGGCGCGAGCGGTGGGAGAGGAGTCCCTGCGCCAAAGACTTTTGGTTTTGCCCTTTCAGGAACCCGACTCTTTTAAAGGCCAACGAGTGGGTGAAGAGGCTCGCCGGCGACTCATTGCCGAGCTGGAGCGCACTCGGCAATTTATCCTGGTTCGGCCGGAAGACTTGCGCCAGGATCTTTTACAATTGCGGTTGCCTGACGGACGCTATGATTTAGCTGAAATATCTAGGGCGGCCGGTCAGGCTGGAGTGGCTGCTGTTCTCGAAGGTCATATTGTCGAAGTGCAGAGCCGGCGAATGAGCGACCCCGTGGGTCTTGTCCGCCAAGTGAGAGCTCAAGTAGAAGCTCGAGTTCAGGTCCGCCTCTTTGCCGCCCGCAATGGGAGAGAGCTCCTGAATGAACAGCATTCCAGCCAAGTGACCGCGGCCATCACGCGAGTGGCTCAATATGCAGAGACCGATCGCCATCTGTCTGAGGACCCTCAGTTGGCCAGGCGGTCCGTTCGTGAAGCCTTTTTTCGGGCCATTCCCTCAATCACTAGAGCCGTGGAAAAACTGTCTTGGGAAGGTCGAGTGGCTATGATCAGTGGAGAGCGGATATTTGTTAATGCAGGCCGCCTTTCAGGGCTCGAGATTGGAGATATTCTCAAAATCACTGAAGAGGGCCCAGAGGTCTTTGATCCAGACACAGGGCTATTTATAGGCCGTGCCCCTGGTCGTATCAAGGGAACCGTTGAGGTCATTAGCTATTTTGGTCAAGATGGATCCATTACCATTGTTCACTCAGGCTCCGGGTTTCGTGAAAACGACCGCGTCGAACTCTATTAGGTGCCCGTCATATTTTTGCGTATCAGCGCGTCAGACACTGGCAGTTAGGGGCGCCCCCAAAATGCCCCCTGATTTTCCTGTAACATAATAATTTAAAAAACCTATAAGCAGGCCGACTTAACCAAATTGACGCGCTGATACGCAAAAATATGACGGGCACCTAAAATGTTCCCAAAACTGAAAAGCTTCTTAACTCTCTTTCTCCTATGGACGATTTATTCAACTTTAAAGGGCTCTATAAAGGTCTGGTCTGGTCCAGGCTTTGCAGTTACGAGTTCCTGTGTAGGGGGAAGCCAAAATGCAACGAGTTTATCATCCAAGATTATTGGG
>SKLV01000023.1 GCA_007121385.1 Bdellovibrionales bacterium
AGACTTTTTTGCCCTTAGCCAACCAAGCTGCTGTGGCTACAGGGCAGGCTGTGATTGGGGCTATGGGGTCCGACCAAGTGGTGAGATCCATTCAAGCTGGCGGGAGCCCAGCTGGAGCTGAACAGCCTCAAGAGGATAAGAGTTTTTGGCAGAGAAATAAAACAGCCATCATCGCTGGAGGCTTAGCTGTCGGAGGCTATCATCTGTTGACCAGCGGTGGTAAAGGCGGCGGTGGTAAAGGCGGCGGTGGTAAAGGCGGCGGTGGCAAAGGCGGCGATGGTAAAGGTGGCGATGGTGAAGATGAAGAAGATGACAAGGGCGGTGGCTTTAAGCAGGCCGACTGTTGGGCGGCGGGAGCCTATGAGAACCCCCAATGTGATGGTCACTTCTCAATACTCTGTTACAAAGATGCGGATGGAGAGGACTGTCAGAAGTTCACGAATATCTATTGCGGTTTTGGGGATGGTACAGATCCCGGTCAGGGAGTGGTGTCCAGTGGTGAGGGCAACGGAGTGGGCAGCAGCTACTGTCGCTGGATGGGTGCGCACCGCTACTGTAGTGCCCCCGGAAGAGAGGACTGCCCGACCTGCGTGAACCACATATTGCAGCAAAGCCCCACTTGCCAAAACAACCCCGCAGCCTGTTTGCAACACAACACCCAGGAGTGGATGGCTCAGGGGCGAGATCGCTGCCCCACCGATCCTATGTTTAGCGATCCTCACAACCACTCCATAGCTTTGAGGCCTCAGCCTGACGCAAATGGAGGTCAGGACGAGAGTGGCAGCAGAGGCGATGGTTCTCGTGGAGGAGGCGCTATCTCAGGCGGCTCCAGTGAAGTGCCCGGCGGAACTCCGGTGGGAGTTTCAATCCAAAGTACGGGAGCCACAATTGAAAATGTCCAGGATGTATCTCCTCGTCAAAGTCCAAACCTTCTGAATCGTCACTCGGCGATATTGCAGCAGCGATGTCGTTTGGGTCGACTGGCTGGCTGCGACCAGCTGGGAAGCCTGTGATGATGAAGGAAGCTAAAAAGTTAAGGGAGATATACTATGAAAGCTTTTATCAGAGCTCTTAGGAGCAATAAAGCATCTGGTGGCCAGTCGTCTTCTGGGCACAATTCAAAAGATTGGATGAAAAGCAAACTGCTTCAGGTGGGAGGCCTTCCCGTGATCTTGGCTCAAGCCCTGTTGCTGATCTGGGCGGCCAGTCCCCACTTTGTTTCAGTCTCGGCGGGGAGTTGGGCTGTGGGCAGTTCGGCTGAGGCCTCTTCATGGGCCACAGCTCTTCATCGCAGTGCCCGCTCCGCTGACCAGGGCTGGCTTGGCGAAGGAGAGAAGGGGATGGGTCGGGGGCCGGCGGCAGACCCAACAAATTCGGCCTCCATCAACCGACTGCAGCTCATTGCTCCCGACAACAACGACACAGTGATCACTCTGGCGGATGTGAAGAGAGAGGGAGTTCTCCCCAGTTTACGTCAGCTGATGGTCAACACCCGGCTTCAATGTACCGGAGCTCAGGCCGAGCCCTTGACCATCGCTCAGCGGCAGATGGAGTTGAGAGCCTATGGCACCACCCTTGCCAATATGGACTCCAAACATAGAGAATTGACTCCCATGCAGGCTGAAGCCATTGCGGAGATGCCCCTTTGCGATGAATACATCCTCGACTTGGTGATGATCTCCCGACTGCTCGAGGGCTACCAGCTACCCTGATTGGATATTTTTTAAATTAGATTTTTTGCTCCTATCCATCGGGCACCCTTTGGCTAAACCCATGCATAGGCCATGAGGCCTTTTTGTCAGGGCTCCAAAAACCTTGGCGGCGGTTTTTGGCGAAATAACTTTTAATCACTTTAAGGGGCCGTAAGCCTCCAGCTAAGATTTTGCTGTAGGGTCTTCCATCCCAAAAAGCCTCTCCAAGAGGGCGGCCTTTTTCACACCCCAGAACGAGGCGGGGAATCAATCCGGCAATAGCTCTTAAAAAACGAGTCACACAGAGGCGATGGTGGCTTTTGATCAAGAGGTGAAGGTGATTGCCCACATTGACATAGTCACGAATCTCCACTCCGGTCTTGCGACCCATAGAGCGCACGGCTTGATGGACTCTTTTGGCATTTCTGGGAGCCAAAAAAGAATTGGCTCCCTTGGCCTTTGAGGACTTCAAGATCACATGAATCAAGTGCTTAGAGGAGAAAGGCCTCTTCTCCTTGGGGTTTCCCTTAAGACCAGCCCCGCCAAAGCCCTTACCGATGGTGTTGATGGATTTGAAGATCTCAAACTGCAGCTGTTGCGATTTTCTCAAATGGGTCCCTGTCTTAAATCAGTAAGCGTTTATGTAAAGTCAGACATTTCTGACTGGGTTCAGCCAGTCAGAAAAAATGTCGTATTGGTGAGTTCAACACAAAATTAATATAAACAGAAGCTATGTCAAAAATGTAAATTTGGCAAGAAGTAAAACTGAAGAAAAACGGACGAGAAACTGATGCATTCAATTTGATGGGAGTGAGGAGATCATCGGTGAAGATGTGATTCATATTGCGCTTGCGGTTGAGATCGCGGTTTAATTGAGGAAGGGCAGGATGCGCTCAATATGAATCACATCTTCGCCGCGGCAGTCGTTGAGGGCGCAGCGTTTGGAGATGCGGCAGTCGCCCTGTCTCTCAAAGTCGACCTCCCCGCGGACAAGGACCCCCGCTACTTTTCCGGTGATCTCACTGATCACCGGAGAGCCGGAGTTGCCACCAAAAGAATCCAAATTGGCCACAAAATAGGGCTTGTTTTTTTGAGTCTCGCGGACGGAACCGCCAGGGGCCACTTTTGTGGGCAGGCCTAAGGGGTTCCCAATGATCATAAGAGGCTCACCCACTTGAGCTTGGCTTTGACGGCGTAAAGGAAGAGGTTTGCGATCCAGCACGGGCCGATCCAGTCGAACTACGGCAAAGTCTGTCCCCTCGGTATCCAGCTGCAGAGTGACCACTTGAGCGCAGTGATAGACCTGGTTCTGATTCAGAGATTGGGGCTCTTGCCCCTTTTGCTGGAGAGCCAGGTCAAAGACAAATTGAGTGTTTTGGCAGTCATCCTGAGCCATCATGCAGTGCCCGGCGGTGACAATCAGGTCAGGGGCCACCAGAAAGCCCGAGCAGCGAGCTGTAATCGTCTGTTCACGAAAGCGCTCTTGTTCGCAGAGTTTATAACCCTCGCCAAAGTTAGTCCCTTTAAGGCCAAAGCTCATTGGACTTAGGTCGAGAACATCCATCCGGCTTTGATCCACCAGGGCGACGGTGGAGCGGGCCAAGTTGAGCACTTCAAAGGAGTCCACCTCGTAAAGGTCCATCCTTTCATCTTCCCCATAGATCACCCGAGGCATCATGAGTTGAGCCCATGCGGCCTGGGGACTGGCCATCAAAAGCAGTGATACAGCCACAATAGGAGTGGCCATGGGTAAGGAGGTGAGACATCTAAGGTGTTTAATCATTCAGTAAGCTCTCCCTTCCCTATAGTTTACGGCGAATTGGTAACAATCCGGAGTCCAGTTCCATTTTGGAGCTATTATTTAAGAGGTTTAACGCAGCGTTATGACCTTTTTGGGGTTTTGGACTAGGCCTACTCGAAAGGAGAGGCCTGCGCGAAAGGAGGGCCTTATTCCTTTTCCATGACACAGAAGTAAATGGGCCCCGCACCCTGACAGTGATCTGGCCAGATTTGCCAGCCCCAGCGGGTTTGTTCTGCCGAGCGGGTGGGTTTGACCGGAGGATGGGGCGGCGAAGTCTGGGTGATGAAAGAATCAGAAGCCGATGCCTCTGAAGGAAAAGCCCCAGAGCTCAAAGGACCAAGAGGTGGAGCAGAAAGACTCTGAAGTACTTTGAAGCGGCCGCGGCGTTTTTTTTGAAATTGCTCGATAACGGAGTCGTTCTCTAGGGGAGAGACTGTGCAGGTGGAGTAGACCAGCCGTCCTCCAGGTTTTAGAATTTGCAGGGCGGAGCAGAGCAAGGCCACCTGACGCTGAGTCAGATGTCGAGAGCGGGCTTTGGACCACTTTTTGAGCTCTTTGGGCTGCTGTAAAAGGTGGCGTTCTCCGGAGCAGGGAGCATCGACCAAGACTCGGTCATAGACATCGGACTCATAAAGACCCCAACGACTGGCGTCTCGGTGAAAGACTTCCACCCGGTCCAAAACTTCAGGGGGGAGGTAGGTTCTGAGTACACTCTTGAGGCGCTTGATGCGGGCCAGAGACTGATCGCTACACAGCAGGCGAAAATCGGTGATGGCCGATAAGCCAAACCTCTCGACCAGATCAAAAAGCAGGGCCAGGCTCTTTCCTCCGGGGGCGGCACAGAGATCTGCCACTTGTTCACCGGGCTGGACTTCAAGGGCTTTGGCGGGCCAAAGAGAGGCTGGATCTAAAAGGTAGTGATCGAGGAGGGCGTCGCTGACCGCCGGGAGTTCTCGGGCCCAGGGGTTGGACATGGGGAACTTGATTTCGGGTTCCAGCAAAGCGTCTCTTAGCGTCTCCCACCTCGGGCCCAGAAGTTCCCGGTAGTGGGCTTCAAAAAGTTCCGATGGAGAAGTGGATGCGGAAGGGGTCTTCAAAAATACCTCTCTCCTGATCGCGAATAGGATTGATCTTAAAGGCCAAATCTAAGGCCACTGGACCCATGGGTGTGTTATAGCGGTAGCCAAAGCCGACCGCCTGCCGAAAAGGACGAGAAAAATTAAAGCCAGTCACCTGGACAAAGCCTCCGTCATAAAAAACCACCCCTCCATGCTCGGCAAAAAAGGGAAAGCGCATTTCACTGCGAAACAGACCATAATGGCTATCTCTGGAGATGAGCAGTTGGCTGGTGCGCTGAAAGGGCAATTCATAGTTGGGGGGAATGCGCTCCCGCTCGTTACTGCCCCCAAAGCCACGGATGCTGCTTAAGCCCCCCAGAAAGAAGGCCTGACTGACGGGCACCCCACTGCCCTCGTCTCGGGATAAGTTGGCCACATAACCCCCGCGAAGGGAATTGGCAAAAACCCATCCGGAAAAAAAGAAGGGGAAGTAGCGAGTAAAAGTCGCCTCACCGCGAATAAAGTGAATCAGATCTGAGCTGCCGATTTGTGGTGAGGAGTAGTCCACATCAAAGCGAGTGTAGGAGCCTTGAGTCGGCAAAAAAGGATTGTCTCGGTAGTCCAAATCAAGAGTTGGCCCCATGGTGACAATTTGCTGCTCCTGTCTGCCGCAGTTGAGCCCATTGGGATCTAAGCAGCGCCCATAGCGCTCAAACTCACTACGTGAGTCTAGGCTCCATAGGGTCCAGGTGAGTTTTACATGGCGACTTAAATCCCTCTCTAGCAGCAAATCCAGTCGATTGCTCACATTGATTGTGGCGAGCTCATTTTCAATAAACGGAAAAACAAACTCAGAGCGAGTGAGGCTAATTCGCCCGCGGGTCCGACCCCCGAATAGAAAAGGCTCCATATATCCCAAATTCACTTCGGACTCGAGGTAGTTGATCTTGGTGATGTTCTGTTGCAGTTGCACTCGAGCTGAGACAGCGCGGGCTCTGCCAAACAAATTGGTGTAGCTAATTCCAGTGAAGCCTCGTAGGATGAGGTCTCCTTCTTGCAGATCACT
Source organism: Bdellovibrionales bacterium (assembly GCA_007121385.1). Classification (GTDB taxonomy): domain Bacteria; phylum Bdellovibrionota; class Bdellovibrionia; order Bdellovibrionales; family UBA1609; genus SKYF01. The sequence goes on from SKLV01000023.1 coordinate 5,617, forward strand.
GTCACTGACAAATCCACCGCCTAGCCGAAAGAGTCCGGGGTTGCGCTCACCCACGTGGACAACGACTGTTCGATCGGCAATAGAGGTCCCTTCCTCGAGAGTCGAGATGTCTACCCGAGAAAAGATGCCCATGCGGTTGAGACGACTGACAGATTCTTCAATCTTATCTGGAGTTAAAATATCTCCCTCTCGGATAGCGATCTCCCGAGTCACGACTCGAGATTGAGTGAAACTGTTCCCCTCCACCTGAACGGATTGCACTCGAATCTGTGGGCCCTCCAAAATACGGAACTGAACATCAGCTTGAGTTCCCCTTTCATTGTACTCCACAAGGCCTTCTGTTTCGTTGAGAATGCGCATCTCCAAAAAACCCTGTCTGTGGTAAAAGTCCTTGAGTTGCTCCAGGCTCTGTTCAAGCTCACTAAGCACGAAAGCCTGATTGGTCTGCAGGACAATGGCCTCACTGAGGTCCAGGGGACTAAAAGCTTCTGCTCCAACAAACTCGATTCGTCGCACCTGAGTCAAGGGTCCTTCGTCAAGAAGGACAATAATTTGAGCTGTGGTTCTGAGGTCATCAAGATACTCCAGCCGGGCTGACTGAATTCGCGCCCGTAAATAACCCTGGCTGCGGAGTTCGCTAATCAAATTGCGATAGCCGACCTCCATGTCTTGTCGGTTATAAAAGCCTCTGCGGATCAGTGGCGAGCTATTGCGCCTTAAGAACTGGGCGTAATAGCTGGCGGGCCGTGAAAGGCGGCCGGTCACTTCAATCTCTCGTATACGGACTCGAGCCCCTTCGTTGATTCGCAAATTCACCCGGCGAACAAACTCATCAGGGCTGTCGGTCTCTTCGACATCCACTCGAATGTTGGGGAAGCCTTCGGCGAGGTAATGGCGTCGGAGAAGGTCTGCCATCGTACTGCCGGGGTCAGCCACATTAGAATCGAAATTCCTTAAATCGAGAATTCTATAGACGGCAAATCGAGATAAGTGCTCATTCCCTGAAAAAAGGATCTCGTAGCGAAAGGGGTGATCCAGTTGAAAAACCAGGTGAGCTTCAGTCATCTCCTCATTGTACTCTGTTTCGGGACCCCGCCATCGAGCCCGCAAATAGCGGTTTTCATTGAGGTAAGACTCCACCCGAGCCTGCATATCTTCGAGCAAGCTTCGGGTGTAGACTCGACCTATATAGCGTTGAACACGGCGCTGAATACGACTGTTTAAACCCGAGTTCTCTCCCTGTATGCGTATGCTCTTGACCACACAGGGCTGACCCTCTTCTATGTTGAAATGCACTTCTAAAAGATTTTCCTCGGGACTTTTAAAATCAGCCTCAATCTGAGCACCAAAAAAACCTCGTTCACCATACTCCTCTTTAATTCGCTCTGCGGCCTCTACCACCCGGCTTCTTGAGAAGCGCTCATTGGGGCTGAGTCCAACCATCTCCCTGAGTTCTCTCTCGGAGAAAAGTCTATTGCCGGAGAAGCTGATGAGTGAGATTCTTCGCAAAGCTCGAGCCTGAATCTTCAGTTGCCCTCGCGAGTCTCGGATGGCGGAGACCTGTTCAAAGTCTCCAGTTTCCATGAGTAGACGAATCCACTGGTCGGCCTGAGGTGGTTGAAGATCCGACACAAAGAGGTCAGGTCTTTGTGAGAAAATATTTTGAATGTGCTGTGAGGAAACCCCCTCCACAGGGACAGAGGCAGATTCCAGTGATCTGGATTGAGGGGAAGATAGGTTTTGAGCCTGTCCTCGGACCCCTGGTCCCGTCATTAAAACAAGAAGCAATAGAATCTTTAGAATCACCTAAACTCCACCTTGTATTCCAGGTCCAGTCCAAGCCGGTTGGGGACAGTGGTTCTTTCCTGCTGAAGGCCAGCTGCTTCCTCTCGACCTTCCCAACTGCCCACCACAGAGAGATTTCGATTCACCTTATACTCTAAAGTGACATTTTGGGTGGGATTTTTTTCGATAGTCCGACTGGCTGTGCTGCCCCAGCGTGGTGTCCATTGCTTGCCCACAGTCACCTTTGGAACGGAAGCATTGTCCACAATGGTTGAGGTCACCTGGACATCCACGCCAAGACGATCGCGAAGCTCGCGACTGAGAGGTCGCTGTAATATGGCCGATCCAATTTGTAGTGAAGGCTGCCCAAGTGCCCCCTGCTCCATGCTGTCCGGGGATATGAGTCCCAAAGCCAGAAGGGAAACAATCTCCGGTTCGGTCAGGGGAGGCTGACTAGAGAGGCGGATTTCTAGATCAGGAGCCTTGCCTTGGATAAGTAGACTGATTTCATACTCTTGTGGGCGTTGGGCTTCGGTCACTTGAATGGACTCAGTGATGCGGGCCTGAGCGGTGAGGTAAATCTGGGGGGTCTCCGGAGGACTGCTTTGGTAATTCACAAAGCCAGTGATGATATCAAAAGTATTGTCGCGGAAAATCAGTTGGCCGCCAGCCAGAGGGTTCAGGCTCCCTGTGAGCAGGGGAGCCTCTGGAGAGCCTTTGACTTGAAGCTGGCCTCCAATCAAGGAGTCCACCATAGAGTTGCGAATTCGAATGGGGTTCACCAGCTGGATGTTAAGGTCTAGGACAATGGGGTCAAATCGATCTTGAATCAAAAAATCCGGAAGATGGGGAGATATCAGGGCTGTGGCGGGTCCACCTCCAGTTCCCATGAGCTCTTGGGTAAACTCTCCACTGGTGACTCTGTAGTTAATACCCAGAGTGTAGGGAAACCAATCTCCAGTCATGGTGACCTGGCCTGATCCTCGGGTCCGAATATTTTCAGGGAAGTTCAAGTTTACGTTTTGGAAACGGCCCTTGATATTGATGGGAACTTCAGTAAGACCTCGAATTTCAATCCGTCCATCCCCCGTCAATTGGCCCCCTGCCAATTGAGATCTCAATGCATTAATAAGAATATTTTTCTGACTGAACAGGAGGTCGGCTCTCAAGTTTTCAAAGGGGTGAGGGAATTCATTTAAACGAAGAGTCCCATTTTCTAAATAGGCGGAGCCCAGGAGCTGAATGTCATCAATAGGACCACTGGAGGATACAGAGATGGACAGATCCCCGCGCAGATCTTCAAGAAAAGGGGTCAGAAAAGCTAGCAGTCCTAAGTCTATTCGACCATTGAGATTAGCCCGTAAATTTTCCCGGTGGGAGGCCTCAGTGCTCAGATTGAGGACACTGTTTGGCCCTTCAAGACTGTAGGTGAAAGGCTGGATCAACCCCTGGTTCACTCTCACCTCAAGAGGGGTGAGGGAGCGAATCTGATTGGGGCCCCGGCGCAACTCAAACTCTCTGAGCTGGATTGATCCTGTGGATTTCCAAAGCCCTCCTTCTGCAGCAGAGAGTTGAACGGCTCCGGTTAATCGGGTCTGAAAATCTCGTCGGTCCTCTCGGGTGGCGAACATAGAGAAGAGATGAGTGATGTCCCACTCCTGAGTATTTAAATTCAGGTGAAAGGGAGCATCATCCTTTAAAGGAAGAGTGAACTCGGCTTGAATGACCTCGCCGAGAAGCTGGGCATTTCCCTGAACCCAATTGGGAGTGAGGCGAAATTGGAGTTGAGAGTCCTCAACAGCTCGGTCCGCCATGGTCAGTCGACTAAACTGTCCAGAGAAAGAGATAGAGGGGTCTAAGACTTCTCCGCTTAGGTCGGCCTGGAAGTCCAACTGTCCGAGCAGGTTGAGGCCTAATCGGGAGACGAGATCAAACTCTTCAAGGCGCAAATTGCGACCGGTGATAGAGAGTTCCATATCGCTAGCAGGGTGAAGGGAGCCCACCACGTTCACCAAGCTGTTGCCGCGAACCACTTGAACTCGTTCTGTTCGGGCCCGACCATTTTCGGCAGTCACATTGAAAAAGAGCTCATCAAAGTTCTCCTCGGCAATCGCCCCGCGAAAAAATGTGCTATTGAGCTCATAGTTCAATTCGGAAAACTGCAAAGGGCCCCAAGCTCGCAAAGAGGCCGAGCCAGTGCCCATCGCTCTCACAGGAACAAGATACTGGCGGGAAAAAACCTGGCGTAAATCTTCCAGGTCGAGAAAGGGAGATTGAGCATCTAAAAAAAGCTGCTGTTGGCGAAGGTTGAGGGTCATGTGACCGCTATAACGGGAAGTTCTGAAGAGGCCCTGAATGTTTCGAAAGTTGAGATTGCCTTGGGCATAGCGCAGCTCCAAAGATAGGTCTCCCAAGCCGTAGTCTTCCAACCAGAAATTCTCAGCCTCAATATTCATTCTTGTGGTGGCTCTTCGACTGTCTCCCTCTGCGGAGCCCTTCACTTTCGCTTGGCCCTCCAGCTTGAGACCCACTAAGTGCTGCACTTCACTGAAATCGAGGAGGTCTCCCTCGAAGTCCACATTGAAGCCCTTATCGTAAATCACTTCTCCAGAACTTCGGCCCCGAGAGTTTTCACCTAAATAAGCTTCAGCAGAGTAGGAGACTCGATCAGCAAAAATTTGCACTTGTCCATCGGCCCGAATTTGATCGGCCTGAACAAAGAGCCCCTCCAAACTGTTGTCTTGGAAGAGAATGAAGCCATCTGACTGTACTTGACCCCTGCAAGTGAGTTGAAGTTGAGGGTGAATCTCGCCCTCACAGGGAGCTTGACCCGTGAGAGGTAATCTTAATGGAGCATCTCCGACGCCCAGAGAATTGAGTAGACGTCGCAGCTCGAGAGACTCCACTTGGACTAAGCCAGAGGTGGTGATTTTTTCCTCCCAGTTGAGTTTGAAGTTTTCCACTCTCATTCGTCCAGCCGAATTTTCAATGGCTACAGAGGTTGCGGTCAGTTCTCCATCGGCCAATTGCCCTTGAGAGTTCACTTGTCCCACCTCAAAGCGGTCAATTTTTAGCCCCTGAGAAGTCAGTTCATAGGAGATCTCTGGCCAGGCTTTGTCTTGAGATATGAGAGTGAGGTCCATCTGTAGCAGGCCACTCATTTCTGGTGGCAGAGGCTCATATTGAATGAGATCCATCCAGTGTCGAAACTCCGCCAAGTCCAGGTGACTGCGCAGGCGCAGTTCAGGACGACTCCAACTCAGAGATTTCCAGTCAAAGTCAGTTCTGCCGAAACCCACCGCATAGCTTTCATCTCTCTGGATTTTGAAGGCCGGAACGCGAATCTCCCGACTGTCCAGTAAGATACGTGCCTCTGCAGAGAGTTTAGCGTAGAGCGGGGACCCGATTTGGAGAAGAGTCAGGTCGGGAGCCTCAACGAAAAGGACCATGAGGCGTCCGCGGTTGTCTATGGAAAAGGAAAAATCCTGAGTGCGCAGTGCCAGATGCTGAGGCTGAGTGTAGATCATGAGCTCCGCCTGCTCAACAATCAGGCTGTCTATGGGAAGCTTTAAAATCTCTTCCAAATCCAATGAAGGGGGGGCTCTTGGCTCGGCAGTTTCAGGGGTTTCTGGCAGGGCCAAAGAGACTTTGGGGCGACTCAGCTTCAGGGCGCCAATGCGCAACTGTCCTGTCAGTAGCCCCCAGAGACTGAGAGAGACTTCCACCTCATCGATCTTTGCTGGAGCTAAGAATTCACTGATCTCTTCCTTGGGGAGAATCTGGATATCGCGAAAAATAATACGGGGAGGAAATGCAGCCAACTCAAGGTCCTGAGGCCACACTCTGACTGGAAGATGGGCTTGGCTGTAGGATTCAATTTCGATCAGAGCCCAGGCTTTGATACGAGGCCAGTGGTATTTGGAAAAAAAGCCGATCAGAAAGAACAGACCAAAAAAGATCAGGGAAAAAATAATAAAGCCACGCCAACTCCTTAAAGTCTTCATACGACCTTTTCCTCGGACCAGGATTTCAGGAGGGAGTGGGCCGCTCGGTAGTGGGGCCGAATGCGAACAATGCTCTCCAAAACTTCAATGGCTTGTGCTCCTTGCTTAAGACCCCAAAGGGCTTTAGCTCTGGCATAGGAGGAGGCAAAAGCAGTTTCGGGGTCTTCAGCATAATTCACTTGCAGCTGACGAATCCATTCCAAAGCATCCACATATCGGTGGCTTTCCAAGAGACACTCTAGTTTTAACCAGTCCACAGAAGCCGAGGCTTCCTGGGCTTGGTCCAGCACGGATAGAGTCTCCTTGGGAAGTCTAATAAACCACAAAAACAGAGCGAAATTGTAAACTTGCTCAGGGTGGTTTTGTGTGAGTGAGAGGACTTCTTCAGCCAGCAGCTTGGCCAAAGCCTCCTCCTCTTCTGAAAGAACATCAGCTTGCAGTCTTGAGCTCTCAGCCTCTGTGAGATGAGGGTCAGTAAAGGGACCACGGGATAAAACTTCTCGCGCCCAACGATCTTCAAAGTCGGACTCAGCCTCTTGAAGCTCTGAGTCTGCGGGATGGATCTGCCGCAGTAGAGTCAGGGTCTTCCGCTCTTCGCTCATTAGCTGCTGACTGCGAAAAAACTGTAAGCGGTCCTTAAGGTCCTGAATGCGATCCAGATGGCGTCGTTGTCTTTCCTGAAGAGCTTCTTTGCGGAGCTGTAAGAGTTTAGGCTCATAAGAATCAAGGGCGCGGCTCATTACCAACTGTGCTGAGCGATCTTGTTTTTGAGCCCCCTTAAGCGTGGCTTTGATCAGGTCCTTGGTCACTCTTTTGGGAGCCATAGCCACAAGCTCAGCCAAAAGGGGCCAATAGGGGATCTTGAGTTCCCGCAGCGAGTTGAGTAGCCCTTTTAAGGCCGCTTGATAATGTCCAGAGTTGTAGAAAAAATTTACTAGAGCCTTCAATTCCACCTCAGGCAGATCTTCTCTCAGCATAAGATCTGAAAGATGGGCCACGGCCTCGGATGGGGAATGACCTTCAAGCAACAGCTGACGGATTTTGATTTCAGCCAAAGTTCCATTGTCTGCCGCCGGTTCCGAAATGTAGCTTGTCTCTTCTGCCTTCAAGGCCCTCTCCTAAGCAAAACCCATCCCTTTAATTATTCTAGGGAAGTTGAGTTACGGCGAGGCCTGACCTGATGCGACAAACTACTTCTGGCTGACTCGCTCGACGTAAGTGCCGTCGGTGGTGTTGATCTTCAAAAGGTCACCTTCATTAATGTGCAGGGGCACCTGCACCACATAACCCGTCTCCATCGTGGCGGGTTTGAAGGTGTTACTCACTGTATTTCCCTTAAATCCAGGGTCAGTCTGAGCCACTTTCAGGACCACCGACTTGGGGAGCTCAATTCCCACTGCCCTATCGTTAAAAAGGCAGACTTTGACCTCCATGTTCTCCACTAAGAAATTAGCATCCTCCCCCAAAAGCTCCTCGCTGAGAGAGAGTTGTTCAAAAGAAGTTTGGTCCATGAAGTTAAAGCCATTGTCATCTTTGTAGAGAAAGCCCATATCTTTGTAGACCACATCGGGAACCCCAAACTTTTCCCCAGACTTAAAAGTCCGCTCTAAGTTGCTGCCGGTAATGAGGTTTTTGAGTTTGGTGCGGGTGAACTGGTTGCCTTTTCCTGGCTTCACATGCTGAAAGTCCACTATGGTGTAGGGCTCTCCATCAATGAGAAGTTTTAAACCCTTTTTAAAGTCACTGGTTGCATGCATATCCTCGCCTCCAAAAGCCTGATTTATATTGGATTTCAGAGCCTTTGTCAGCTCATGTTTTGCAGTCGACGCAGGACTCTCTGTAAATACTCCACTCGCTTTTTACGCAAGCTCTCCGGGCGACTGAGAGGAGGGGGCTCTGTTTGCGCCACTTCCTCTGTCTCTCGATCTTGACGCTGATGGATCAGCTGGAGGCGTTTTTTGACTTCTGGACGAAGACCATAAAGGCGCTGCAGCTCTTGCAGAGCCTCAAGAGCTTTTTCCATGTCATTGCGAACCACATAGGCATCGGCAAGGGAGAGGAGGCGTTCTAAGTCTTTGCGCTCCTTTCGCTCCATCTCGTCAAGGCCCAGTGGGCGAAGTTGTGGGGCCTCGTCTTGAGCAGAGGGTGAAGCCCCTGTTGAAGCTCCACCTCTCTGAATTCCCAGGGCTTCGGAAAAGGCCTGGGTCAGAGGCTTCATGGCAAAAAGCTCCTCGTCAAATTCGTCTGCTGTTAGGCTCTCCAATTTTTGGACAGCTTTTTGGGCCTTATCACTTTGGGGGTTGAGCAGGAGCACCATCTTATAAGCTTTCAGGGCCTCCTTGGGGCGGCGCAGCTTTAAGCAGGTGTCCGCCAAAAGGCTTTGGGCCAAGATATTTTCTGGCGAGAGTTCAGTGGCCCTATGCAGTTCTTGAGCGGCCTCCTCAAAGTGTTGTTCTTCGAGCAGCAGTTTGGCTAGCGCAACGCGTCCTCCTGCAAAATGAGGGTTGTGCTGGACTCCGCTTCGACAGAGTGTCAGGGCTTCCTTTTTCAGCCCCATTTTTCGATAAGCTTCAGCCAAAGGGGCAAAGACTTTGGCCTTGGGATCTTTTTCCAGCATCAGTTGATATTTTTCTATGAGTTCAGGGTGAATTTCGCTCATCTCCAGATCTTTGCACCCCTCTTTGAGAAATTCAATGGGACCTTGAAGTGCCTTGTAGAAAGTAGTTAAATAAATCCTTGAACCCAAGTGAAGGGGGATTGTGGTGGCAGTGATTTTGGGGGTGGACCCGGGCAGTCGTCGAACCGGGTTTGGTTTGTTGGAGGAGAAGCATGGAGATTGGGTCCACCTGGATCATGGGGTGATTGAGGTCCCCGCTCAGGCGGACTTTGCCCATCGACTTCACTTGATTTATCAGGGCCTGAGGGAAGTATTTTTGCGGTATCAGCCAAGAGCCACAGTCGTGGAGAAAATATTTTTGGGAAAAAATGCAGACTCTGCCTTTAAGCTGGGGCATATGCGTGGGCTGGCTCTGCAATTGGCTTGGGCTCAGCAGAGCGAAATTTTTGAATATGCTCCACGCTCAGTGAAAAAAGTCATTACTGGCTCAGGGGCAGCGGATAAAGAACAGGTGCAGAGATTGGTCTGTCACATCTTGCGATTGCCTCAGCCCATGTCTCAAGATGCTTCTGATGCCTTGGCTTTGGCCTTGAGCCATAGCCGTTGGGTGGAGAATGGGCAGAGGCTGAAGGCCATGGGAGTGGACTTATGATTGGTTTTTTGCGGGGTCGGGTTTTTTCTGTGGAGGCTGAAAATCTCACCTTGGATGTGCAGGGAGTGGGCTATTGGCTCACCTGCTCGGAAAATACTCTCAAAGAGGTAGAGGCTTTGGACGAAGCCCAGATCTGGGTTTACACTCATGTGCGTGAGGATGCCATTCAGCTGTTTGGTTTTTCCAAACCTTTGGAGCGCCAAGTTTTTTTATCTTTGATTAAAGTCAATGGAGTGGGCCCTAAGATGGCCATTCATATTCTTTCGGCCACTCCTCTAGAGAGGCTAATTCAGATGATTGAGGCTGCTGATGCAAAGGCCTTGGCCCAATTGCCCAAGGTGGGTAAAAAAACCGCCGAGCAGATGATTCTCTCTCTCAAAGGCAAGTTGGTCTCTGCCACTCAGGGCGAGAACGGGGAGGCCCGCTTGGCCCAGAGCTTTTTTCCGGCCAGGAAAGACATCGTCTCCGCCTTGGTCAACTTGGGTTTCCGACTGCCTGAGGTGGAAAAGGTGGTGGAGGTCATGGATCCGGACTTTGATTTGCAGACAGGAGTTCGTGAAGGTTTAAAGTCTTTGACTCAGCAAGTGTAGGGCTGTCGAAACAAAAGGAGAGATAAGAGTGTCCGAGTTGGAAAGAGATCAAGGCAAAGCCCAACCTTCTCCGCGGTTGATCAGCGGGGATCCAGAGCCTCAGGAACTCAACCTTGAAGTCGCCTTGAGGCCTAAGTCCTTTGCGGAGTTTCCTGGGCAGGATAAAGTGAAAGAGAAGCTCAAAGTCTTTGTTGCTGCAGCCAAGCAGCGTGGTGAGTCTATGGATCATGTTCTACTCTGTGGGCCTCCTGGGTTGGGGAAGACCACTTTGTCCCATATTATCGCCAACTCTCTGGACGTACCTTTTAAGAGTACATCGGGTCCGGCTCTCCACCGCAAGGGGGATCTGGCGGCTATTCTCACTAGCTTGCGCCCCCATTCCGTTTTGTTTATTGATGAAATTCACCGGCTGAGTCGAGATGTGGAGGAATACCTTTACAGCGCCATGGAGGATTTTTTTATTGATATCGTCACCGGTGAGGGTATGGGTGCGAGAAGTATGCGCTTTCAACTGTCCCCCTTTACTTTAGTGGGGGCGACAACCAGAGCGGGCCTCTTAAAAGCTCCCTTTCGCGACCGCTTTGGTATCCTTGAGAGGCTGTCCTTTTACGACCGGCAGGCTCTGGATCAAATCCTCTCTCGCTCGGCCCAGTTACTCAATGTGGAGTTGGATGAGGCGGGGTCCAGGGAAATTGCTCGTCGCTGTCGCGGCACCCCTCGAGTGGCCAACCGGCTGCTAAAAAGAGTGCGTGACTATGCTCAGGTGAAAGGCAGAGGGGTGATTGACGAGGAGATGGCTCGCTATGCTCTTGATCAGTTAGAAGTGGATCAACTGGGTTTGGATCCGATGGATCGGCGAATTCTCAATTTAATTCTGGACAAATTTGCCGGTGGTCCTGTGGGGATTGACACTTTAGCAGCAGCCCTCAGTGAGGAGGCCGATACTTTAGAGGAAGTCTATGAGCCTTTTTTGATTCAAGAGGGCCTATTGCAAAAGACACCGCGAGGTCGGGTGGTCACGGATTTGTCCCGTCAACACCTGGAAAAGCAAAGGGATCAGTGGGGCTCAAAGCAAGTGTAAGAGGTCTTGGAGTAGTGGCTTTGGCGCTCTGAAAGAGTGCAGTGTTTGAAGTAAAAGTCTACATCGGGGACTCGGGTGTTGCGTCGGGGTATAGGTCTGCGAAAGAGCATTCCATCTCCGGTGTAGGCGGCTCCTTCAGCTTGGCTTTGATTCAAGTCGGCCTCGGGCAGCAAAAAACGCTCCTCGGAGTAAAGGTCAGAAAAATCACTGGAATTTGAGTGGACACAGCTTCCCAGCCAAAGGCTGAGAAAAGGGCTGATAAGAAGGCAGAGTCGGAGCTGCTTTTTTGGTCTCCCCATAGGTTAATGATAAAAGCCTGTGCCGCATTGACAACAGCTCGTGGGCTTAATACAACAGCTCTAACGCTCCTCAGCGCAGACCGATAACTCTTTCTGAAGGTAATTTCCTCGTTTTATCAGAGATTTAAAGAGGTTTCTGGACCTTGTGCTGGAGGTGGTTTTCTTTTGGCATTATTGTTGTATTGAGAAGTTAGAGGAGAGTCAGTCGATGTTTTTACAGCGCACCATTCGTCGAAGAGCCCGAGTCCAAGGGCTGGGGCTGCACACGGGGGAGCCGGCAGAGCTCACCTTTTGCCCTGCCCCGGAAAATACAGGAATTTATTTTGTCCGTCGTGACCTTCCAGGAAGCCCCGCTCTTTCGGCGCGGGCGGATTTAGTGACGGCCACTGCCTTGGCCACCACCTTAGGGGGACAGTCCTTTTCGGTCTCCACGGTGGAACACTGTCTTTCAGCCCTTGCAGCTTTGCGCATAGACAACTTGTTTATTGAGTTGAATGGGCCTGAGATTCCCATTGGCGATGGCAGTGCCCAGCCTTTTCTGTCCGCCCTCCTAGAGGCGGGAGTCGCGGATCAGGAGCAGCCTAGAAAATATGCCTTTATCACCCAGCCCATCTATTGTGGGGATGAGGAAAAACATGCTTATGTAGTGCCTTATAATGGACTGAGGCTGACTTGTACCATTGAATTTTCTCACCCCAAAGTGGGACGACAAAGCTTGGATTTGGATATCAATGAGGCCTCCTTTTCTCGAGAGCTGGCTCGAGCTCGAACTTTTGGATTCTTAAAAGATGTGGAAGCTCTGAGGGCTCGAGGGCTGGCTCGGGGAGGGAGTTTGGAAAATGCTGTTGTCTTGGACTCGGAAGAAATCCTCAATCCGGAGGGACTGCGTTTTTCTGACGAGTTTGTGCGGCACAAGATGCTGGATGCTCTTGGGGACCTAGTCACTTTAGGAATGCCCTTGATGGGGCATATCGTCCTTCACAAGGCCGGACACGATTTGATGAATCAGTTGGTGCGCAGAATTCTGGAGTCTCCGGAAAGCTATCGTCACATTGAGTTGGGCGGAGAGTTAGCCACTCGTGAGCAGGAGTCCCCTCGGGCCCTCTGGGCCTTTTCTTAGGTCAAGGGAGGATCCTAGCTGTGAAGTGGCTTTGGATCATTTTATTTGGTGCAATCTGGTCTCCCGATCTTAGGTCTGAGATCAATCGCTTTCCTGGGGTGGATTGGACCCCAAAAATCTTTGTTGAAGTGCCGGGCTATGTATATCGAGTTCAGGCGCTCTCTGATCTTGAGACTGAGTTGGCTTTTCAGCCCAATACCAGAAGTCTTTTGGGCTTTTACATCAACTATAGGGATGTCTTTGGTGTGCGGTTTTCTTTTCGCATTCCCCAAGAGGATGAGGAGATCCGCGGGCCCACGACCTATGAGGATTGGCGCTTCTCATTCGCGTATGACTCTTTTCATCTGCAGCTGAACTTAATGGAGTATAGAGGTTTTTACATAGAGAACTCAGGAGACCTAGGTCTGACTTCCCAGGGGCAGTACTATTTTGCCTCAGATCTTAAAATCCGTCAGGCCAGTAGCAATTTGACTTACATTCTCTCGCCGGAAAAGTTTTCGCTCATGTCGGCCCTGGATCAAACAGTGCGACAGGAGTTCAGTGGGGGCAGTTATCTATTGGGTTTGGTGTATGCCGAAACTCTCTGGGATCATCCTCAATTTATCATTCCAGTCCCTCTACATAACTTATTTGGCGAAGATGCCGAACTCAGGGCGGGTCTTTTTCGCACTCTGTCCTTTAAGGCGGGCTACGGCTACAGCTTTGTTCATCCTCAGCGCAAATGGTTTTTGTCTCTCTCGGGGATGTTTGGTCTGGGGGTTCAGCAGAGAACCTATCAGGTGGGTCAACAGATGCTCAGTGAGTGGCGCGAGGCCTACAAAATTGATGTGTTTCTGTCCGGGGGCTATGCAGGAGAGCGCTATTTTACAGGCTTTCTGGCTGTGGCTGATGACACTCACTCGCGCCTGAACTCAGTCGGTGTGAGCACCAATGTGTACGCTCTACAGCTGTTTGCAGGTCTTAGGCTCTAAATTCTTGACAGTTTTTGTAAATTTTTTCTAGTGTCCCAGCCCCCCTCTCAAGAAATTAATTATTGTGGTATAAAACAGCTAGTGAGGTGTTTTTATGATGGTATTTAAGTCTTTTTTGTTAAGCAGCTTAGTCGCATTCGCAATGGCGGCCGGTTCAGCCTTAGCCTTTGATTTGGAATGTGAGTTCTATTCGGAAGAATTGGACAGGCATATTCAGATTGAATTGTACTCCGCAGAAATCAACGATGAGCTCTTTTTTGTGGGGTCTTCTGCTCCCGCCCAACTAGGGCAGTGGGGCTACGGACCCAGTCAGCGAGAGAGAGTAGGTGAAGACCAGGTCACCTGTCGCGCCGTTGAAAGAGAAGCAAGAAGGCTCGCTCCTCGCGACCAGCGCTGGACCCATCGTACAGGTGTGTCCGATCAGGCGCACCCCAATGACAGTCGCAGTGGGACTCTGTTCAACTATTGAGAGCAGTTCTCCGCATCGTTTCGGCGAATCACTAAGACTTCGCTGCTCACCACTGGGCCTGAAGGCTCACGAATCATTAGGGTATAATCTCCAGGGACCACATTAGGGTGGTTCCTGAGGTTTTGGGCTAGACTCCACTGCATGGTCTCCGCATCGTAGGCCCACTCTTCCAGGTCTTTAAGGGCCACAAATTTATCTTCTTCATCACAGACATAGGTTTCGTTATCGCGGGGAAATCCGGGCATGACCAAAGTGTAGGCCCAACAGGCTAAGAGGTCCAAAGAGGCATTTTGTATCAGGTAGGCAAAGTTGGCCGTGGGGCGAGAGCAATCTGTGGATGCAGTGGGAGATGAGAAGACCTGAACGCTCAGCTGAGGTTCACTTTCTCCATTTTCGGGCATGGGTACCTCAGGGTCAGTTGGGTCGCCAGGAGTCAGGCTGTCCTCTGACTGTGAGTCAGGATCTGTCTGTGAAAAGTTCGTTGAACTTTCCAACTGAAAGGGTTCCCCGCAGTTCTGAAAGCCCATTATTGCAGCCACAGCCAAAACGGCGAAAAGTCCATAGCGATTCGAAAAAAGCCTAAAAGTCATCAGTCCATCCCCCTCAATAAATAAGACTATCTATTAACTTTATTTTAGGAGTCTAATGATGAGTCGTCCAATATTGTTTTTTTGTAGCCCCAAAAAACCAGCTGATCGTCTCAAGGTAAGACAAGGTAAAAACTGAAAATCTTCTGCTGAGACAGATTCGAGCTTTTTTGACTACGATTGAGGCAGAAACAGATATTTTTTTTGAGGGAGTTATTCAGAGTGGTAGGATAAGAGCAGTTTAAAGAGTGATTTCTCGTTTTCGCATGTATGCCCCTACTCTTTGAAATAACTGGAGCCCTCAGGGCCCAAAACCAAGGGAGCATACATTGACGTCTCGAATAGTAAAGAACAGTCTCAGTGCGGCTTTATGCGGAGTCCTGTTTCTTCCCGGCTGTGGATCTCACACCCCTTCCTACAGTGTTTTGCCGAGAACAGAGGTCTTTGAGCAGAGCACGGTGTTCAGTAATAAGCTTGATATCCTGTTTGTCATCAGTGATGAGCCGAGTATGTCTTCTCACCAAGCCAAACTGGTGGCCAGCTTTAGTACATTTATGAGCTTATTTATAGAAAAGGGCTTTGATTTTAGAGTGGCTGTGGTCACCACATCCGCCTATATGGCCGACCCCACTCTCAATGGCTATAATCCTCAAGATGAGAGCCTGGCCGACTTCAATGACTCCAATGGCAGCCTTTCTTCAGGCAACCACGTGCTCACCCCAGATGATCCCAACATTTTTGAAGACTTCGCCATCAATGCTAAGCCTGCGAAAAATACCTCAGGGCAGGATGGTCGAGCCTTCTCCAGCTTTCGCCAAGGCCTCCAGAGCACCCGTCCCATCAATGATGGGTTCTTGCGACCGGACGCCTACCTCGCTGTTGTCATTGTCGATAATGAGGACGACTTTAGTGGCAATGAACGCTGTGTGGGATGCAATGTGAGTGGCAGGTACAATGCGTCCACCTTAGACCCCGTCAGTGTTTATCGGGATTTTCTGGACAATCTCACCCAAAGCAGTGGGGCCACTGCTCGTTACAGTGTATCGGCAATGACTCAGATCTCAACACCCTGTCAGGGGCCCAGAACTATGGCTCGCATTATGGGGCTGGTTGAGCAGACACAGGGAATTCTGGGAGAGCTCTGCCAAGATAATTTTGGTCCCAGTATGGCAGAAATCGGGGCCAATATTGCCATGCTCAGCTCCCAGTTCTTCCTTGAACGCAAGCCCTTGATTGAGTCTATCACTGTGATGGTCAATGGGGCTCTTGTTCCCAATGATGCCCAAAATGGATGGACTTACAGTGAAGCGGCCAATTCCATTCTTTTTCATGGGGCGGCCACTCCGAGTGAAGGGGATCGGGTGATTGTGGATTTTGATCCTGAGTCTATGTTTTTTGATTGAAGATGGCCTGGGTGACATGAGTCCCTTTCGACGGCCTGCATATCCAAACACGGCCTGGCACCAATTGGAGGTGGTGGGCGGACTCGAACCGCCGTACACGGCTTTGCAGGCCGCTGCCTAGCCACTCGGCCACACCACCCCTAAAACGGAAGCTCTGCCAAAGGCGAAGAGCAGAGTAATGAGGGCCTTGGGCCTTGTCAAGGCGGCGCCTCTAGGCAAATAGCTGACGCAGTTGGGTGAAGTTGTGTAGAGTCCAGGGGAGGGCCTTTTCAATATGAGGCCCCAAGATCAGGGGTGATTGATCTAAATCTGCCCCACTTCGAGCCACCCGAAGCAGGGCTCGAAGTCGTCTTTGAGAGAGCCCCCCCACTTCAGGAAGGAGTTCAGAATAGGTCAAGGGATCAGTCAGCTCCCTCAGCTCGCTCAGCTCTAGGCGGGAGTTGGGCCTCTCTTGCTGTCCCCTTTGGTCCTGAATTTGCCGAGCGAGATCAAGCTCTTCCAGGATATGACTCAAGGGAAGGTGGGAGTTCTCCCCGTGCTTTGGGGCTCGAAGCCAGTGGGAGGAAAAAGCCAGGATATCAAAGCGATCCAGGATGGGGCCGCTGAGGCGCTGGAAGTAGGATCGACAGCGCTGCAGGCTGTAAGAACAGGCCAGGTTTTGCCCCGGGGTCAGCTGTCCACAGGGGCAGAGGTTGGTGGTGGCCAAAAGCATAAAACGTGAGGGAAAGCTCTGGCTTTCCCCACGGCGGGAAATGCAGATCTGACCGGTCTCTAAGGGCTCCCTCAAGGCCTCTTGAATGCGGGGGTGAAACTCCAAAAACTCATCCAGGATCAATAGCCCTTGATGGGCTTGGGCAATCACTCCGGGAAAGATGGGTGAGCCGCCCCCAATCAGGGCCAAGGGGGTGGTGCTGTGATGGGGGCTGGCCAGAGGGCGCCAGTCAAGGCCAAGGGCAGAGAGCTCACCCTGAATCACGGGGCCAGGAGGGCGCAACAGGGGCCAAAGGGCCTCGGCCAGAGTGGTCTTCCCACTGCCCATGGCGCCGGCTAAAAGGCAGTGGTGCTCCCCTGTGGCCAGGACCTTGAGAAGTTCCAGGGCCTCTAGAGGAAAGTGGAGATCGGGAAGAGGTGGGGGGGTGAGCTTCTGGCTGTGCAGAGAGTCCTCTTCGGCCTTTGAGGCTTTCAGGTGCTTTAACTGAGACAGGCTTTCCACCCAGAAATGGGGGAAGGTGAAGCTCGGCGGGGCCCCTTGGCCAGTCAGGAGGGGGGTGCTCAAAATTTCCGGCTGCAGAGCCAGTAGATTGAGATCAGCAGGGGCGGAGCAGTCTCCTGTGAGGCTCAGCTCGCCGTAGGCCAAAAGTTCTCCCCCGATCTGGAGTTCTGGGGGGAGTTTAAGCTGGCCAGTGGCTTTTAAAATAGCCAGGGCCAGAGCCAAATCCAGTCCTGTCGACTTTTTTCGCACAAAGGCGGGACGCAGGTTGATCAAGAGCTGTTGGGTGCGCGGCCACTTGTAGCCCTGAGCCCTGAGAGCCGACTTCACTCGCAAAATGCTTTCGCGAATCGCCTGATCGGGCAGCCCCATAATGTGAACTGCGGGGAGTCCTGGACTCAGTGAGGCCTCCACCAGGACTCTTTGTAATTGTCTGGGTTGGGCTTGAAAGAGGGAGTAAATTTTCAGAGGGCTATTTGGAGAAGTCATATTGACCTTCTCAATGCAAAGTCAAGGGCCAGCTCCAGCCCCTCTTTTTGGGCGGGGCCGAGCCTAAGACCGGATAGCCTCTGTCCGCGACTCGGACCCATCAGCTATTTTTTCCTTTCCCATTGCGCTTCACTGTGTCTTGAGGGACGAAAATCATCAGGGCACACTAGCTCCCCTTTGAGGAGGTGGTGCCGTGCTCAGACGAGTCTTAAAGCGAAGGCTATACAAAGCGATTTCTGTCAGGACCGCAGTTATGTGTATCCTGGGACTTTGGATGGATGGGCTCTTTGCCAGCACCATTGTCAATATTGAAAGCTTGAGACTTCGGGCTATGGAGTCTTTATTGGCCTCCGAGGATGGGGAGGGATTTGCGGGTCGACTGGAGGCCCGATTGGATTCCTCCTCTGGCAATGTGGATAAATTTTCTGCCGACTTCAGTAACACCAGCTTGTGGGCGCGCCAGGGAAGCTACAATATCTTTATCCTCAGTGGGGGCTATGGGGAGAGCTTTTCTGTGCGAAATGCCAATCGGCTCTTTGTTCATTTGCGCCATGTGCAGGACATTTCCCCCAACTTGGCCTGGGAGGCCTTCACTCAGGGTCAGAAAGATGAATTTAAGCGACTGCGCTTTAGGGGCTTGGCTGGAGGAGGATTGAGATGGCCGCTTTGGCCCTCTCATAGGGACAGTGGTCTGAGCTCCTATATGGGGCTCGGAGCCTTTTACTCGCGGGAGGATTTAGACCCCAAAGGGCTCAACTTAGCTGAAAGAGAGGAGATGGTGCGGATCAACAGCTACCTGTCCCTTCTCTATCAGAGACCTCAGTCACCCCTTTCCTTCTCCACCACAGTCTATTTTCAGCCTCAAGTGGATCGCTTAAAGGACTTTCATCTGTTTTGGGAAAGCAGTCTGAATTGGCCTCTCACTCCCCGCTTGGGGCTGCGACTGAGTTTGGATGTGGTGCATGACAACTGGCCCCCTGCGGAAGTGAAAAAGACCGACAGACGCTATCGTATGAATTGGACCTGGTCCTATTAAGGGGAATCGCCCAAGGCATAAAAACTCACTTGAAGCGGCCTAGAAGCTGACTTCTAATAGAGGTCAATGGCTCAGTGGGAAAAGGAACAGCTTTATTTCGACACACCCTCCTTTTTTGCCGATGTGCTGAAGGCCATCGATGAGGCTCAGTCTCGAGTTTTTGTTGAGCTCTATATTTTTGATCCCTACGGTTTTGGTCGACAGATGATTGAGGCTTTGATCTCCGCTTCTCAGCGGGGAGTGGATGTCCGGGTCATTGTGGATGGAATTGGCAGCTCCTCTTGGATCACCACGGACTGGCTGACAGAGGTGCAAGCTCGCGGTCTTAAAGCTCGGGTGTTTCATCCCGTTCCCTGGCCCTTTTCCCGTTTCTTTTGGCCGCAAACCTTTCGTCTGTCGCAGACTTTTGAGCTCTGGCGAAGAGTCAATCGGCGCAATCATAAAAAGATGTTTGTTATTGATGACAATAGAGCCTTTGTGGGCAGCATGAATGTAGCCGAACATATGGTGGAGTGGCGGGAGACGGGACTTCAGGTTCAGGGGGCTGAGGTGGACAAGATGGTCCTGTCCTTTGAGCTCAACTGGCGCAGGGCATTTTCCCCCTCTTCAGATATGAGCTTAAAGATTCTTAAATGGCGACGCTCAGAGCTGGAGTCCGAGCTTGTGGTCCTCAACCACCCCCGCTCTCTGCGGCGCAAGAAGATGAATCGCTGGGTGGAGGGAGTTCAGGAAGCTCAAAGCCGAGTTTGGGTCACCAGCGCCTACTTCGCCCCGCCCTTACGGCTCTTGGCCGCTCTTTCTTTGGCCGCCCGTCGGGGTGTGGATGTGAGAGTGCTTTTGCCTTACCAGCCCGATGTGAGAATTATGTATTGGGTTCATCTCTTGATTTTGGCTAAGCTTTTGGACAGTGGCATTAAAGTCTATGTGTACTGGGCCCAACTGCTTCATGCCAAGAGTCTGATTATCGATGATGAGGCCTGGGTGGGCTCATCCAACATGAATCAGCGCAGTTTCTTGTTGGATTTGGAGGTTGATGTTAAGGTGAGCCAAGAGGAGTCGCTTCAGGTCTTGGCGGATCGCTTTGTCTTGGACATCAATCAGTCCCACCAGGTGACCAAAGAGGACTTAAACTCTCGCTCCATGTTTGAGGTTATTTTTGCTAAAGTGGTGTTTTTCTTATTTCAGCGATGGATTTAAAGCTTAAAGTTTTAACCTACAATATTCATAAGGGCTTTCCTCTGCATCGGCGAAAGTATGTCTTGGCCGAAATGCGCCAGGCCATTCGCAGCACCAAGGCCGATCTGGTTCTCTTGCAGGAGATTTTGGGTCATCACCCCAAGGAGGAGCAGGACTCTTTGGGGGAAATGGAGACCTCATCCCAGCTAGAGTATTTGGCCGACACCATTTGGACCCACTTCGCCTATGGCAAAAATGCCGTTTACACCAGCAACAACCACGGCAATGCTCTGCTCAGTCGCTACCCCATCATCCGTTGGGAGAATATTGATATCAGCACCAACCGCTACGAGAAGCGAGGGCTCCTTCACGCTGAAGTGGGCTTGCCCGACTGGAAGAGCCGATTTCATGTGCTCTGTGTTCATCTGGATTTGACTGAAAAGGGACGACAAAAGCAGGTGCAGCAGATTATTCGTCGAGTCAAACAGAACATTGCCGCCGATGAACCACTGATTTTGGCTGGAGATTTCAACGACTGGCTCAAGAACCTCTGTGAGGACTTCGAAAGAGAGCTGGGACTGAGAGAGGCTTACTCTCTCTGCCATGGGCAGTGTGCCAAGACCTTTCCCAGCTGGTGGCCACTTTTATCCTTAGATCGAATTTATATTAGGGGCTTTGAAGTTAGCCAAGCTGAGGTGATCTCAGACTCTGAGTGGAGGGATCTGTCGGACCACAGACCCCTGGCCGCAGATCTGATTTTGCCCCAGAAGCCAGAGAGGTAGACGGGCAGCAGCAGCTGTGGCGACAAAGCTTCATGTTCTGGAGATGGGCAGACACAAGAATTAAGCTGCCCAGCACAGAGAAGCCGGTTTCCCAAGTGAGAACTCCGTGACTGTGGCCGAGTAGGTGAGAGTGCTCTGGGGCAAAGAGAGCTAAAAAAAGCAAAGCCAGGCCTAAGCTTCCCCAAAAGGGGACCTT
This sequence comes from Bdellovibrionales bacterium, assembly GCA_007121385.1. Taxonomy (GTDB): domain Bacteria; phylum Bdellovibrionota; class Bdellovibrionia; order Bdellovibrionales; family UBA1609; genus SKYF01. The sequence goes on from SKLV01000023.1 coordinate 26,084, forward strand.
TTTTTGCCCATGGACCCTATAGCCTCGATAAAAGGCCCAGCCCGCCACGGCCAAAAGCACAAAAGCCAATAGCCAGTGAATGAGACTTTCGCTAGTGGTCATGGCGAGAGCCGGCAAGCTGGCCATAGCCAAGGGGGCTCCTAGGCAGTGAATCAGGCAGAGGGCCGACAGACTCAGGCCGGTGAGATCCCAGCGACGCAAATGGTTCACGGTCTGCGACAGATTCCCAGTTTGACCTTGTTGATGAAATAATTTTACGAACTTAAGCACCCGGGGACCTCTTTCAACCAAATTGAGCTGGGACTTCTTGTTTGTGCCCCATTTCTCCATAGGCGGCAAGGCCTTTTGCCACACTTGGTTCTGCTTGACCTAGGGCCTGTAAAATCAATACCTTGTGCAAATGTCGGACTTTAAAGTTTCAGTGAGGTCTCGGGGTGAGTCCTCGGTTCAGGAGCTCTTATCTCTCAAGCAGGTCAGCTTTCGTTGGCCAAGGCAGAGCCGAGACCTCTTTCACATCCCTGAGTTCAGTCTAAAAAGAGGGGAGAGGGTGTTTTTGCGCGGCCCCAGTGGGAGCGGTAAATCCACTTTGCTCAATCTCATCGGAGGAGTCTTGCCTCCCACTCAAGGGGAGATTGAGTTTGAGGGCCGTTCTTATTCATCCCTGAGTTCTTCGCAAAAAGATGCCCTAAGGTCTGACCAAATGGGCTTTGTCTTTCAGATGTTCAATCTAATTCCCTTTTTGACGGTGGCCGAGAATATTTCTCTGCCCTGTCGGTTTTCTGCGGCTCGGCTGAAGCGAGCCACAGAGCAGCGCTCTTTGGGGGAAGAGGTGGAACGGCTTTTAGACTCCCTGGCTCTCAATGAGCCTGGAATCGCCAAGCGCCGAGCTGATGAACTCAGTGTTGGTCAACAGCAGAGGGTGGCCTGCGCTCGGGCCCTGATTGGCGAACCCAGTTTGGTCATTGCCGACGAGCCCACTTCGGCTTTGGACAGCGACACCAAAGAGATGTTTATTCGCCTTTTACTGAGCGAGTCTCAACGCTGTTCAGCGGCGGTTCTCTTCGTCAGTCATGACCCCTCTTTGGCTTCTTTCTTTAGTCGCAGTTTGCAGATGGGCGACTTTCAAAAAGAGGTGACTCCATGAGATGGTTGGGGCTTTTGGCGGTAAAAAGTCTGTGGAACCGAAGGCTCTCGGCCTTTTTAACTGTGGTGGCTGTGGCCCTCAGTGTGCTTTTAGTTTTAGGAGTTGAGAGAATCCACCAGGCCGCTCAGGCCAGTTTTATGGGCAGTGTGGCCCAGACAGATTTGGTGGTGGGAGCCCGTACAAGCCCTTTACAGATTCTCCTCTTTTCTGTTTTTCGCCTGGGAACTCCCAACAACAATATTTCCTCC
>SKLV01000116.1 GCA_007121385.1 Bdellovibrionales bacterium
CAAAGTCAAAGTCATCATCAGCTCCAAAGTCGTCGAAGCCAAAGTCGTCAAACCCAATATCCTCCTCTGGAGCTCCCTCAAAAGCCAGGTCATCGAAACCCAAAGGCTCCGCATCCAGAAAGCCCTCGCCTCCTGCGAAGTCCTGGTCCAGGTCTGCAAAGATCTCCTCCTCCAGTGAAACCTCACCGGCATCAAAGTCAAAATAGAGCAGATCATCTTCATCACGGGTGTCTACAGAGGCACAGGAAATCAGCATCACAAGAGGGCTGACTAGAAGGAGCTTTAATAGTTTTTTCGTCATGGCATCATCCTTGATCCACTGGTTATTTAATTTTTAGCGGCCGAGACGAAGCACTCGACTGGAGTAGAGTATATCGTCTGTCCCCTGAGTCGCCTCAATCACAACCACCTCACCCTCTCGAATCACCGCAATATATCCATTGTTGCGGCCGATTCGATCATCCTTACCCACTAGGTGCACATTGGCACCGGGGTCCAAAAACATGGCCTTTGGATCGGCCACATCCCAAATGATACCCACTAACTTCAATTGATCCAAATCAAAACGCTGCAAAGGCAAAAGAGGGCCCAGAACCTCGCCACTGACGCTCAATTGAAGTTCCTCATAGGGCTGAAATGGATCTCTTCGCCCCTCCGACGAATAGTTGAACCTCTGTAAAAAAACCTCCACATCCAGGGGCTGAGCTGAGCCAGAGGGCCGAGAGCCTGGGGCCGCTGAAGGAGCAGCTCCTTCAGGAGAGGGAGGAGGCGGCGGCGGTGGTGGTGGTGGAGGCGGCATGGGCGGGGGAGGAGGCTCCCAGAAATCATAATCCTCCTCAGGATAATCTTCATCCTCACCTCCGCCCCATTCAACCTCCTGAGCCTGCTCCTCTCCGCGCCTATCCTCACCAAAGTCCTCAGAGAGAGAAGCGGGACCAAAGGCCAGAGTGAGAACAAGGCTAAGGGCAATGGCAGTCAGACCCACGCCCAAATAAGCTAAGCTGGAGAGCCACCCTCTCATCACCAGCCCTCCCTGTGCTCTGCTACAGTTTCCCGTTTCGGTCGAGGCAAGATTCTATAGCCCATAATCACTGCCCTAAGGCTCACTTGCACTGGCTCTCCGGGAGTTAGGCTGGAGCCCGCCAAACTCACATCACCCACCGAGGTCACCAAATTCAAGTGAGTCAAATTGGCTAAAAAAGTGAGTATCTGGGCAAAGCTCCCCCTTAAATCCACAGTGATGGGGATGGCTTCGTGAGTCTCGGCCGCTTCCACCCGAGTCCCCTCGGAGATGCGAGAGATACTTAAACCGGCAGCGGTGGCCTCGTTGGAGATGAAACGCATAAGCTCTGCCGCCGTTAAGCTTTCAGGCAGGGCCTCGGTGAGCGCCTCATACTGACGGCCCAATTCTTCCACCGTCTGCTGATAGGCCAAGCCCTCTCTGAGGCGCTCCTCCTCAGCCAAAAGGTCTTGCCTTAGCTGCTCCAGCTGACTCCTCTGCCCTTGGACAGCAATCTTCTGCCGGCTCCCTCCATCAAACATTATAAAATAATAGAGCACTGCAGCAATCGCCCCTAACCCCAAGGCCTGGGCCTGGGTCATATTGTTGAGGCGCTCCTGAGCACTCATGGCGCCTCTCCAATTTCAGCTGAAACCTCAAAGGCTTTAAAAGCCCCCTGGGGGCCCGTGGAGTCCTCGGCCTTGAGAAGAACCACCGAGCGAAACTGGACACTGCCTTCCATGCGATTCATCAGCTGATTGAGGTCAGTATCGCCCACTGCGGCCCCCTCCAACTCTACCTTGGCATCCTTAATTTGAAGTCGAGTCAGCCAAACCCGGCGTGGAATGATGGACTGGATAAAGTCCAGGGCCCGCAACTCTCGCATTCTCAGCTTGGACAGATCGGCAAGGGCATCCAGCCGGGACTGGAGAAAGACCACTTCTTCATCCATTCCTGCCAACTGCTCCACCTCAGTCCGCTTTTGATTCAGTTCAGTCTGCAGCTGAGAAACCTGCCTGGAGACCGCCGCCAACTCACTCTTAGCTTTATTGGTCTCATGTCGATCATAAAAGTAAAAGAGGACGGGGAAGGCCAAAATCAGAGCCATTTTTATCGCCAATTCCTTTTGATCGATATCTCCAGAATCAGCTTCAAAGGTTTTAATATCCCCTTCTTCAGAAGCTCCTTCGACTTTGATTTTACTCTTGACCAAATTAATTTTGATCATGAGTCCCCCGCCTGACGCAAACCCAAGCCCACAGCAATAGCTGCAAAATTCTGAATTTCACTCAAGTAGCTTGAGGAGAGTTTTTTGCCCTTCGACTTGATTCTAAAAAAGGGATTAAGAGGCTCACAGGGGGTTCCTGTCACCCGTGAGATGGCCTGGGCCAAGCCGGGCAAAGCCATGGATCCACCCGAAAGGTAGAATTGGGCCACCCCCCCACTTTGATTGGTGTTGAGAAAAAAGTCGATACTGGCGTTGATCTCTTCACAAACCCCTTCATGGGCATTTTGAATCAAGCTGGCGGCCTCGTCCGGCGCTGCTTGACCCATGGAAACGCTCAACTTCATAGCTTCTGCCTCATCGGCATTGACGCCCATTCCCCTCTGAATTTCAGCCGTATAAGTCAGGCCTCCTACGGGAATGTCACGGCAAAAGACCACCTCACCACTGTCCACAACTACAAAGGTGGTCACACTGGCGCCGATGTTCATCAAGCCGACCACCTGACCCTTCATCACTCCATAGTTTTTTTCAAAGCAGTTGGCCAAGGCAAAACCGGCAACGTCCAAGATGGAGCACTCAAGACGAGCTTGCCCGATGACTTCCATGTACTTAAAGACATACTCATGCCTTGCCGCCACTAACAAGACGTCCATGATCTCGACCCCAGCGGCCGAGGGACCCAAAATTTTATAGCTGAGATTCACCTCATTCACGTCAAAGGGTATGTACTGTTCCGCCTCCCAGCTCAACTGCTGTTCTAAAACTGATTTATCTGCGGCCTGTACACTGATCTTTTTAACAATGATAGCACTTCCCCAAAGAGCTGCAGCCACGTGCTTACGTTTTGTCCCAAGCTCCCGGACCATATCGGACAGGACTTCGGACAAGGAGGCCAAATCAACAATCTCCCCTCCGTTGACAGCCACCTCTGGAGTGGCCATCATACTGAAGCCCAGCAGCGCGGCTCCTCTTTTGGAGACATCGAGCTCTGCCATTTTTATGCTGCTAGTGCCTATGTCCAGTCCCAGGACTTTTTTTGAACCAAAACCAAATAGCATCCTCTTGATGCCCTCATTGTTTAGAAGATGTCTTGCGGCGCAGTAACTACTCTCATCTTCTAAAGATTAAATCGAAGGGGATATCAATTGTCAATTCACTGGGCTAAGAGAGGGGACAAATAGATGAAAATACCAGGAGGCCAGCTCCTCACCGACAAAAATATAAATCAGAGCTGCAAGGACTAGGTAGGGCCCAAAAGGAATTGCTGACTTTAGGCCTGTTTGCGCCTTGAAGGCCACGGCGAGTCCCACCAAGCTGCCCACTAGACTTGAGACCAGGATCACAAAAGGTATAGACATCCAACCCAGGACGGCCCCAATCCAAGCCAGGAGTTTTATATCTCCCCCTCCCATCCCCTCCTCCTTTTTAAGGAGATAGTATACGGCCGCCACGGCCCACAGAAAGCCTCCACCCATCAACATCCCCCCAAGGGCATTAAAAAAACTCCGTTCAGGATTGAGCAGAGCCCCGGCCAAACCAATCACAATTCCGGAAAGAGTGAACACATCGGGAAGAATCATGTGATCAAAGTCAATAAAGGTCACCACCACTAAGGCAAAGGAAAAGATCAAATACTCCAATAATAGCCACTGCCAGCCAATTTTAAGATAAAGCCCCATAAACAGGAGAGCGGTGATCAGCTCGATCAAGGGATAGCGCCAGGAAATACGGGTTTTACAGTAACGACAGTTCCCCGAAAGTAGAACCCATGACAAGATGGGAATATTGTCATACCACCGAATGATCTGCTTACAGGAGGGACAATGGCTCCGGGGTCGAATCACACTGATTCCCTGAGGAATGCGCAAAATTAGGACATTGGCAAAGCTGCCAAAGAGGGCACCCAGCACAAAAAAAACCATAGCAAAGTACCAGCTGGGCATTAAGGTTAAAGCTTCAAGCAAAGTCTCTTCTCCCAAAGATAAAGGCTGTCAAAAGAATCAGCAGGCCAAACCAGGATAGGGCGTTCACTCCAGCCCAAAAAACCTGGCTCAGAGGGATTGGATCCGAATAGATCACCGCCTCTCGCCAATTGTAGTTTTCTAAATTAGGGATTATGGAATTGACCATTCGACTGACAACCAAAAACTCTAAAGACTCACTTCTGTCTGCAAAAAAGCGTAAGCTGTCCAACCAGTGGCCAATGAGAAACACACTTGCCGAAAAAATCACTGTCATCATGGGTGTTGCAAAACTGGAAAAGAACACTGTGACTCCAAGGAGGACAAGGGCTTCAAAAAATATTCCCAACAATACGCCGAAAAGAATCCAGTTGATCTCCATCCCCAAAAAGCCCACCACGGAAATAAGGACTAGAGCCAAACCAAAAACCAAGGTCAAAGTCACTAAGCTCAAGCCCACAGCCTTCCCCAATATAAACTCAACCCGACTTAAAGGGCGGACGAGGAGAGTCATAATAGTCTTCTTTTCAATCTCCCGGCTCACCAAAGTCGAACCCAGAAAAATCGACAAAATAACTGCACTCAACTGAATTCCCGACAGACCAAAATTGGCTGAGATTCTGGTCTGCTCAGCAAAACTAAGCTCCCCCAAGGCCAAACTCACTCCCATCAGGAGAAGAGCAAAAACCAAGAGTCCATAGAGAATACGATCGCGAATAATCTCCCTATAGGTGTTTTTGCCTATGACCCAAACTTGCCTCATGCTCCCCCCGCCTCATCTCTGAGAGCCAAATTCACAAAGGCTTCTTCCAGGCTGGGCTGCTGACGGCGAACTTCTTGAATCATTAAGCCTTGACTCAGAAGCTCCTTCAGTTGGGTCTGAAGCTCTTTATCGCTGGCCACTTTTTGACTCTGGAGCTTGCCCTCTTTTTGAAAAACCACTTCGATTTCAGAATTCACCCGCTGAAGGAGTTTTCGGGTGGGCCCTTCAAAAATCACTAAGCCCGACTTAATGATCACTAAGTTTTCACAGAGCTTTTCGGCATCGTGAAGCAGGTGACTACTGAAAAAAACGGTGGTTCCTTGAGCAGCCAAATCTTTTATGATCTCACTCATATAGTAGCGACCATCTGGATCCAGCCCGGCCTTGGGCTCATCCAATATGACCAGCTCAGGACGGTGAATCAAAGCTTGAGCCAACCCCACCTTCTGCAACATACCCTTACTGTAATTGCGGAGTTTCACATCCCGAGCTGGAAGCAAATCCACCTTCTTGAGTAGTTCTGAAATTCTGTCATTGAGAGCATTGCGGCTCATTCCCCCCGAAAGCTCCCCATAAAACCTCAAAAATTCGTATCCCGTGAGATACTCATAAAAGTAGGGTCGCTCAGGCAAAAAACCCACCTTGGATTTAATCGCACTGGAGAGGGGCTGCCCATCGAAAAAACGAATCTGGCCTGCATTGGAAAAAGTGAGGCCCAAAATACACTTGATGGTTGTGGTCTTTCCCGCCCCATTGGCCCCCAAAAAACCGGTGATCGATGCCTTGCCCAGGCTAAAGTCCAGACCTTTAAGGACTTCCCGAGTCTTGGGAATGAAGCCCTTTTTGTAAGATTTTTTTAACCCAAAGACTTCGAGTGCTTTGCTCATACAGTTTTTGATTGCACCACAAATGAGATAGAGATGGCAAGTGCCAGCTCAGCCCCCATCAATCTGAAGACAGTGGGGGAGATAGGGGGCTCACCACCGCATGGCCACTGCGCTGTCGTTTGAGGGCCACTAAAAAAGCCTGAGCTGCCCCACTTTCAGTGATACAAGGGACGGCATAGTCCACACAGCTTCGCCGAATTCCGAAACTGGCCTCAATAGATGTCCTCCCTGAAGTGGTATTGATCACGAAAGCCACCTGACCCGAGCGAATGCGATCCACACAATGAGGACGGCCCTCATGGACTTTTTTGACTGTCTCACAAGACAGCCCATGGGACTCCAAGAACTGCGCCGTTCCCAAGGTCCCCGACAAAGTGTAGCCCATTTCCACCAGTTCAACAGCTAGGGGTAACAGCTCTGCCTTGTCTTTTTCCCGAAGAGACATAAAAACCTCTCCGGAAGCAGGAAGTGAGAGATGACTGGACAAGAAGGCTTTTTGCAGAGCCTCCGCATAGTCCTCCCCTCGCCCCATGGACTCACCCGTGGACTTCATCTCCGGCCCCAAAATCGAATCGGCCTCAGCAAACTTCTTAAAGGGAAAAACAACTCCCTTCACGCAGACCTTGTCCATCTCACGCCAATCAAATCTCTCAGGCCGAACCTGTTCCCTGTCCCAACCCAGGATGGCCTTGACCCCTAAGTCCACGAGAGGAACTCCCGTGGCTTTGGCAATAAAGGGCACACTTCTTGAGCTGCGGGGATTGGCCTCCAAAATAAAGACCTCATCGTCCCTCACGGCCAGTTGCAAGTTTAAAAAGCCAAGAATCCCTAAGCGATCCCCCAACTGCCGAGAGAGAGACTCTATTTTTCGCCCCACTTCGAGCTTAAGCCTTTGTGGAGGCAAAACTCCCATACTGTCTCCGCTGTGAACTCCTGCCGCCTCAATATGCTCAATCACTCCCCCCACCACCGACCAATTGGGCCCACGCACCAAATCGACATCCACCTCAAGAGCTCGGTCTAAGAACTGATCCATCAAACAGGGGTTCTTGGTGGATATAAAGTTTCCATGGCGCCCAAAATAGGACTCCAGCTCCTCCTCACTTTCGACAATCTCCATACGACGCCCCCCCAAAACATAGCTGGGACGACATATCAAAGGGTAGCCAATGGACTTTGCTATGGAGAGAGCCTGAGTTAAAGAGGTGGCCATATCCGAAAGGGGTATTTGAAATCCCAGTTCCCGGCAGACTTCGCTGAACTTGCCTCTGTCTTCAGCCAAGTCCATGGCCTCTAAAGAACTTCCTAGCAAATTAAAACCAGCTTCAATAAGGTCTGAGGCCAAATGAATGGGTGTCTGCCCCCCCAGCTGAGCCACAAAGCCCATGGGCTTTAGGTAGTGAAGTACCTCTGCCACATGTTCTCTAGTGAGGGGCTCAAAAAACAACTCATCCGAGGTGTCATAATCCGTGGAGACAGTCTCGGGGTTCGAATTGATCATAGCCACCCGGTAGCCACTCTTTTGAAACTGACGCACACTTCGTACGCAGCTGTAGTCAAACTCAATTCCCTGACCGATGCGATTCGGCCCACTCCCTAATAGAGCCACAGTTTTGGGGTCAGCCTCCCGTTTCTGCGCTGAGCCCCAGTAGGTTGAGTAAAAATAGGGTGTGGAAGAGGCAAACTCACCGGCACAGGTGTCCACTTGAGAAAAGTGGGGCTCGATTCCCCACCGCCGACGGGAGGCCCTGACCTCCAAAAAGCCCACTCCGCGCAGCTCCGCAATGGCAGAGTCAGAAAAGCCTTTCCGCTTGGCATTCAGCAACAAATCTAGAGTTAACTCTTGGGCCTGCGACAACTCTTGCTCAAAATCCATCAGGCCCTTGATCTGCTCCAAAAACCAAAAGTCGATTTGTGTTTTCTCCTGAACTTGGTCCACAGACCAGCCCTGCCGAAAGGCCTCCCCAAGGTGAAAAATTCTCTGACTGTTGGGGAAAGCCAAAAGACTCTCATTAAATTCAACTGGTGAAAACCCCCTCTCATCCACTTCTAAAGAGAGAATGGCTTTCTGCAAGGATTCCTGAAAGCTTCGCCCAATGCCCATCACCTCACCGACACTTTTCATCTGGGTGCTCAAAAGATCCTTGGCTCCCGCAAACTTCTCAAAGGCAAAGCGAGGAATCTTAGTGACAACATAATCCAAGGCCGGCTCGTAGCAGCATGGAGTGGTGCCCGTAATGTCATTGCGAATCTCCTCTAGCTCGTAGCCAATAGCCAATAGAGCCGCAATTTTTGCGATGGGAAAGCCCGTAGCCTTGCTGGCCAATGCGGATGAGCGAGAGACACGAGGGTTCATTTCAATGACCACTCGCTCGCCCGTTTTTGGGTTCACAGCGAACTGAACATTAGCCCCACCCGTTTCAACACCAACGGCTTCAATAATTTTCTTAGCCTCGCTGCGCATTTCCTGATACTGGAGGTCAGAAAGAGTTTGCTGGGGGGCCACCGTTATACTATCCCCGGTATGGACTCCACAGGGATCAATATTCTCAATCGAGCAGATCGTCACAAAAGTTCCAGCTCGATCTCTCATCACTTCAAGCTCAAACTCCTTCCAACCCAAAATACTCTCTTCAACCAGGACCTCATGGGTAGGACTCTCTCGTAGAGCTTGAACCAATTTGTGTTCAAACTCCTCCCGAGAATAGGCCACTCCTCCTCCCCCTCCCCCAAGAGTGTAATTGGGACGCAGGATCAGGGGGAGCCCCATTCGCTCAGCCAGTTCGAGCCCCTGCTCAAAGCTACGGACCATCTCACTGTAGGGCGCCCGCGCCCCCACCGAATTGAGGATCTCGCGAAAACGCTCACGGTCTTCTGCAGCCCGAATGGTCTCGGGCCGAGCTCCAAGCATCTCAATGTTGAGGCGACTTAAAACCCCCTGTTGGTCTAACTCAAGGGCCAAGTTCAAAGCCGTCTGCCCCCCTAAAGTGGGAATAAGGGCATCCGGCCTCTCCATCTCCAAAACTTTTTCCACAAAGGCCACAGTGAGAGGCTCGATATAAATGCGAGTGGCCAGTTCAGGGTCTGTCATGATGGTCGCCGGATTCGAGTTAATTAAAATAACTTCCAATCCCTCTTTCATGAGAGCTTTACAGGCCTGGGTTCCGGAATAGTCAAACTCACAGGCCTGACCAATCACAATGGGCCCACTCCCCAAAATCACCACTTTTTGTAAGTTTTTTGCTTTTGGCAAACTAAAGCCTCAACTTGGAGTTATTAGAATATATTTCCGACACATCCACATGACGATACTGATCATACTTATAGCGCATTTTAAAAAGTCGAGCGATCAGCTTCTGTCTTCCCTCCGGCTGATCCGCCTCCGCCATTTTCTTTACCCCTTTGACCTCTTTCAGGATGAACTTATTGACCTCGGGGGGATGAAAGCAAAAGGCCCGAGCAAAAACAAAGTGATCCTCGTGGGGGATGATTCGAGCTTCAAAAAAAGCATATCGATCAAAGCCCTCTGTCACAGAGGACTCGGCCACTATATGCTTATAACCAGAAAACAAATCTTTAATATGAATTTCTGAGCCCTTGGACTTTATAAATTCAAATAAACTGTGGCGATGATGACGGAGATTGGTATAAAAGGCGAATTCTTCATTAGGGATCTCATACTCCCTGCCCTCAGCCACTTTTACAACAGGTGGCTCTTGCCCCTGACTGAGAGGGCGAGTGAAGACATACCAGTCCATGAATTGAGCAGCCTTGACTTCAAAATCCTCACTGGACTCATCAAAAACACCAGCTCGCTCAAAAAATTCCTTTTTTGCCTGGATCACTTCAGGAGTATAATCTCCTGAACTGAAGTGCTGCATGATTTTTTCAACTAAACTGTCATAAATCATTTTAACTGCTTCACAAAAAAGTCAAAGAGGACATCAGCATCGCGAGGGCCAGGGTGGCTCTCCGGGTGAAACTGAACCCCTAGGCAGTTCATGTGTTGGGAGTAAATTCCCGCCACACTGTCATCATTTAAATTTCGATGGGTGACCTGCACCGAGTCCGGCAAGCTGTCCTCCACCACAGCATACCCATGATTCTGACTGGTCACATAGACTTGGTTGAGAAGAAGATCCTTGATGGGGTGATTGCTGCCCCGATGGCCAAACTTAAGTTTATAGGTTTTTCCTCCCAAAGCCCGGGCCAAAATCTGATGCCCCATACAAATGCCAAAAATAAACTTTCGGCCAAGAAGCTCCGCCACCGTCTCGGCCACCGACTCCACTTTCTCTGGGTCTCCGGGGCCATTGGAGAGAAAGACACCATCAGGATTCCAGGCTAGGATGGACTCTGCTGGAGTTCGACAGGGAAACACTCGGAGGACTGAGCACCGAGCCTTCAGCTCCCGAAGGCTATTTTCTTTACAGCCAAAATCCAACACCGCCACTCTGGGTCCCTGTGGTAAGTCACCCTCAATGTCTTCTACCTCAGAGCGACTGACCGCATAGACCCAGTCCTTAGCCCCCTGCTGAGCCTGCTCAATCAATTTGTGCCCTCGGGACAATGCCTCCTTGGGGTCCTCACAGGAGACCATGGCCCCCCAGCAAGTCCCTTTTTCCCGCAGAAGAAGAGTAAGAGCCCGAGTGTCTAGCTGACTCATAGTGGCCACGCCGAACTTATTGAGCCTCTCTTGCCAGGCGCACTCTCTCTCTGACTCCTGTAAAATTAAACAGACAAAGCCGGAAATCCACAGCTGTCGGGACTCCCACACAGAGGGGTCCGCTCCATAATTCCCCTGCATGGGAGCTGTGGCGACCAAAATCTGTTGAAAGTAGGAGGGATCCGTAGCCATTTCCTCATAGCCACTGTGTGAGGTATTGAAGACCACTTCACCGGCCCTTTCCTGCCCTCCATGCCACAGGCCCGGAAAACATTCTCCCGAGTCCAAGACAAGGTAGGCTGGCCCTTGATTCACTGTTTATTCACCTCAAGTCCGAGCATGGCCGTCAGTAAGGCCGCTCGAATAAAGACACCGTTGCTCACTTGATCCAGTATTTTATTACGAGGATCTCGAAGCACCGCTGATGAAATTTCGATGCCCCGGATCACTGGCCCTGGGTGAAGAAGAAGCCCATCTTTTTGTAAGTGCTCTAACTGACTGGTGCCGATTCTGTACCGCTCACGATACTCGGCCATGGAAAGTCCTATCCCCTTAGAGGTGTGTCTTTCCTTTTGAATTCTCAAGCCCATACAGACCGTGGCCCACCTAAGAGCCTCCTCCAAGTCATCAAAACGCTGCACCGACTTCCACCGACCATCCTTCGGCGCAAATTCAGGGGGAGCGCAATAGGCCACCTCAGCTCCCATCTGCATCAACAAAGTTAAATTAGAGTTGGCCACACGGCTGTGTAAAACATCCCCCACAATCACCACTCGTTGCTGATCTAGGCTGCCTCTATTCTCCAAAATTGTAAATGCATCCAGAAGAGCCTGAGAGGGGTGCTCCCGAGCCCCACTTCCCGCATTGATCACTGGGCACTCCAGCTCAGAAATAGCCTCATCCAACTCGTCAGAAGCTCCATAGCGCACACAGAGAACGTCAGGCCCCATAGCCGCGATATTTCTCATTGTATCGGCCAAACTTTCACCCTTACTCACGCTGGAAATCGCCAAGTTGTCAAAGGTGGTCGCTTTAATCCCTATACGATAGGCTGCCAGCTGGAAGCTCAGTCGAGTTCGTGTGCTGGGCTCAAAAAAGGCCGCCACAAGCACTTTTTGATCAATTCCATCCCCGGTGACTAAATGATTGAACCGCCCCCTTTTTGTAAACTCCTCTTTAAAGAGACGAGCACGGTCAAAAATGGACTCGATTTCATCTGGGGAAAGCTGACTGGTTGACAGAAAGTGCTTGGAATTAAGATTCATCGCCAGAACTATACTCAAATCCCTTCCTGGCAGTCAATTGATCCACTGAAAAAGACGATTTCTGCGCAGGGCCGGCCATTTTTCCGACTCCGAGACCTCCCAATCCAAGGACAACCAAATTAAAAAAACTCTCCCCTCAAGCTCATTCACGGCCACAGCCCCCCAGCGGCGAGAGTCCTCTTTAGCCATCAGGTCGTCTGAGAGGGCAAAGAAATGGCCTGGAGGGACCACCACGGGACCATAGTTCGCCACAGAGGTCCCTGGTCCAGCCCCCTCCTTCTCCGCAGGTCTCTCGTTGACCCATAGCTCTCCATCACGCAGCTCCACCCGATCCCCCTCCAAGGCTACAACCCGCTTGAGACAGGTGGACCTAAGCCTCCCTGGACAGCGAAAAACCACCACTTCCCCTCGATAGGGAGCTCTTCCTGCCCATTTTTGGTCTAAAAAAGGGATCCTCACCCCATAAGGCAACTTATAGGCCAAAACAAAGTCCCCTTTTAAAAGAGTCGGAGACATGGAGTCGCTGGGAATTCTGTAGGCACTGACTACAAAAAAGCGCAAAAATAGGGCCAACAGGAGAGCGAGAATCAGGCTCTCTGCATACTCTCGAAGCACCAACTTTACGGAGTCATTCAATCCCATGAAAAAAGCGGTTCCAACGCAGCTTCGCAGGATTGCAGAGAAAGGGCAAAAAGGGCAGGGTCTCTTCGCAGCTCAGCCACACAAACAATGCCCTTCCCAGCAGCTTATCTTCGGGCCAACTTCCCCAAGAACGGCTATCCTTAGAATTGTCTCGACTATCCCCCATCAAAAAAATATGCCCCTCGGGCACTTTATAGGGCTGATCTCCCCAGCGAAAACTCTGTTCTATATACATAACCCTGTAGGGGCCTAATCCAAGGTCTTCTTCATAGAGACGAAAGGCAGAAAAAGGCCCGCCAAGGTCATGGGGAGTCGCTGGATAGTAGGGCTCCTGCCCCTCCCCTGGAGAGGGAAGAGGTTTGCGAGAGAGGGCCTCCCCATTGATAAGAATCTCCCCTTCCGAGGTGTACTCAACCTCATCTCCACCAATCGCCACCACTCTCTTAATCATAAAGTACTCTGACCGACTAAAGCCTTCCGATTCATGAAAGCGAAAGACCACCACCTCTCCCCGCTGTGGTCCACTCCGCTTCCAAATCCACCGATCCGTGAAGGGCACTCGAACCCCATAGGCCATCTTATTCACCAAAATATGATCGTGAATCAAAAGGGTGGGAATCATGCTTCCGGAAGGAATGACATAGGGCTCTATGAGAAGCCAGCGCAGAGTGAGAATGGCTAAAATAGCCAAACCGAAGGAGAGAAAACTCGAACCCAAACCTGGCTTTTCTTGCATCTCAAACGCCCCTTCTCTGACCCTTAGTGTATGCTATGGAAAAATCGCCGCCAGCGCAAATGCAGAGGATGGCACAAAAAGGTCACCACAGGGAGAGTTTTTTCACAACTTAACCACACGAACATAGCCCGACCCACCAAATAGTCTCTGGGAACAAAGCGCTTGTCCTCATCCCAAGCCCGACTGTCTTGGGAGTTGTCCCGATTGTCTCCCAATACAAAAAAGTGGCCAGGAGGCACTGTAAAGGGACCAAAAGCTAAGTTCACCGGATCCCCTCGGCGCAGTAAGGTGCTGTAAGAGTGATCTCCCAAATTTTCTTGCCAATGAACATAGTTGGCCAGCCCCCCCAAGCTCTCCTCTCCCGGAAAATCCTCGTTGCGCAGCCATGCAAAGTCATCAACCACTTCTTGAGGCACTCTCCTTTCAATCAGCTGATCATTGACATAGAGATTGCCATTTTCATAAAAGACCCTATCCCCTCCGAGGGCCACAACCCTCTTGATGTAAAACTGACTGAGGTCCTGAGGATATTTAAAGACCACGACCTCCCCGTGCTGAGGCTCCCCCCAGCGAAACATCCACCTCTCAGTAAAAGGCACTCGAACACCATAAACCACCTTATTGACGAAAATGTGGTCACGAATCAGCAGAGAGGGGAGCATACTGCCCGAGGGAATCACATAGGCCTCCATAAAAGCCCAGCGGATAAAGAGAGCAATGGCAATGGCGATGATAAAAGAGCCGAGTCCCTCAGTCCAAAACCTCTTACTCCCCACCAGGCTCAGTCCTCCACCTTGAGAATGGCCAGGAAAGCCTCCTGAGGCACCTCCACCCGACCAATTTGCTTCATTCTCTTTTTTCCCTCTTTTTGCTTTTCCAGCAGCTTCCGCTTTCTACTAATATCCCCTCCATAACATTTCGCTGTCACATCTTTTCGCAGAGCCCCAATGGTCTCACGGGCGATGATCTTTGCCCCAACGGCGGCCTGAATCGCCACCTGAAACTGCTGCCGAGGAATCACCTCTTTCAGCTTGGCCACAAGGGCTCGCCCTCGCGCATAGGCCTTTGAGCGGTGGACAATCACCGATAAGGCATCAACGGGCTCGCCATTGAGCAGAATATCCATCTTGACCAAGTCCGCTGCCTCATAGCCTACCAATTCATATTCCATAGAGGCATAGCCTTTTGAAATGGACTTGAGACGATCATAAAAGTCCATCACCATTTCGTTGAGTGGCAGTTTGTACTCAATCACCACCTTCACCGAGGTGATATACTCCATCTTCTGCTGAATTCCCCGCTTGTCCTCACACAGCTTAAGAATGCCCCCGATGTACTCCGAAGGAGTGTGTAAGCTCAGTTTGACGTAGGGCTCTTCTAAGCGTTCAATCAGGGTGACCTGGGGTAATTGTGCCGGATTTTCCAGCTCCATCATTTCTCCAGAGTGAGTAAACACTCTGTACACCACAGAGGGAGCCGTGGTGATCAAGTCCAGGTTGAACTCTCGCTCCAGCCGCTCCTGGACAATTTCCATATGCAGAAGCCCTAAAAAGCCGCAGCGAAAACCAAAGCCCAAGGCCGCCGATTTTTCCGTTTCAAAACTCAAGCTGGAGTCATTGAGAGAAAGCTTTTCCAAGGCCTCTTTGAGAGCCTCAAAGTCTGAGGATTCCACGGGAAAGATACCTGAAAACACCATGGGCTTCATGGGCTGAAAGCCAGGCAAAGGCTCCCGAGCTCCCTGCTTGGCATGAGTGACTGTGTCGCCCACCTTGACGTCACGAATGTCCTTTATGCCACAAATAAAAAAGCCCACCTCTCCCGCTTCCAGAACTTCCATGGGCCGGGAAAAGGGGGCAAAAACCCCCATCTTTAAAATTTCATAGGTGCGATCGGTTTGCATGAAGCGAATTTGATCACCCACCCTCACTCGACCATCCACAATCCGACACAGGACAATAACCCCTTGATAGACATCAAACCAAGAGTCAAAGATAAGAGCTCGTAAGGGCTTCTCCCGATCCGCTTGGGGCGGGGGAATTTTTTTTACAATGGCCTCTAGGATTTCATGAATGCCTTTCATCTCTTTGGCACTCGCCAATATCGCCTCTGAGGCATCTAAGCCAATGGCATCCTCAATTTGCGCCCTAACGCCCTCTGGATCGGCTGCTGGCAAATCAATTTTGTTAATTACCGGAATGATTTCCAAATTGTTTTCCAAAGCCAAGTAAACATTGGCCAGAGTTTGAGCCTCCACTCCCTGGGCCGCATCCACCACCAAAAGAGCCCCTTCACAGGCCGCCAATGAGCGGGACACCTCATAGGAAAAGTCCACATGTCCAGGGGTGTCGATTAAGTTGATCTGGTATTCCTGGCCATCTTCCGCTTTATAGTTCAGCCTCACCGTTTGGGCTTTGATGGTAATGCCCCTTTCCCTCTCCAAATCCATATTGTCGAGAAATTGGCTCTTTTTCTCTCGATCGGAGAGGGTCCCTGTCTCTTGCAAAAGACAATCTGCCAAGGTGGATTTACCATGGTCGATATGGGCAATAATTGAAAAGTTCCTGATCTGCTCAGGTTTCATAGCCGCCGAGGTTAAAGCCCCTTCACGGCTTCACGCAGGGCCTCCACTTTGTCCACTCTTTCCCAGGTGAACTCCGCCTCCTCGCGGCCAAAATGCCCGTAAGCCGCCGTGGGTCGAAAACGGGGTTTTAGGAGATCTAATTCGCGAATGATATCCGCCGGTTTCAAAGTCCAAACCCGACGGACGGCCTTCTCCAAAGTCTCCGGCCCCAGGGAGCTAGTTCCAAAGTCGTTGACCATCACACTCACCGGCTCAGCCACACCAATGGCGTAGGCCACCTGGACCAAACACTTCTCAGCTAAGCCTGCCGCCACCACATTTTTAGCAATATGCCGACAGGCATAGGTGGCCGATCGATCCACTTTGGAGGGGTCCTTCCCCGAAAAAGCTCCTCCACCATGAGCCCCGTGACCTCCATAGGTGTCCACAATGATTTTGCGACCTGTCAGACCGCAGTCACCTTGCGGTCCACCAATCACAAAGCGCCCTGTGGGATTGATATGGAAACGAGTTTGTGAGTCCATCAGCTCCCTAGGCACCACTCGATTGATCAGCTCTTCCAAAATAAAGGACTTTAACTGGTCCTGGCTCACATCAGGTGAATGCTGGGTGGAGATGACAATAGAGTCAATTCGCTTGACCTGCCCATCTTCATATTGAACCGTCACCTGGCTCTTGCTGTCCGGACGCAAAAATTGAACCCGCCCCGACTTTCTTAGGCCTGCTAACTCCCTCACCAGCTTGTGAGAGAGAGAAATGCTCAAAGGCATCAGCTCAGGAGTCTCATTGACCGCGTAGCCAAACATAATGCCTTGGTCCCCAGCCCCTTGATCCTGGCCATTGTCCACTCCCATGGCTATATCAGGACTCTGCTGGTCAATGGTGGCAAAAACAGCGCAAGAGTTGTAATCAAATCCCTTATCACTACTGTCGTAGCCAATGTCTTTGATGACATCTCGAACTGTTTTTTGCAGGTCCACATGGGCCTGGGTGCTGATTTCCCCGGCCAAAGTCACGAATCCAGTGGAGATCATTGTCTCACAGGCCACTCGGCTCTTGGGGTCTTGAGCCAAAAGAGCATCCAGGACAGCATCACTAATCTGATCGGCCATCTTATCCGGATGGCCCTCAGAGACAGACTCACTGGTGAAGAGAAAATTGCGCATAGATCCTCAGTTCCCCAAAAAAATTAATAATAAAGATCAATCAGAGAACTGGGGAACTTAACAATAGGTCGCCATAGGGGTCAACTGGGAAAGTCCCCCCAAGGCCACCCAAAAGTTGGATCTAGGCGGCGGTCTTCCTCCATCTCTCCACCTTCTCCCAATGGGTGTTGGGATAACACTTGTGATCTTGAATACGGCTCTTTTTCCTGGCCATTTGCCGAGCCATTCTCTCTAGGGCCACATCGATGGCCTCGTAAAAGCTCTCCCCAAAGGCTCGGGCTCTCAGCCTCATGTCTCCACTGCGCAAATGAAGGTCCGCTTGATGTTCATTGTGCCCCGCAACAAATGTCACTGAGATCTCTACGGGCTTCGTCTGAAACTTTCTCAGACGGAAAACCCTCTCCTCAAAGTAATCCACCAAGTCATCGGACCAAGACATTTTACGGAATTGATAGTCGAGCCTCATGGAATCCCCTTTCTGATCATGTTCTACATACCTGAGAACAGTATCCGCCAAATCCGCGACTAGAGCGAGACCTGGGGCTGTCGATTCTCAGTCTGAGACAGAAAAAAGCTTTAGACCTCTGCGGTATGTTGACAAAAAGCAGTAGGGCTAAGAGCGGGGAAGTCCCAAGGCTCTCTCTTTTTAAAAGAATTTTTTTCGCTTTGAGGAAGGCAAAATCTTAAGCATATCTCGATATTTAGCTACAGTTCTGCGAGCGATCTTGATGCCGTCGACTTTTAGCTTTTCCACCAAATCCTGATCGGAAAGTGGACTTTTAGGATCCTCCTGAGTCACCAGCTGCTTGATTTTGAGTTTGACCGACTCGCTGGCTAAGGAGTCCCCATCCGTCTTACTGATTCCCGAGTTAAAAAAGTACTTCAGCTCAAAAATCCCCTGGGGGGTGTGAACATACTTATTGGTGGTCACTCGACTCACTGTGGACTCGTGCATTCCGATATCCGCAGCGATGTCTTTTAAAATCATGGGCTTGATAAAAGCAGATCCCTTATCAAAGAAATCTTTTTGATGCTTCACTATACTCTCAGTCACCTTATAAATAGTACGCTGTCGCTGATGAATGGACTTAATCAGCCAAACCGCCGACCGCAATTTATCCTGGATGTACTCCTGGGCATTGCCATCACTGGCCTTTCCCTCTGACTTGAGGATATTTTTATAGAGATTCGAGATTCTCAATCGTGGCAAGCCATCTTCATTGAGAGACACAACATATTCGTCTCCCACTTTGTAAACGTAAACATCAGGAGTGACAAACTGAACATCAGGAGTGACATAGGCCCGTCCTGGCTTGGGGTCCATGCTGTAAATGATCTTGCACATCTCCACCACATCGTTCAGCTCAAGACCCATCGCTTTGGCGATTCCACCATAGTTCTTTTTTTCCAAGTCACGGAGGTGGTCCTGGATCAGGCGAACTAAATCATGAGTGTCCTCTTCCAGATGCTTGGCTTGGATCAGCAGACACTCTTTGAGATCCCGAGCCCCCACACCCGGCGGATCAAACTCCTGCACAAAAGGTAAAATTTCCTCCAACTCCTGAGCATCAACCCCCTCATCCTCTGCGATCTTCTCAAGAGGAACTTTAATGTAGCCATCGTCATCAATATAGCTGATCAAAACAGCGGCTAAGGTCTCCTCTTCATCATTGAACCCCCCCAAACTCAATTGCCACATGAGGTGATCGTGGAGAGTCTGGCTTGCCGAAATGATGTTTTCATAATTCATGATCTCATCGCTGCCCCCAGCCAGGGACTGAGGAGCACGAGGGCTGTTGTCAATATAACTTTCCCACTCAAACTCTTCTTGCTTGCGAGGGTCAGAATGATCCGAAAGCTCTGGGGCTGCGGTCACATCTTCCGCTGTCTGAGAGTCCATTTTAGAGGAAGGCTCATCCTCCATGGACTCCTGAAACTCCTCAAGAACCGGGTTCTCAACCAACTCCTTGCGAACCGCATTTTCCAGCTCCATACGTGAGAGCTGCAATAACTTGATGGCCTGTTGCAGCTGAGGTGTCATGCGCAGCTGCTGCGAGAGTTTGAGACTGGTTTTTAGTTGCATCGCCATTCGATTACCCTTTTAGAGTCTAAAATTCTCACCCAAATAAAATTGACGCGCCACAGGAGAGTTGGCCACATCTTCTGCAGAGCCTTCTACTTCTATTTTACCTTCTTTTAAAATATAAGCCCAGTCACAAATGCCCAAGGTTTCTCGAACATTGTGGTCTGTAATCAAAACTCCTATCCCCCGATTCTTGAGCTCCCGAATAATCCCCTGAATGTCCCCAACAGCAATGGGATCAATCCCCGCAAAGGGCTCATCAAGAAGTAGAAACTTGGGCTCTCCCGCCAGGGCTCGGGCAATCTCTACCCGGCGCCTCTCACCTCCCGACAAAGCATAACCATAGCTGGACCGCACATGCTGCACACGAAAGTCATCCAGCAAAAGGTCCAGCTTCTCCTTGCGCTCAGCTGCCGAATGACCATGGGCCTCCAAGGCCACAATGATATTCTCAGCCACCGTCAGGCGGCGAAAAATACTGGCCTCCTGAGGTAGATAGCTCAGGCCCATTCTGGCTCTTTGATACATAGGTCTCTGGCCTATGGAAACTCCATCCAGAACAACATCTCCTTGATCAGGAGTGACCAGTCCTACCACCATATAAAAACTAGTGGTTTTTCCCGCACCATTGGGTCCCAAAAGACCAACAACTTGTCCACTCTCTATGGAGAAAGAGACCGACTTGACCACCTGTCTCTGTTTGAAACTCTTACTAATCCCGTTCACCTGAAGCTGGCTCAATTGACATTCTCCAGACTCTTTTTCTCAACTCGGGCTCGAGCTCTCTCCACTCTCACCTGTCGACCTCCGTCCAAAAAAACAATTTTATCTCCACGCAGCTCATCCCGGTCCTGCACCACTCTTGGCTCCCCAGAGAAGACAAACCGCCTCTCTCTCAGATAAGCCCGAGCTTCCTGGGAAGTCACCCACTTTTCACTGTCACTGGCGCGAACCCCTCCCCGCACGGCAACAACCTGCACCTCTTGGGTGGCCCCATCATACTCAAACTCCGCTCTGTCTCCAGTCACACGAACCTCATCTAAATTCATTTGCACTCGGCCACGGAAGACTCCTATTCGCTGAAGGCCACTAAAGTCAGCCTCCTCACTGCGAATGTTAAAAAGCTGCCCCTTTTCCAGTCTTTTAGAGCCTCTGACATCGCCTGTTATTTTGACCAAAGAGGTCTCCAAGTCCGCCACCAGAGACTGCCCAGAAAGAGTTAGGGCTTCACCAAGGGCGTTGGGGGGTTCACGCATACTCACTGGGGTTGGACTGAACAGACGCCGCTCTGCTGAAGAGTAGCTCACCCTATCAGTGCGATATTCATAGCCATTGGCAGAGCGAATCAAAACATCACCCTCCACCCAAATATCCCTGTCTACCACCTCGACAACTCCCACCGCTCCAGTCACGGTGAATTGAATTCCTTGGTCAGATACAAATACCGCTTTCACCTGAGCAAGATCCCAACGCTCCTGACTCCTTGTGCTGCGGGCCTCTTCGGCCCAGAGCTCCCACTCCCTTTGGCCCCCTCGAGCCTCGACCAAATGAATTGAGCGCATCACCTGCTCCACGCCCTCGACAAAGGATTGGCGCAATTCATCCATCGAAGAAGACTCCAAGGGGCCTTCATGCACATCTCGAGGTCGCAAGACCAAGATCTGTAGGACCAGCAGTACAAACAATAAAGCGACCAAAAAACGGCTCCAAGAGCCCCAAAAAACTCGGATCATGGAAAGGATTGTAGCACAAAACCAGTAGAGATTTCTGCAAATAGCGACTTTAGAGTTGCCTCTAAACGACCGATAGGTTTCCCATGGAAAAATGGTTTGTCTGCCAAGGAGAGAATGTTTCAGGTCCCTTTTCCACAGAGGAGGTCAAAGTCCAACTGAAAAATGGGCTGGTCTCCAAGAAGAGCTTAATTTGGGGCCGTCTTCACCCCCATTGGCTGCCTGCAAGCCGCTGGGTCAGCCACCTGCAGCAGATCCTTAACCAGGCTCCCCTCTCACAAAATTCTGAAAAACAGTGGCACTACGCTCTCAGCGGAGAATCTCACGGCCCATTTGAAAAAGACAAGTTGGTACAGATTCTGAGCTCCCTAGGGCGCGCCCATGAAATTTTGATCTGGACCAAGGGCATGAAGAACTGGGCCCCTCTTTTTGAGTTTCCCGAACTCCTTGACGCTATGGGCGTAAATAAAAGAGAATTTCCTCGGGCCTCCCTCCAGGGCCAGGCTCTGATCGCTGGTGAGCCTCCTCAGACAGGAAAACTGCGCTCCATCAGTGAAGGGGGGTTCTCAGCTTCAGGAGTTTTTCTTATCCCCGGAGAAGTTTATTCGGTAGAGATTCAAAGCGACCAGCTTAAGACCCCTTTACATGTCAAAGCTCAGGCTCGCTACCGCAGCGAAAGCGGCCATACGGGCTTTAAGTTCACCAGCCTTCCCCAAGAGGCCAAAACTATTTTAGTTCAGTATTTACGCCAAGTTTTGGCCCAGGAAGAAGAAGACGAAATCACTCAGGCGGCGTAAAGTCCGGCCGCATGATCACGGCAAAGTTAATCTCCTCAATTCCAGCCTCGGTGGCAGTATACATCACTTTCTTAAGGTTAAGGAAATCCATTTCTTTGTCAGCCTGAATGGTGATCTTACGGAACTCATCCACCACCCGGCGCGCCGGTTCTCCGTCGCCCCCTCGAGCCTCAGAGAGAGCTTGACGAATCCTCTCTGGCATAGAGGCCCTCTCCCGCTCTCCCTCCGCAATCAATTCCACAAGACCTTGGCGCAGGGGCTCTATCAGCCAGTCCTCCTGAGCCTTAACCTGGTCAAAGGAGGCCACAGTGACGTTGTTGAGCATTAAGTTGAGAGGAGAAAGGACAATCACATTGGAGGGCATGAGCTCCTTCACCTCGCGCGCATCAGGCAGTGCAACTTCCTTAGGAATCACTATAATGTCTCCAGTGGTGGCGTAATTCTGCAACAGGAAAACTACCAACACGGTAAATAAATCCACCATGGCTGTGAGCTGAAGGACAGCCACAACTTTACGCTTGCTACCATTACCTTTTGAGCGCCCTCTTTTATCGCGTCCCCCGCCGGGAATAAAAATTGGCATTACTCAACTCCTCCGGTCGCCACAGCAATTTGTGGAAACCCCGCGGCTAAAAGAGCGTCCATTCCCCAAATCAGAGTTTTGTAGGGCAGGGGGTCCTCCACTGTAATCACCGCATCCACTTTTTCAGGATAAAGCTCCTTCACTCTATTAAGTTCCACCATCAGATTGGGAATATCATACTCTCCATCCACTTTTAAAATACGCTCCACTTGGCGTCCAATCACCACGCGAAAACCATCAGACCGTACGTCCAAGCGAAAGGAGATGTCCGCCTGTGGGGGTATTTCCACAGGGTCATCATGAGTCCTTTTACCGTACATGGAACTACCAATCTGAATCATGGACACTTGAGTCCACACCGCTGTAATGAGGAGAAAGATCACTAGAACGCTCATCAAATCGATGAACGGAACAATATTGAGATCCACATTGGTCTGTCGCCCTGAATCCTTCTCCTGAATTTCCGCCATAACACATCAACCCTTTACCAGCTTTAAATTTAGTCTCTCATCTTGTCTCGATTGGCCACCACGATATTCATCAAGCTCATACTGCTCTCAAGCATGTCATTGATGGCTCGGCCAATGCGAATTTGAAAAAATCCGTAGGCAACAATGGAAATGATCGCCACCAGCAGACCAAAGGCCGTACAGTTCAGGGCTGCCGAAATCCCTCGTGACAGCATGGCGGCTTTGGTGGCGGCGTCTGCCTCGGCCACACCCGAGAAAGAGACGATCAGACCCATAATTGTACCGAGCAGCCCCACCAGAACCCCTAAGTTACCAAAAATGGCCAGAAAAGAAGTCCATCCCTCTAGGCGGGGGGACTCTCTCAGAACCGAGGCATCCATCGCCACCTGAACCTCTTCGTCAGGTCTTCGGTTAAGCACTTGGATCAAGCCGGCCTTAAGAGTGTTGGTCAGTGGAGTCGGGCGACTGTCGCAGAAGGCGATGGCCTGCTTTAAGTCTCCCCGCAAGAGCATCCCGAAGAGGTTCTCACTCACACTGGTCTTATCCACTGTCAGCCGCTGCAATGTGAGCAAGCGCTCGACGATCAGAAATAAAGCCATTAATCCTACGGCGGCAATCAGGAACATCACCGGGCCACCATCGCAAAAGGCTTTGGCTATCCAATTATTATAGCCTGCGCATCTATTCATTATGTCTACTGCTGGACTTATATCTACTGCTGGATCCAAGGTAATACCCTCCCCTAATTATTATTAAAAACAAACGGAAATAAAACTCGGCCAATTTGATCTGGTGGCATTTCTGGGAACCTCCAGGTTCGCAGGAGCCTTAAAACACAATCCGCCACACTGTTGTTGGCCATAGAGTTACTATTAATGACTGCTCGAATCACTCGACCTCTTTCATCAATATCCCACTCCAAAACCACTCGCCCATAAAGGTTGGGGTTTCGGTTGAGTTGAGTCTCATAGCAGGACCGAATGGCCGTCCTGTTGGCAATAATCACCCGACGGATGGCCTCACGATCAATGGTGGGAGAAAACTCAGCCCCCTGACCCTCAATATTGATATTGACGGAGCCTCGCTCGCCTAGACTCCCTCCTGTCCCAAAGCCAAAGTTGCCAGTCCCACGGCCCTTAGTGCCCACACCGGCAATACCTTCAGTGGCGGCACCAGTCCCCCCACCAGTCTGGCGAAGTCGTCCACCAATACCTTCTCCTGGGCGACTCTCCGCCTGCCCCGATCGCCCGGTGGCCCTATCAGCCAGACCCGTGATCTCTCCACTTCCTGTGGCGGCTCGATCCAGCTTCTGTCGGGTTCCTCCGCCTCCTAAGGCACCAAGGAGTCCCACCTTTGTCGGATCCGGCCGCTGGGTCTTAGCACTGGCCCCCGCTGTGTCTCCCATCTTTACAGCCCCCCCCTGACGGTGCACACTAGCCGGGGTGTCTTTAGGAGCTGGTTTAGGAGTGGGCCTCACATCTGAAGCAGTTCCGGGATCTTTGGGCTGAGTGCTCACCTGTTTTCTCTGCTGCTGCTTGGGCTTTGCCTCCTTAATTTCCACAACCTTTTTCTCCCGTGGAGGCTGCCTCTGCTCTTCGATCTGAACCACTTTGGGCTTTGGCTTAGGCCTAGGAGGCTGGAAGGTCACAGTGGCCATGCGCAAGGGCTCTTCAATCAGTGATCCATCATCCAGGGGCACAGGCTCATAGATCTTTATGTAGAGTCCTAGAATCAAAGCCACCAGTACCGCCAATGCCACCCCTGTCAACTCAGAGCTGGTGAGATCAAAGAGGGGTGCCACTAAAGCTTTGGGTGTCTCCGCCGAATAACGGATGTAAAGAGAAATTTGACCCCCAGACAGATCCACTCTCACCATCTCTCCCTGCGCAAGGTCCAACTCCTGGAAAGTGCCTGCTGATCGCAACCGCCCCGCTTTGGCGGCCTCGGTCAAGGGAAAGCTTTTGTTAGGTTCGAGCCAGAGCTGTCCACCCATATCGGGAGACAGTCGAATAGTGGCATTGGACTGCAAATCAATAAGAGGGTGCCCCGCCTTACCGAAACTCATGCCTGGAACAACGATATCCACGTTAGGTCCTGATCCGATAACCAATTGGCCCTTTTCTTTAAAGTGCTGAGTCGATAGGACTCGATCTTTCCAGGCCACCACCACTTCCAGGAGGGGCCCCTTTTGCGGCTTCAGCACTTCAGAGAGGTCCTTCACCTGGCTGGGCGGAGCGAAAGTCTTTTCATCCTTTTTCTTAGTACTCCAGGTTTTTGCCGCTAAAGCCACTCCTCCTGTAGTGGAGGCCGTCACTGATGCGGGACTCTCCTTGGCCATGGGGCTAATGGACACAGGTGGCACTTGAACTTGAGGGACCACCTTCCTTTTTGGCGCAGCCGCAGCCGGAGGCAGAGGTGGAGTTTCAGCCGCGGGTGGTGGGGCGGCTACGGCAGGAGGGGCCTCCACTTTAGGTGGAGGCGGAGCCTCTGGTCGCGGAGGAGCTGCCGGCTTAGGCACCCCGATAAAAAACTCAATACGATAAACGCCCAGGCGCAACTCGTCACCTGATTGCAGGGGCTCATCCAAAACTCTTTGTCCCCTCAAAAAAGTCCCACTCTGTGAGCCGAGGTCCGAGACATAGTAACCGGATTGACGATCCTCGATCACAGCATGAAGAGGCGACACACTCTCATCTTTAAGGTCCAACTGGACCTCGGCGTCCCGTCCGATCACAATTTGCTCACGGTCAAACTGCTGCACGGACTCAAGCTGATCATTCTTGTAGATACGCAATAAAACTGGTGGTTTCAATCGCCGCTCCTACCTCTTGGAATTTCCTCTGCAGTCCTTCTCATCTCTGGAACAAAATTCTCTCTTAACTTAATCAACCGCTTGTAATTAAACTGTCTTTGCTGCAGCAAATACATTAACTCCGGCTTGCTGGCTTCCCCGGTGATCAACTCATCTTCAAAGTCGATGGTCGTTCTTCTTCGACCATCATCTTCCTGGGCTTGAGCTTGCTGAGCTGTCATCAATAAAACTCCCGCAACAATTATTATTTTAAACCATTTTCTGGCCACCGCAAGCCTCCATTTTATCTCAAAGCTCTTTCAAGCTGATCCATACGTCTAAGAATTTGGGGATCATCAGCAACGAATTTAACTCGACTAATCACACCCCTGGCCTCGTCAAACTCCTGCAACCTCTCCACAAGCAGGATGGCATAGTTGTAGAGAACCGCAATGTTACGCGCATCGTTGTCTAAAATATCTTTATAGATATCCCTGGCTCGTCGGAACTCTCCCACACCCGTCAGAGCTACGGCAAAGTTGTTGGCAATCTCAAGAGCCGTCGCTTCTCCCCGTCGCACATTGGCTCTCTGGGAGCGAAAACTTTGCTCTAAAGGAGCGATAGCTCGACTATAGTCCTTATGCTCCAGGTAAATAGAAGCCAAATTGGTTGCACCAAACAAATAGTCTCGCCCCACATCCAGGCTTCTCCTGAAAGCCGTAATCGCAGCCCTCAAGTTTTTCTCACTCAATTCAATGACGCCGAGATTATTATACAGGCCCGGTTGGTTGGGGTGTTTCTCAAGGGCTCGATTCAAAATAATCCGAGCTAACCCTGGTCTTCCCTGCTGAAAACTAAACATGGCCAGAGAGTTCAGCGCTAAAAGGTGGTCGGGATCTTTAGCCAAAATTCGCGAAGCCGCCTCGACCATCACCTCTTCACTGCGACCCATTCGAGCCGAGGCTAAAGCCTCCAATTCGGCTCGAGTGATCTCCTCGCTGATTGCCGAACGAGTGAGGCTGTCCATCCAGTCGATGATCTTGGTGAGAATAACCCTTTCCCCCCCATCTCGACTCTCCCCTGGTCGGAGGGTCCTCAGCTCAGAAGAGGCAATAATAGTCCACTGATTGTAAGCCTCCATCCGCGAGGAGCTTTCCAGGGCGGCGCGAAAATTGGTGACCGCCTCCTCTTGAAAGGGCCTGGCAATCTCTTCGACACCAGCCCGATACTGCTGCAACTCCTCTTCATTTAGACCTGAGGGAATAGGCGCATTGACGAGGGCTGCTGCCTTGTGCTGAAGAGCCTGACCCAGGACAGTCAAAGCGGCCACCACCATCGGGCCATCATCATAGGCAATGACAGACCTAAGTTCTTCCTTGAGCTTTTCCAAAAGAGCCAGCTTGCGATTGACCGCCTGAGCTTGCCGGTTGGGATCCCTGGGGATTTCAATTTTCCGTAGCTCCTCGTAGGTGCCATAGACTTGCTTAAAACGAGCCTCCGCAGCATAAGCTGTTCCCACATTTTCCCCTCGGGAGGCAAGATTTCTCTGAATGCGAATGGTTCGAGCGTAGGCATCACTGGCGGCCTTATTGCGACGAAGACGCTCATTGAGTTGGGCAATTTTAAATGAGGACCTCACCATGGCCTCCCCGTTGGGGGAGTTGCTCTCCATAAACTGATTGTAATGACCCAAGGCCTGGGTGATCCGGCCCTGTCTTTCTTGCAGGGCCCCCATCAGCAAAAGGGCTTCCCAGCGGTTGGCATCGCGGCTGAGCTCCAGATACCTCTCATAATTTCGCTGGGCTGCTTGAAAGAAGTTCATCCCGTCACGAATAACTGCGGCATTATAGTAGAAAGCGGGGGCCTCTTGATCTCGGGGATTTCCATTGGCATAGCTCTCAAAGGCATCGGCGGCGCGAGAGTACTGGCCTGTTTTTTCATAGAGGGCTGCAACAAAGCGACTGGAGTTTCGCCGAAGCCCGGCATGGGCCTCACCAGAAGTCCCCAAAACCGCTGTGTACATGGCGATGGCTTTAACGAGGTTACCCCCTTTTTCATAATTGAGGGCCGCATTGTAAGCGGCTCTCACACCCAGATCACTATTTGGATTTTTCCTGGCGAACTCTTCAAAGGACTCGGCACTCTTAAGGTAATCACCCGCTTTTTCTTGTTCCTGCGCCATGGAGAAAGAGGCTTCTTGCATAATTTTTGTAACTTGGGCTCCCACCGGGGAGGCTGCCAATTCAGGAACAGCCAGTATTTGTTGGGCCGCCTTTTCAAGTCCGGAAAAATCCTGACGCAGGTTGAAACTGTCCAAAATGAGGTTGGCCGAGAACTCCGCCTGCTCCGACTTGGGACTGTCGGCGATCACTTGCTGGAACATGGGGATGGCCTTATCAAATTGATTGTAATAGTAGTAAAGTGTGGCTAGACGATAGCGAATGGGAATAGTGCTCTCTTTATCTTTGGTGATCTGAAAATAGCGCAAGGAGGCCGCTTCAAAAGCGCGAATGGTGCGATCAAACTCTAAAGGCTGGGTAGTGTCGCCCACAATCCTGCGGATCTCCTCCGGAGTGGGTAGTCGCTTTTCCAAAGCCAATATGGCATTGAGAGTGGCTTTCTCCAGATACTCACTGTCTGGGGCATTCTCAGTGACCCACAAATAACTGGCCGCAGCGGCCTCAAACTCCTCCATTTCAAACATGAGTTCACCAAAGAAGAAGCGCATTTCATGAGTCTTGGGCGTTAACTTAAAGGTGTCGAAGTACATCCTGTAGCCGCCAGCCGCTCGCCTCTGGACCTCGGGGTTTCGGGTGTTTTGAGCCACCTGATGCTGCTGCAAAATCCAGTTGCGCAAAGTGGTCTCCATCAGGGCTGCGGACTTGACAATGAGCTCCCGATTGGAAGCATTGGCCCTGGCCCAGACTCCCTCTGGTCCAAAGCGATCCACCCAATGCCCAAGCTCTTGACGAAAGGCGGGGGTTTCTCCCTGTCCCGCTAAAAGAGTTATAATTTGGTATTGATAATCGAAGGCCTTAGGCGCCGTGGGGCGCTCTGCAATAAGATCTTTGAAGAGGAAAGTGGCGGCCTCTCTTTGGCCCCGATCGGCGTAGTGATAAGCCAGACGCTCCACCATACCAGAAACTCCCCTCTGCCCCACGACCGAGGCAAAGTACTGGCGAGCACGACGAAAATCTCCTGTCTCAGCATAAAAGGTGACGAGATCCTTTAAAGCCTCATTGGCCAAACGAATTCGACTGGCCCCCGCCTCCCGATCTCCTGTGCCCTGAGCCGCACGACCAGCTCGGATCACTTGTTCAAGAGAGGAGACAGCATTACGCAACTGACCCAGTTTAAACTGACACCAAGCTAACTTATACAGAGCAAATGAATAGAGCCGAGACTCTCTTTTAGCGGCGACTTTTTGATAGTGAGTCGCTGCCTCCTGCCAGCGATTGTTCTCAAAGTAGTACTCCCCAAGGGCAAAATTACTTTCATCAACAAAAGGTGAGCGGGGGAACTCTCGTGACAGACGATTGTAATACTCGAGGCCCCTATTGATGTTGCCCATCTCAAAATGATTGTAGCCTAAAAAGAAGAGGGCCTGATCCACCTTAGGATCCTGAGGAAAATCTCTTAAAAACCACTCATAGAGCTGGACAGCTCGACGGTTATACTCCTGAGCAGGCCGCAGATCCAGTTGGGGCATTCTGCGACTCCCTCTTTCCTGAGCTTCAGCCAGTTGTTTCTGGTGCTCGTTAAAAAGTCGGGACTGGATCAATCGCGCCTTGTCCACATACATCTCCGCCAGGCGCAGCCAGAGCTCTCCTCGCCGCGGGCTATTGCGAAATTGCTGAGTGAGCTGGAAGAGCTGCTGAATTCCCTGATCGGTGATTTTTTCGAGCTCCGCCTCGTCAGTTCCCGGCTCAAAATAGAGAGCCTGCCGAGCGGGCGGCTGCACTTGACGCAGGTCCCGACGCTCCTGGCGAGCTGGCAGCTGTTGGGCTTGAGGCAATTCACTGCGCCCCCTTTTAAGCTGAGTGTCTTGGGCTTTTCTCTCAATCTCTCTGAGTAAGTCACTGACCGTTCTTTGCTGGCCGGCACTGCGATTGGGGGCAGCTCCCCGGCCCTGCTGACCCCAGAGGGTCTCACTTAAAACAAAAGAGGCCCCAACAGCCACAGACAGGGCTATTGAGTGTATAGCTAAATTTTTAATTCGCTTCCTATTCCCTTCAGTCACAGCTCTGGGTTCCTACATAGTGATAGTTGCCAATTTCATCCAACCAGTACTCACCACGGAAAGGCCAGTACTCAAATCCATTTTGAATATAGTAGTCCCGGCGGGTTCCCTCATCGACTTGAGTCTGCGGTAGATCCCGGCCAGCAATTCGTTTTTGTAGGGCCTGCTTTTTGCCATTGATCATTTCAAAGCGAATAAAACCCTCTTGCTCGAACAGATCAAAAAGCTCAAGGCGAATGCTCTCCAAATGGGCTCGAATCTGACGGCCAGCCCTCTCCCGGGCTCTAGCAATACGGGTCTGTAAAACTCTCTGAGCATACTGACCCACTGCGGATTGGCGCCACTCGGCAGGCATCTCCACCACTCGTCTAGTTTCCTCCAAAAGGCGAGAGATATAGTTGTAAGAGGTCTGGAAGTCGCCCTCTTTCATGATCCTTCGTCCGACCAAAAAGGGAATGAGATAGCGGGTCTCCTCAGTGGATCCATCATTGAGCTTTTGATCCCGAATCATTCTCACCATCTCATTAAAATAGACCACGGGATCGTTGGTGGAATTCAAGGCCTGATCAATTTGTCGATAGACCGGTCGATAAATTTGATTAAACAGGTTTAAAACTTTTTCCATTTCATCGTATTTACAAATGTAGAGATAGACGATAGAGCGCAACAGTAGTGACTCAGGAATAAAAAAGTCTTCGTAATAAGAGGAGTGCAGCGAATGAAAGTTACTTAGAGCACTTCGGAATCGCCCAGACCTGAGCATGGCCCAACTGGACTCAAAGAGGGTGTCGTGCCAAGCCTCGGTGTCCCTGGGCACCTGGCGATAGACATCGAGAGCCCGATCCCAATTGCGCTGCTGATAGTAGACCCGGGCCATGCCCATCAATGCGGAAACTCTTGCGGAGTCTGTTGGCCCAAAGGCCCTGCGGCTGTCGAAGAGATCCTCAAAGGCACGCAGAGCCCGGGGAAGCTGGTTGGCCTGAGTCAATGCCAGCCCCTCCATGTACTTGGCTTTGGGAAAAAGTCCACTGGCCCTCTGGACTCGAGAAAAACTTCTGGCGGCCTCAGGAAATTGATTATTTCTCAACTGAAACTCACCAATTCGATAATTGAGCATATCTCGATGAATACGCGGAAAATCATCCACTCTCACGCGTCCCAAAGCGTAGTTAAGAAGAGTGTCATCACCGAGGTTGTCCGCCGCCAGAGACAGCTTCTCCAAAGCCTGACGGAGGTACTGGGACTCACCTTGCCGAACCACACTGATAAACTGAAAGGCGGCCACCTGATTGAGATTCATTTCAAAAAGAGTCAAGCCTAAGATATAGCGAATTTGAGTGCGACGATTGCGAAAGCGAGGACTGTAGCTCAGCTGAAAGAGACTCATGGAGGCCTCAACATAATTTCCACTTCGCGCCATTTGAAGGGCTTGAACAAGAGGATTGTTGCCATCTGGGGCTGCAGCCCCTGCTCTGGCTGGAGCCCCAGGCCGACTGGGAGCCTGGGCGACCAAGAGCTCTTCAGCCCCACTGGAATTAGGGGCCGCCAGCCCTCCTATGAGAAGAACTGAGAGTAAAGTTGTCATTCTGAGCTTTCTTCTGATCATCGGTAAGTGGCCTCCGGAAAAAAGAAACTCAGGCCAAAGGCCAAGAGCAGATCATCCTGATTCACTCGACGCTGTTCACTCCCCACATCACTTGTGGATTGATAAAAGTTCCAATTGAGATCCCAGCGCAGCGCTAGAAATTTAGTGAGGGCAAAGACTTGGCCTGTGGACAGATGAACAGTGGGTTCAGAGCTGCCCGCCTCGGTCTTAGTGAGCCCCAGTCCAAAAGCGAAGTTAAAGTCAAAGGGTACAATGCGCTGATTGAGCCAGGTGATTTTCCCATAAATGGGGTTCCAGCGAAAAGCCGCCCCAGTGAAATTCTTAGCCGTCACCAGAGAGGCCGTGCTGATGTTAAGGGGATCTGAAGCCAGGTCTTTGGTAACAGCTCGCTGAGTGTTGGCCAGAAGCATATGAATGAATTCCACCCCATAGCGCTCCTGAAAGTAGTAGGAGGCCCGGGCGGCAAAACCGATACTATTGAAAAAGGGGTTGTTCAGTCCGGTGGCGCCAGAGGCGGTGAGTTCAAAGCGCTGAGTTTTGGGCAAAAATCGGCGCTGAATCACAGCGATATCCTCAAAGGGAGCCAAATCAGACAGCTCAGCCAAGCCAGGAACCTGGGTGCTTAGCCTCTGCCGGTCCTGGCGCAGACGCCTTTCCACTTGCTGCTGCTCGCGACGATCAAAATCCTCATAGAGGCCCTCGATTTCAGATTCTAAAGGCGAGGGCTGTGCCCCTCGGCGCTGGGGCTCCACATCGTCAAACTGGGCTTGAGCTCCTAGAGCTGCCAGAAGCATGGATATCAATACTAAATGTCTTCCCGCTGTCCAATTCATTGCTGACTCATCGTTGGCTGAAGTTTATTTAAACTTTATCCTACTGCAAAGTTTCCCTAATTCCATTTTGTTAAGTCCCACCACCTCAGAAACTGGACCGTCTAGAGTAGATAAACCAGACCAAAGTTAATGAGAGTGTTAAAGTAAAGGTCCTCGCCAAAAGTAGAGGGGTCTGGAGCTGGACCACTGGGATTGAGAACCTGGGTGGTGGGATCAGGACCTCGATAGCTGAACAGACGAATATCAAACTTGAAGGCCAAGTCCGGAGTGATAAAGATATTTTGCCCCACAGCTGCATGGGCCGCCAACTTGCTTCCAGCTCCCCGGCTAAGTCCCACAGCCCCAAAACCCGCCAGTCCGTAAATAGACAAATTCATCACCAGCTGTTTGCTCAAGCTGATCTTACCGTAAAAGAGAGAGGCCTGATAGTTCAGGGTGGTCAACCCTTCAACCTGAGGGGCCAGAGAGGGATCAAAGGGAGCGGGACTGCCACCCGGACCTCCAATGCTCAGTTGCTCACCATAAGTGGAAAGCCCGCCCAGCCACTGAGTGTGAGACAGCTGAAGCCCATGCACTTCCGAAAGATGATAGGCCCCATGGAGGGCAAAGTGACTGGGACCATAAAAGGGCTCATTTAAAGATAGGCCTCCACTGAGGCCCACTTCAAAGCGGCCCGTCTTTGTGACGAGGCGATTGCGAACACTCACTGAGTTGTCAAAAACCGGCAGCACTGTCTCCGCCGCCAGCTCATCGACAGAGAACTCAATCACACTGGCCTGGAGGACACTTGAACTCAGCAAGAGTCCTGCCAGCAGGGCCGGGAATGTGATTTTAAAAATTAAACTTGAATAGAAAAATTGAAAAACAGCCGCCACAGCTCCCCTCCCTAGTTGCTGGACCTCTAAGAACTTAATTCAAAGGATAATGGAAGCTTATGGGCTTGACTAGGGAAAGGACAAAGCCCGACCTAAGGTCGGGCTCTCTATGAATCAAGGTGGAATTTTACTTAAGCCCTCTTAAACCTTGAGTCTTCCCCTCTCTGCCCATGGAAGCACGTGCGGCCAAACTGGCAGCGACAAAAGTTTGAAAGAGAGGGTGAGGGGACATGGGCTTTGATTTGAATTCAGGGTGAAATTGCACCCCCACAAACCAAGGGTGCTCAGTGATCTCCAGAATTTCCACCAGATCTCTCTCCTCGCATACTCCAGACAAAGTCATGCCATGTTTTTCAAAAATGGGTTTAAACTTGTTGTTGAACTCGTAGCGGTGACGATGTCGCTCTAGAATCATGGGTTTAGCGTAGATCTCTCGGGCCCGGCTGCCCTTGAGCAGATGGCAGGGGTAGGCTCCCAGCCGCATGGTCCCCCCCTTGTCCTTGATGCCTCTTTGCTCTTCCATAAAATCAATGACCAGGTTTCTGGCCCCCGGCCTGGGCTCAGAAAACTCCCGACTAGTGGCATCCTTAATTCCACAGACATTGCGGGCGAATTCAATGGCTGCCAGCTGCATACCAAAACAGATGCCAAAGTAAGGGACTAAGTTCTCGCGGGCATAGCGAATAGCCAGCATCTTGCCCTCAGCCCCACGCACCCCAAAGCCTCCCGGCACAAGAATTCCATCTACAGCCCCCAACTGGGACTCCAAATTCTCGGAATTGAGCTTCTCTGAATCAATGTAGACAATATTGACCTTAGTCCGGTTGGCAATGCCCCCATGAATTAGGGCCTCATTGAGAGATTTGTAACTCTCTTTAAGGTCCACATACTTGCCAACAAGGCCAATTGAGACTTCACTCTCAGGATTTTTCAAAGTGTGCACCATTTGGGACCAGCCCTCAGTGGCCGGCTCAAGTGTCTGTAGTCCCAATCGATCCACCACTTTTTGATCCAAGCCCTCGCGGTGCAGAACCAAGGGGACCTCATAAATGCTCTGAGAGTCCGTGGCCGCAATCACATACTCCGGGCGAACACTGCAAAACAAACCAATTTTGGATTTCAAGTCTCGGGTGATTTCCTTTTCACTGCGACAAATCAGAAAGTCAGGCTGGATTCCCACCTCTCTCAACTCTTTGACCGAGTGCTGAGTGGGTTTACTCTTCAGCTCACCGGCTGCGGCGATGTAGGGCACATAGGTGACATGGATAAAGATAGAGTTCTCTAGCCCCACATCCACTCGCATCTGTCGAATGGCTTCAATAAAGGGCAGCCCCTCAATATCTCCCACGGTGCCGCCAATCTCCACAATGGTGACTTCAGCCCCCTGAGCGGCTTCATAGATGCTGGATTTGATCTGATCTGTGATATGGGGGATGACCTGAACAGTTCCCCCTAAGTAATCTCCCCGCCGCTCTTTGGCGATCACTGTTTCATAGATCTGTCCTGCAGTGATGCTGTTGGACCGGTTCACACTGACTTGAGTGAAGCGCTCGTAGTGACCTAAGTCCAAATCGGTTTCCGCTCCATCCTCGGTCACATAGACCTCTCCATGCTGAAGAGGGGACATGGTTCCTGGATCCACATTGATATAGGGGTCACACTTCATCAAGCTGACTTTAAGTCCTCGTGACTCTAAAAGAGTCCCTAAGCTGGCGGCCGAAAGCCCCTTGCCGATAGAGGAAACCACTCCTCCAGTGACAAAAATATATTTCGGGATAAGCGCTTTGTTAGTGGAACGGATAGGGGAAGATTTTTTTTTGGTCCCCCGCTTTGGCCCAGTGGTCTTGGTTTTGGCTTTAGATTTGGCTTTCATCTTGTCTTTTTTACCTCTGTTTTTGCATCAACCGCTCAACTTTTTCCACATCTTCAGGCCTGTCAACACCCAAGGAATCAAGCTCTGTCAAAACCACCCGGATTCGCCCCCCCAACCAAAGGGCCCTGAGCTGCTCTAAGCTCTCCCCCCTCTCAATAGGGACAGGAGGCTGGGCACAAAATGTCTTAAGAAAGTCTTTGCGAAAGGCGTAGACCCCAATGTGCTTAAAACAAGCCTCTGGCCAATCGGCAAAACTCTGCCGAGAATAGGGAATGGGATAACGGCTAAAATAAATGGCCTCAGACTTTTGGTTCACCAGCACTTTAACCACATCCCGGCTCTCCAATTCGTCGGCCTGAAGAGGCCTCGCCAAGGTGGCCATAGGGAGGTCTCTGTCCGACAAAAAGGGCTCCACCAACTGATCCAAAGCCCAGCCCTGAAACAGGGGCTCATCCCCCTGGACATTGACCACCACATCAAAGTCCCTCTGGGCCACAGCCGCCCACACCCGATCACTGCCACTGGCCAAGTTGGAGTCCGTCATCACTGCCTCCACGGCAAGACTCTCGGCCAGCGCAAAAATCTCTGGATGATCTGTGGCCACGATCAGGGAGCTCATTGATTGACTCCCCTTAAGGCCTTCAACCACCCACTGCAGAAGAGGGCGACCTAAAATGGGAGCCAGAGGCTTGCCGGGAAAGCGAGTGGAAGCATAGCGGCTGGGTATAACGGCCACCACCTTCATAAGAGCTCCTTTGGTGAGCGTATCCACTCTTTAAACACAAAGTCCTCCACTTCCTTCACTCCCAACTTTTTTTGCGCCGAGACCACAAAGACCTTTTGCACTCCCACAGCCCGATCTCGCAAAGCCTTTAAGGCCTTGGCCTTGTCATTTTGCCCTACCTTATCACTCTTATTGAGGACCACAACCACTGGCAAGGAGCGCTGAGAAACCCAGTCCACAAGATCCTGTTCCTGAGATGTCCAAGAGCGGCGAATGTCCATGATCAGGAGCAGTCCCTGGAGGTTCTCCCGCACGGCCAAATAGGACTCCACCATGGAACGCCACTCCTGAACCTCATCCCCCGACCGAGAGGCATAGCCATAGCCGGGCATATCCACCAATCGATAGTGCTCCCCAATGGAATAAAAGTTGAGAAGACGGGTTTTCCCTGGCTGCTGACTCACCTTGGCGATCTGGCCCTTGGTCAGAGCATTAATAAAGGAGGACTTTCCCGCATTGGAGCGCCCCACCAAAGCCACTTCTGGCTTTTCAGGAGGAGGGCAGCCTCTCAGCTCTTTGGCACTTTTTATAAATTGAATTGGCTGTGGCACCCCTAGCCTCTATCACGGCGGGTCAAAATGGGCAAGCCAAGGGATTGTCCGAGACTGGAGACAATCTGTCCGAAAGCCTGCTCTCAAGCCTCTAAAAGCCACCCTAAAGCCCTTTTGACCTTGGCATAGACCTTGAAGATTCCATTTTTCAAGATGAACACAATCTCTCACAAAAGGAGTCTTCTCACTGTGTCTGCGCAAAAATTGAACTCAAGCCCGCTTTTTAGCCCTATTTCTGCCCCGGGCGCTCAATTGAGGCCCTGGGATTTCTCTTCCCTTGACTCTGCTCGGACCATTCTCTTTAAAAAGTCCCTCAGCCTGGGCAAGTCTCAGGACTGTGAGCTCAGCCTGACCGACCCTCTTGTCTGTCGCCACCACGCCCGCATTGACTGGCGAGGCTCAGGATACTGTATACGTGATTTGGGGAGCTTGAATGGCACCTATGTCAATGGGACTCAGGTGATTGAAGCGCTGTTGACAGAAAACGATCGAATTCGCCTAGGCAATACAGAGTTTCTCTTTCTCCAAAAAAACTCTCCTGTCGAACTCCATGACCCCCTTCTCTTTTCTCGCAATCCCAGCTGGAGAAGCCAGCTGATCAGCTTGCCCAACTTGGCTCAAACCGAACTCCCCCTTCTCATTCTGGGCGACTCAGGGACGGGAAAGGAGTTGTTGGCGAGAAGGGTCCACCAGCTCTCCCGTCGGGCCAGCGGCCCATTTGTCAGCGTCAACTGCTCGGCCCTGAGTGAATCCCTTGTGGAAAGTGAGCTCTTTGGCCATCGCAAGGGCAGCTTCACAGGAGCTGAGAGGGATCGTCGAGGAGCCTTTGAAAGCGCTAAAGGGGGCACTCTCTTTCTGGACGAAGTGGGGGATTTGAGCTCGGGACTGCAGCCCAAACTGCTCCGCGCCCTGGAGAATCAGGAGGTCCGACCGGTGGGCTCAGATCGAACACTCACCACCGATGTCCGAATTCTGGCAGCCACTCACAAAAACCTGGCCGAACAGGTGGAAGCTGGAACTTTTCGCTTAGATCTCTACTATAGACTGAACGTCCTTTCTCTGTCTCCCCCGCCTTTACGAGAGAGGGCCGAGGACTTTGAAGACTTACTCTACCGCTTTGGAAGAGAGTACAGAGTGAGTTTCTCGATTCAGGCCATTCGCAGCTTAAAGTCCTATGCTTGGCCGGGGAATATCCGTGAACTGAAAAATTTTGTAGCCCGCTGTGCAGCCTATTTAGGCCCTAAAAGTCGAGTTGAGGATTCTGATTTAAAGAGGTTCTTACAGCCACAGCCCTTTCCAACTCCAAGCCCAGCTTCGGAGGCTCAGAAGCCCTTTAGCAGGAGCGGCTCGGTGATTCGCGAAATAGAGAAAGACCTGATTCTCAGTCGCCTTAAGGCCAACCAGGGAAATCAAAGAAAGACGGCCTATGACCTGGGAATCCCCAAAAGCACCTTGAGCGATCGCATTAAAAGTTATGGGCTTAAGACCTCTGAAGACTTCAAGGCTTCATCACCATAGTGTTCACATGAACTTCCCTCACCTGCCCCAGAGCCAGAGCTTGGTTGAGCTCTCTCCTCACAACTTCTCTCAGCCTCTGCGGCCCCTCAGCCCCCTGAAGCTCTGGGTAGGTCAGATCCTCCAGTCCTCTTTGCACTCGGTCCAGAAGCTCCCCCTCTCTCTGCTGCAATTCAGCCACTCCCTCCTTGGTATCTAGACTGACAAAGAATTCAAAGGCCCCCATAGGGTTCTCCGAATGACCGGACCGACGCTTGAGGTTGACAATCACCTTAGAAAACAAAACGGTGTAGCGAGCCTCTGGAAAGAACAAAAACAGGGGAACAGAATCTCGATGAGGGTCTATAAAAACCAAAGGTTGCCCCTCCGCAGAGAGATTGACTGGCCCATGAGAGCTTAGTCCCGGAAGCCAAATTCCCTGAAGGTTGAGTCGCGCTAAAAACAAAATTGAAAAAGACAGGATTACGCCCCCTACCAAGCCCGACTTTTGTCTCATCGTGAGCGCCCCTAGGCGGGATATCTGGGCCTTGGTCCTGACTCTCAACACTGAGGCCATCACTTTAAGATAGGCTAAAAACTCTCGTGGACCTGTCTTGAAAGTCAGGCGCAAATACCTCAAGCTCTTCTGTAGGCGAAGCCAGCGCTCCCACAGCAAGCTGAGACCCCTATCGAATTTGAGACCCCACTGATACAGCCTGGGCCATTTTTCAGCCCAGGGGCTCAATTGAGTGGGATCGACTTCACCACTCAGGGCGTCTGGCCCCACCAAAGAACTTCCGATTTCCAGGCTTGAGAAGTCCTCACCCTCTTGGGGCTCAATTTCAGCCAAAGAGTCAAGAAAGTCGGGGTCACTCTCGCTGAGAAGGTTGTCTATATCCTCTGAAGTGGGTGGTTCCACCTTTTCGTTTTCCGTCATCTCCCACATTATGGCAAAGAATAGTCATAACTTGGACTTAATTTTTCTTTTCTCAAACCGATACAAAGCTCAGTGGATGACACAAAAGATGGAGGAGTTCAGGGATGAAAAAACTCAATTTAATTCAAAACTGGCTCTTGTGGCCTCTTTTATCTTTAAGTTTTTCGGCTTGTGTTCATTTGGAGAGACACCCCGCTTCAGGTTTCGCCTCGAACTCGGAAAGAGGCCAGGCTTTGGGCCAGCTCTCCCAACTCGCCCAATTGGAACAGGCAGAAAAGCGTCTCAACAGAGAGGGGACCCTGGCTGAACGCCGCCAGTACTATCGCTATCGGGGACTGATCCAAAGCCCTGCCGAAAGACTGAGATTCCTCAGCCTCCCCACTCTTGAGGCTCGAGAGCGCTGGGCTCTGCAGAAAAATCTGGTGGAGAGCGAAAGCCTTCACTCCGAGGAAGTTGCCAGCCTCATTGAGAATAAGGACATCCAATTGGGAATGGCCAAGTCGGCAGTTCAGCAGGCTTGGGGAGAGCCAGACGCTATTGAGTACTCTGGAGATCCGATTTATGGAAATGAGCGCTGGAGTTACTCTCGCCTAGTCGGGTCTCGTGGAGGATATAGCCGTCAAGTGCGTTTCGTCTATTTTGAGTCCGGACGAGTGATTGGCTGGGAAAGTCTTTAACTCAACTTTTATTAATGGAGCCAAGTCTTCCCGGAGTGAATATTCACCTTCAGGGGAACCTTCAGCTCGGTGATCTGCTCCATACAGCTGACAATCTCAGGAGTGCGAGAGGCCACTTCCCTATCCTCCACCTCAAACAAGATTTCATCATGAACCTGAAGTAACATGGGAGCAGAGACTTTTTGCTGAAGCTCGATCATCACCAATTTCATAATATCACTGGCCGTTCCCTGGATAGGAGCATTGATGGCCGCTCTCTCCCCAAAACGTCTCAGATTGCCATTTTTAGATTTAAGCTCCTCAATATAACGACGTCGGCCAAAAAGAGTTTCCACATAGCCATGACGAGCGGCGTGATCTACGCTGTCCTCCATATACTCCTTCACCCGCGGGAAGCGACGAAAGTACCGGTCGATAATGTCCTGAGCCTCAGGTCGACTGATTCGCAGAGACTCTGAGAGTCCATAGGCCCCTTGACCATAGGCAATTCCAAAGTTGACAGCCTTGGCCGCTCGGCGCAAGTCGGAGGTCACCTCTTCAAGAGGAAGTAAAAAAATCTCGCTGGCCGTGGCCTGATGAATATCTAGATCTTGGCGAAAGGCCTGACAAAGAGCCTCATCCCCAGAGATATGAGCCAAAATTCTCAACTCCACCTGACTGTAATCGGCAGAGATAAAGCTCATACCCTGCGCTGAAACAAAAGCCTTGCGCACCAGCCTCCCTCTTTCCGTCCGAATAGGAATATTCTGAAGGTTGGGGTTATAGCTGGAAAGACGACCTGTGGAGGTGGCCGCTTGACGAAAATGAGTATGAATTCTCTTTGTTTTAGAGTTTACCAGCTCAGGCAAAGTGTCCACATAAGTGGACTTGAGCTTACTCAACTCCCTGTACTCGATAATCTTTTCAGCAATGGGATAGTCCGCCGACAACTTTTCCAAAACATCACTGCTCGTGGAGTATCCAGTTTTTGTTTTCTTGCCCTTCGGCAACTGCATTTTTTCAAACAAAATATGAGCCAGCTGCTTAGGGCTGGCCACATTAAATTCCGTCCCAGCCAACTTTTGAATTTGTTGTTCCAGCTCAGCAATGTCCCTTTTCAATTCCTCACTCTGGCGCCGAAGCTCACCCACATCCACAGAGATTCCCCGCTCCTCCATCTGCGCTAAAACGGGCACTAAGGGCAGCTCCATCTCATTCAAGATAGATACTCCTTGAACAGCCTGAAGCTGTTTGAGAAGCTCCTGTTCCAGCTCCAAATGACAGGAGTATATCTGTTCTGGAGAGGCTAAGTCGGGCAGGGGTCGACCGAGAGTCTCTTTATAAACCTGCGCGAAGCTTTCCACGCTCCGAGCCCGAACCACATAACTGGCCAACATCTGGTCCCACTGAGCTTGAGAGGAGGATATCCCAAGCCCTCGAAAGGCCTCTTTCAAATCAAAGCCCTTCCAACGGAGACGCTTGCCGGACAAAACCTGACCCCATTTTTCCGG
The DNA here is from genome assembly GCA_007121385.1 of Bdellovibrionales bacterium. Classification (GTDB taxonomy): domain Bacteria; phylum Bdellovibrionota; class Bdellovibrionia; order Bdellovibrionales; family UBA1609; genus SKYF01. The sequence goes on from SKLV01000116.1 coordinate 40,710, forward strand.
ATTCTCTTCCTCTAGCCGAAGTAATTTATTCTGATACCCAAAGTAAATCCCTGTGTCCAAGACCAGAACCCACACTTCACTCTCTTCAGGCAAAGATTCCAATTGAGCCAAAGACCATGTTTCTGAGGTCACCTGAGCCGATGAAGGACCAAGGCCAGAGGAAGGCAGAGCCCCAGTCTGATCTTCGCCCAAAAGATTTCGCTCAAAGCTCTTAAAAGACAACTCAGTCAATAGATCACGGAGCTGAGGTCGGTCCACCTCCTTCAACTTTAAATCCCCTAAGCCCACTGACCAACCGATGTCTTTGGGAATCTCCACCAGTTTTTTTGACAAGTAGGCCATCTCTCTGTTCTCTTTGAGCTTGTTTTTAAGGGAGGCTGAAGAGATCTCGTCGAGATGCTCATAGACACTATCTAGACTTCCATACTTCTGCAGAAGGCTGACCGCTGTTTTAGGCCCCACTCCCTTGACGCCAGGGATATTGTCACTGCTATCTCCCACCAGAGCCAAGTAGTCGACCATCTGGCCCGGCAAAACGCCCCATTTGGCAAGAACCCCCTGTTCGTCGTAGCGAACTTCTTTCATAGTGTCATAGAGAGTCACTAGGGGGCTCACCAGTTGGGCGAAATCTTTGTCTCCACTGACAATGACAACCTCCAAGCCCTGCTTACGACCAAAGTTCACCAAAGTACCAATTATGTCGTCAGCTTCAAAACCAGACTTCTCAAAGCGAGCAATGCCCAGAGCATCCGTGAGTTTTTTAACATAGGGGACTTGAGGTACAAGATCTGCCGGCATCTCTTCGCGATGAGCCTTGTACTCCGGGTAGATCTCTAAGCGAAAAGAAGGCTCTTTGACGTCAAAACAAAAAGCCAAGTAGTCAGGCTGGATGCTGCGTAAAAGCTTTACAGTCATGGACAGAAAGCCATAGAGGGCGTTGGTTGGCATCCCTTGATCATTGCTCAAGCGGGGAATGGCAAAAAAGGCCCGAAAGAACATTGAGCTGACGTCCACAACGTAGAGTTTTTTCAAGGCCATTGAATCCACTCATCCACGAACTCACGAGTGACCTGATCCCACTCCCTATCCTGCAAGAGCTGATCGGCCATGGGTTGTTTCCTTAAACCCTCAATATGCCGTTCCAGAAGACCCTCTAGGCGAAGCATCTGGTGACTCACTTCGGTCCCAGGCACTTCCAGCCCCTTTTCCCAGTTCGAGACCTGCACTGAGGAGCAACCCAGCCACCTCGCCAGCTCGGAAACTGTCCAACCCATTCTCTGCCGCAAAAGCCGAACTCGCGATTCGGAAAAAACCATAAATCACCCCTTCAACGCCGAGATGCTATTCGATTTCCTGATAAAGCTCAATCTCTAAGGGGAAGAGCCCAAATCTGCAGGGTCATTTTTTCATTCCACTTTTACTGATCCGGGGAGAAGACAAACACCAGCTCTCCTTCACTGACCAAATCAAATCGGTCTCGGGCCTGCTGCTCTATAAAATTGGGATCAAAGGACTGATCAATTTTAATTTGAAGCTTTTCTGACTCTAAGAGCAAATCTGATATCTTATTCTGGATGAGTCCCTGATCACGATGAAGAGCCCACAGTCTCAACAGAGTTCCGTCTAAAACTAAATGGACAAAAGCGAAGGCCATGCAAAAGATCATGACCTTGAGAGGTTGGTGCAACCAAATATTGACCGAAGAAAAGAGGGAGTTCAACCAGCGCATTGACCCTTATTTTGTCTTCGGGTCTATTTTCTGCCAAGGCCAGTTCAGAACCAACCTAGACGCTAAAAGCTCTTCTCCCCCAAAACTCGGCTTTGGCCCCAAGACTTTCCTCTATGCGCAACAATTGGTTGTATTTAGCTGTACGCTCCGAACGACACAAGCTGCCCGTCTTGATCTGCTGACAGGAATAGGCCACGGCCAAATCGGCGATCATTGTATCTTCGGTCTCGCCGCTCCGATGAGAGATCACTTTAGCATACTGATGGGCCTGAGCCAGGTCCATTGTATCCACCGTCTCAGAAAGAGTGCCAATTTGATTGACCTTCAAAAGAATGGCATTGGCCACCTGCTGTTTTACCCCTTGCTGAAGACGCTGGACATTCGTCACAAAGAGATCATCTCCCACCAATTGCAATCGAGCTCCCAAGGCCTCTGTTAACTGGCGCCAACCAGTCCAATCATCTTCACCCAGGCCATCTTCAATGCTGATCAATGGGTAAGATGAGGCCCAGGACCGGTAAACTGAAACCATCTCGTCTGCAGACAAAAGCTGGCCTTGCCAACGATAGCTATTGTTCTTCTGCAACTCTGTGGCAGCCACATCGAGAGCCAGAAAAATATCTTCTCCCGCTCGATATCCAGCTTTTTCAATAGCGGTCATTAAAAGGTCCAAAGCCTCCTGATTGCTTTTAAGTGATGGGGCAAAGCCCCCTTCATCACCAACAGCCGTGGAGAGCCCCTTCTCGCTGAGGATTTTTTTGAGACTGTGAAAAACTTCGCTCCCTGCTCTGAGAGCCTCTTTAAATTGACCACCACACACTGGAACAATCATAAACTCCTGGACATCCAAGCCGTTGTCGGCATGGGCTCCACCATTGATGATGTTCATCAAGGGAACGGGCAATCGAGTCGCATGGTCCTGGCCCAGATACTGAAAAACCTCTTGGTGCTGAGAGGCAGCTGCTGCTCTCACACAAGCTAGGGAAACGGCTAAAATCGCATTGGCCCCCAATCGGGTTTTGTTGGCCGTGCCATCCAAGTCCAGCATCTTGCGATCAATTTGCTCCCAGTCCATAACAGGTAAGCCTTTGAGCGCAGTGGAGAGAGTCTCGCGAACCTGGTGACAGGCTTGCTCAACTCCTTTCCCATGATAGCGTCGGACATCACCATCCCTTAACTCATGGGCCTCGTGAAGCCCCGTGGAGGCTCCTGAAGGCACCGCCGCTCGACTGCGCAGTCCCGAGTCCAAGCAGAGCTCGACCTCAATGGTCGGCCAACCCCGACTGTCCAGAATCTCCCTAGCAAGTAGACTTTGAATTTTTCCCAATTTGGCCTCCCCCTGCTCAATGAACTTAAAAATGAATGATCTAAAGATTCAACTCTGTCTTGGAGACTGAGCCTGGGCAAAGAGATCTGCCGTCACTGCAGAGCGCTCTGCAGTCTCAACTTCGGACACCGGCCCCTGGCTCACCACTTCTTTCACTTTTTCAATATGACCAATCGCCTGCTTAGTGACTTGAGGAAATTGGCTGCGCACAAAGTCCCAATCCACTCTGCGCATAGCCTCCTGAACTTGACGATCCATCCGGCCTTGCCCCACCAAAAGAGTCACCAATTGTTGGGAGCGACTCAGGTAATCTGCCAAACGCATCACCTGAGACCGTAGCTGGTTGAGATTGTCGCGAAGAGGACCTTTTTGTTCAGAGGTCAGTGCGCCCTCTTGGACCTTTTTGCGCTTGAGCTCAACCAACTCCTGATCTTTCAAGAGAAGGTCCTTTTTTCTCGCCTCCAACTCCCGCTGAGCCGACTCCAGGGAGTCCACCAAAGACTGAACAAACTCGGGACGAAAGTGCAAGCCCATCTCTTCCTGGCCCAGAAAGCTCTTTTGGTTTTCAGACCATGACACCCGAATTTTATTTTGCGTCCAACGGGCCGAGGCCATCCCCTTTCCCACATAGAGAGGAAGAGCCTCTAGGGCGGCTCGCAAATATTCGGTCACAAGAGGGAACTCCTGATTGGAGATGGGTAAGTCAAAAGAAATGCCATCCTCCTCCTTTTGCAAATTGCCAATGGGAGGAGCTGGAGACACAAAGTAAGAAATAAACCGCTGGGGCTGAGCGTAGATGTCCTGGGGCTTTTGCATCATTCTTAAAACACTATCCAAAACTCCCCAGGCCTTGAGGTCGACACATTGATGGCCCACCCAGGTGACAAGAGGGCCCTCCGGTGAGCGGGCTCCATACTCCTGCTCCACCACTTCTAAAAAGTTCTCCACATCTTGAGCTTTGAGCCAGCAGCTGGAGTCGCGCAAAAACTCGGTGGGCAGATGAGTCAACTCAAAGAGCCTCTCCTGGTCGGGGAGCTGGCGATCTAAAAAGCTGACAAAAGAATTGGTGATTTTGCCACTAAAGTACACCAGGCCCTTTTACATAGAGCCTGGTCGCAAAACAATGGAAAACTCCGGCCATGGCTCGCAAAAACCTGTACTAGAGAGGCCCAATTCCAAAGCCTGAAGCTACGCAGCAAGAACTCCTTCAAAGCCAGAGCGAAGGGCCTGATTAGGCCGCAGAGTTGAATTTATCACGGGGAAATGGAATTTGGTGGTCTTCGATCTCTTCCATAAAGGAGGGAACTGTACCCGTGGCCTCAACCTGACCCTTGAGCCGACCATCGGCCCCTTTGACAAGGCGTCCCATCCGGTAAATAGGCTGGCTGTGATAGGTCCCATCAGCCTGGAAGCCCAAAACCTCCTCAATGGCCGTCAGGCGCCTGGAACCATCCCCATAACGGGAAATTTGCACCACCAAATCAATGGCCGATGCAATCTGCTGGCGCAGAGCCCTTTCACTCAATTGACCATCTCCCCCTTGAGCCAAGGCCTCCAGGCGCACCAGAGCATCTGAGGCCGAGTTGGCATGAATGGTGCCTAAGCAGCCCTTATGCCCCGTGTTCATGGCTTGGATCAGCTCAAGGGCCTCTGCCCCTCTGACCTCCCCCACAATGATCCTATCCGGCCGCAGTCGCAAAGAGCTCTTCAGCAAATCGCGAATGCTCACTTCACCTCGTCCTTGCTCATCCGGCATTCGAGTTTCAAAGAAAACCACATGCTCATAGTCCATCTGCAACTCACTGGAGTCTTCGATCACGATCACTCTTTGCCCCGACGGGATCCGATTGGAGAGAACGCTGAGCAAGGTGGTTTTACCTGAGCCCGTCCCCCCACTGACCAAAATATTTTTTCCCAGACGCATACAAATATCCAGAAACTGAGCGGCATCGGGAGTCATCGCCCCAAGACGAATATAGTCCTTAAAAGTCATTTGCACCTTAGAGAACTTGCGAATGGCCACGGTGGTGCCATTGCGGGCACAGGGAGGAATCACCGCATGAATACGATAGCCATTGGGCAAACGAGCATCCAAGCGCGGCTCTTCATCATTGATTCTTCGTCCCACACTCTGTGCGATATTGTTGACTGCAGCTCGCAGAGAATCCTCATCGGCAAAATGAGCCGAAGCCCTCTGGATTTTTCCTGCCACCTCCACCCAAATTTCACCCGGTCCATTGATCATCACCTCTGTGACTTTTTCATCATCCAAAAAGGAGGCAATGGGAGCCAAAAAGTTCCTAATGGCGTTTTGAAAAACCGTTTCTTGTTGATCTTCAAACTCAGGGCTCAAAGTTTATCTCTCCTCTCCCTATCGAGAAGCTGGAAGGCGCAAGTCTACAGGAGTCTCCCCCTCGGAAGACCGAATCACCACTCGGCCTTGAGCCGAGGTCTCAGGGCTTTGAAAAGTGACGATTCCGGATTGAGTGGGCCGAATCACAAAACTGCGAATCTGTCCATAATATGTTCCATGGTGCTGGGAAAAGGCATCCATAATAAAACTCACATTTTTGTTTTTCTCATTCACATTGACCACATGAATTTTATAACTCTGATCCACATGCAAAAAAAGAGTCCCGGGAACAAAGCCCTTTTCAGTGTTGAGAATGACAATGTCTTGAATGGGGTCGGCAGCTCCTCGCAAAGAAGCCAGAAAGCCACTCGAGCTGGAGGGAGTGCGCCCTTGAGGCTCACTGTGAACTTGGGTGGCCTGAGCCGGTGTGCGCCGAGAAAAGTCCACCTTCCAGCCTTGAGCCCAAGCTCCTCCCGCCATCAAGGTGAAGCCCAAAACCCATACCCCGCGACTAATGAAGGTCTTCACGGGCGTGAAAATCGGCAAATTCACGGGCCACCTCCATGGCTAAATACCCCAAAGCCTGGGCATCAAACTTTTCCAACTCAAATATCAGTTTTTGCACATCGTGCTGAAAGGAATTGGCCACAGCCACCACCCGATCCACCTTTTCATGATGACGATGGATCTGTGACAGAGCTTCGCTCCAGTCCATTTCTAGAACTGGATCAATGACGCCCAAGTGATAGAGAGCATCAAAAATGGTCTGTAAATTCCCTTGAAGGTACATAGTCGGTCCTCCGTCTAAGGAGTTTATCGGAGACCTTTGGCCTTCACTTTAGGAACCTGAGAAGAGACCGACCTGGACCCCGACCTAAGGCCGGTAAATCCAGTGAAGGTTACGACCGGCTTCACTCCCCTGTCGCCGATAGGAGTGCCACAGAGGGCTGGTCAGGGTGTCCACTTCGGAGACCCAAATATTCTCGGCTGAAAGATGGAGTCCTCGCAGCTGCCATGAAGCCAAATAAGACATATTTAAATAACGCTTTTCTGGATCTTGATGGGTAGCGAGTAGCTGGCCCTCGTCATAAGCCCTTGACCATTGGTTCATGGACCAAAGAACCTCATTGACCACCTCCAAACCCACCTCAAAACTCGAAAATTGGATATGGGGTCCAATCACAGCTTGAGTTTGGCCATCAAAACCAGCCCATTGGGCTGTGGAGAAAAGCAGGCCTTTCACCAAACCTCGCCAGCCCGCATGCAAGGCAAAAATGCGCTCCCCACTGGACAACATAATGGGCAAGCAATCGGCCGTTTTGACCATCAGCGCCTGCTGACGATGGACTGTCGTCAGGCCATCACAAGAGGGCATCCGCCCTTCCACTTCTCGAATTTCAGAGCCATGAACCTGATTCATTTCTGCCAGCCGTAGCCCGCCCAAATGACTGGCCAGAGCCAAGCGATCCATCTGAATGTGGCCAAAACCCACAAAAAAATCTGGGCCGACAAACTCCTCTCCCCAATCGGTCGTCCGAATCAAAACCCTCTGACCTCCACTACAAAATATTGGCCGCCAACTCAGCCAGCTCCGAGCGCTCCCCTTTTGACAAGGTCACATGTGCTGAAATACTTTGACCTTTAAAGCGCTCCACTGAGTAGGTCAACCCACTACTGGCCGAATCCACATAGGGATTATCGATTTGATAACAGTCTCCAGTCAAAACCACTTTGGTGTTTTGCCCGGCTCGAGTGACAATGGTTTTAATTTCGTGAGGGGTGAGGTTTTGGGCCTCATCCACAATTAAAAACTGGTTGGGAATACTGCGCCCGCGAATGTAAGTCAGTGGCTCAATATTGAGCATTCCCTGGTTGATCAGCTCCTGAGCCCGTCCCGCTGCCTTTTTGTCGGCCCCCATCAAGAATTCCACATTATCAAAAATTGGCTGCATCCAAGGATTGAGTTTCTGCTCCACATCTCCAGGCAAGTATCCAATATCCCTCCCCATGGGAAAAATGGGCCGACTTACGAGAAGCCGCTTAAAGGTTCCCTCATCCAGAGTCTTATACAATCCCGCCGCCAAAGCCATCAAAGTCTTACCTGTCCCCGCCTTTCCAACCAAAGACACAAACAGAATCTCATCATTCAAAAGGCAGTCCAAAGCAAAACTCTGCTCCACATTGCGGGGATGAATTCCCCAAATACTCTCGGTCGGACAAATGAGGGGGAGCACTTTTCCATCTCTCTCACTGTAACGGCCTATAGCGCTATGATTGGGGTTGGTGCGATCCTTCATGATAATGTACTGATTGGCCAGTAGCTTCACTCCCTCTTCCATGGCCAAAGATTTTTCTCTATAAAAACGATCAATGGCTTGAGGGTCCACCTCCACCTCCTTGAGACCTGTGTACATATCCTCAAAGTGAGTGTCCTCAGGATCGTAATCGTTGGCATCAATACCAAAAACATCGGCCTTAATGCGAAGATTAATGTCCTTGGTGATCAACTCCACCTGGGCTTTGGGGTACTCCTGCTTGAGGGCGAGGGCTGTGGCCAAAATGCGATTGTCGGCCTTTTGCAAGTCCAGCTCTTGGGGAAGACCTGTGAAGTGCATATCCGTATTCACATAAAAATAGCTTTGGGTTTTTTCCAATAGAACCCCTTGAGCGAGGGCTCCCTGCTCTCTGAGGACATCAATAAAGCGACTGAAGTGCCTGGCATTGCGCCCATTCTCCCCCAAGTCTCTCTTAAAGCGATCCACCTCCTCAATCACCGAGAAGGGGACAAAGATGTCGGCGTCACGAAATTTAGTGATGGCCAGAGCATCAAAGAGAATCACATTGGTGTCGAGGATTATTTTTCGGTCGCAGTGGCTCATAAAAGTCATTATAGGCCCTCCTATTGATGACTTTATTCGAGCGCATTCTGCGAAATATGTACATTAAAATCAACGATTCAAGTTGGAGACCATGACATCTCCTTCATCTGTCTCCAGCGAGGCACTCACTGTCTCAATGAACTTGACAAAGTGGCTCAAAGCCTCCTCATTCACTGTGTCCTTTAGAAAATTCGCCCCGTGCCTCTGAACCTGTTCAATTTCGTCCCAACGCATATTTTGAATTTTCACCACAAAGGGGAAATAGGTCTTGTGATTGAGGTAGACTCGCATCGCGACTTCCTCCCCAACAACAAAGTGCCCCATTCCCTCTTCCAAATCAAAGGCCACCCCCTGATCAGAGATGTCGTAGAGGGTGACTCGAATGAGACCCCTTTGAGGAATCACCGCAAAAGCACCAATAAACTCTGTGAGTATGGTCCGCTTCACCTGACGGCGTTCATCGGAGAGCATCTCTTGTCGACGCTCACTCATATCGACTACGGGGGCGGCTTGAGAAGAAAGCGACTTTTTGCTAGAAGGGCGGCCCGGTCCCGCGGAGCCCGAGGTCTTTGCCTTGGTCGACCGAGAGGGGTGAATGCGCTCCCGAGAGAATAGGTCAATCACATTACTTTTGGATTTACTCATCCTTTTACCTCCCCCTGAAAGACATCTTCTCTATCGGCAGCTTTTGTCTCAGCTTTAGCCATTTTTTTATGCACTACATTAAGTATTTGTTTTTTATACTTTTTTAAAAATATGAATTCTTGTGGCCGAGGATTCCTAGGAGGACTATAGTGGCGGTCTATGAGGTGGGATCATCGCCAAGACCTGCGTTTTGGGGCTCTTATTTTAAGTCTGAGTTTTCACGGACTCTTTATCCTGGGGCTCCTTCAGGCTCCCTTTAAGCTGACCGCTCCGAAGGGAGAGGTGGTCCCCCTAGAGGTCCAGTGGGTGGAGACTCCGCGCCCTGAAGAATCTCGCCGCCTGGTGGTGGACACCCCCGAGGTCCAAGAGCCCCCTCTCCCCCCTGAAGACCTCGCCAGGGCCATGCTAAAAGAAGCTCGACACCTCTCTCGTCTCAGTCAAAGAGTGAGAGAGGAGCTCAGTGCGCCCCTGCACCCCCCTCCCTCTCGCCCACGCCCCCGGGCTGAGGATTCAAGTCCGAGCGGAGATCAACGCCTCCGCTTTGCCGGAGAAGCCCGCTTCTCCACTTCAGTTGGAGAGTTTGTTCCTGGCCTTCAAGAGGGACACTTTACAGCCTTGAACACCGATCAATTTTTATATTACAGCTTTTTCAAGCGGATCAATGAGCAGATCCGCAACCGCTGGGTGCCTCGGCTGCGCCAAGCCACCCAAACACTTCCCGCAGACTTGGCTGGGTCCCCAAGGGCTCAGCGCCTGGTTTCCGAAATTGAAGTCCTCCTGAGCCCCGAGGGTGAGTTAGAAGAGATCACTCTCTTGCGTAGCTCTGGCTTGCGCCAAGTGGACTTGGCCGCCGTCCATGCCATTCACAATAGCGCCCCTTTTAAAAACCCTCCTGAAGAAATGGTCAAGGAAGATGGCTATATTCGCTTAAGTTATCAGTTTGTCCTCATCTTTAGCCCGGTCTTAGCTATAGGGCCTTGACCAAAATCCGGCTCCTGATCAAGTCTCCTGCCCAGCCTCGATCAAACCTGTTAGTCTATTTCTTATGAGAAAGCTTCCATACCTGAGCCAGTACTTGGGCCGAGCCATCCTCCTTATTCTTTTACCCCTGAGTTTAAGCCCCCTCCCCCTACTGGCTCAGTCCTATTTTGAAGTGGGACTGACTGCCAATTATCGACGCTCCTCCATTGACACAGAAAACTGGCAGGAAACCCTCTCTTACACAGGCTCAGTGTCCTACTATTTTTGGCAAATGTCCGCTCTTGAGCTGAGCTACACCCAGGGTCTCTCCGAGTTGAGCGTGAAAGCCACAGATAGTCTTAAAATGATCACCACTAACTTCTTTTCCATGACCGGCTTAGATTTAGTGATCAGCTTTGCAGATCGGCGAGCCCCTTTTCAGCCCTACGTCAAATTGGGGGCCGCCTACATGAGCAAAACCATTCGCCGCCAGACAGAGGGCTTCAACTCCACCTTGATTGCAGAGACTTCTGGTCTTGTTCCCAGTGCAGGGCTTGGCTTTCGTATTTTGATCACAGAGACCCTATCCCTCCGAGTTGGCCTGGACAGTTGGACCAATCCCCTCAACGAAAGCCCCCTTATTTTTGACTATGCGGGACGAGCAGGGATTTCATGGATGTTCTAAAACGATTGACCTTGGCCACTTTGGCCTTGGGACTTCTGACGGGCTGTCAGATCAGTTATTATCTCAATAGCGCCTACCACCAGGGACAGCTGCTTCGCGCCCGAGTTCCCCTCGAAAAGGCCCTGGCTCAACCGGACCTCTCTCCAGAGACCCGTCACAAACTCCTGCTGGCCCAATCGGCTCGAGTTTTTGCAGAAGAGGAACTGGGGCTTGTCCATAGCCAAAACTACACCAGTTTTGTCCAGCTGGATCGCCCTTATGTTTCCTATATTGTACACGCCGCGCCCAAACACAAACTGGAGCATCATCTTTGGCGCTTTCCCATTGTAGGATCCCTGCCTTACAAAGGCTATTTTCGTAAACCCCAGGCTTTAGCCGAAGCTGCAAGAATGGAAAGAAGAAACTTTGACACCTTTGTCCGGGGAGTGAGTGCCTACAGCACCTTGGGGTGGTTCAATGATCCCATTTTGAGCAGTATGCTTCATAGCTCTGATCACAGACTCGTCAACCTTATTATCCATGAGACAGTTCACGCCACTATTTTTATTAAAAGTCAGGCCGATTTTAATGAAAGGTTGGCTACATTTTTGGGGGACCTGGGCACGGAAATGTACTATCGCCAGCTTGAAGGAGAGGATTCCCCCACGCTGAAACAGATTGCCGCTGAAAATCGAGATCAAATGCTCTTTTCAGATTTCATTTCCCAAGAAATTCGCGCTCTCCGTCAATGGTACAGTGATGTAGATGAAAAAACGGCCTTGGCAAATAGAGAAACAAAGTTGAGCGCAATTCAAAAGCGCTTTCGCCAAGACATTCAACCTCAACTGGAAACAAGATCTTACGCCCAGCTGGCCACGACACCCCTCAACAACGCACTTCTTCTTAGCTATCAGACCTACTATGAAAACTTAGATGATTTTCAGACCCTTTTTGATCTGATGGACCGGAATTTAAAACAATTTATCGATTTTTTTAAGAGCATTGAATCCGACCCTCAACCCCAAGCTCGATTGGAGGAGAAGATTTTACTGCTGAGCTCGACTCCTGCTGATCCAGAGCCATCATGATCTTTTCTTGAAGAGTACACCAATCGCTAGCCTGCCAAGTCACTTGCCCCCAATCACTTTCAGCTACAGCTTTTTTAAGCTCCACATACTCTCTCAGCTTCTCTTGATCTGCTGGCGAGTGCTTCAAAAGCCACTCCACATCGCTCATGATGGACGGGTCCAACTCCCCCTCCATAAAGTCAATCCACCAGCCATCTCCATCTCTTTCACTTTCATTTTGCTCTTTCATTTCAGTCTGCCTCCATTAAATATGTTTCCCAGCCTGTTTGGGGCTGGGCTGCGTCCTCTTTTAAAATTCTGTCCTTCAGCTTCATCAATCCATGCCGATAGTTGGCTTTGGCCGTATCGTAAGGACAACCCATGATTTCAGCAATTTCACGAAAACTCAGGTCGTCAAAGATTCTCATGGTCAAAGCCATTTTCTGTCGCTCTGGGAGCAACTCCACCTGAGCTCCAATGAACTTACGCAGGTCGCTCTGCATAAGTCCTGACTCAGCCTGATCTGGTACGGCCAATTCATGATGCTCCAACCCCAGACTTTCCCTGCCTGCGCTGCGAAGACGATTTCTGGCTGAATTGAGAGTGATTTGGTAAAGCCAACTGCGAAAGGAGGACCGACCTTCAAAAAGATCCAGTTTTTGGTATGCTTTTAAAAAACTTTCTTGCACCACATCCTCCGCCTGAGGCAGGTCCCGAGTGACTCGGAGAGCTAGCCTCAGCATGGTCTTTTGGTGGCGACAAACCAGCTCTGAGAAAGCCGCCCTGTGCCCCTCTTTGACCTCACTGATCAGTTCCTGATCTGTTTTCATCCCCTATTCAGCTCCTTGTTGAGACTGGCCAAAAGGCCAAGCCGGTTAAAAAAATTTGGGAATGTTGAGGTCTCGAGAAGAACAGCATCCCTGGGGTTGGACCAAAGCAATGAACAAGCCAACTTTTATGGTGTCGATTTGTCTCCAAAAGCCCACGAACAGGGCTTTAAGGTCCTTATTGTGATTTTTTCTAGAAAATCTGGTGCCAAATTGCCCCTAGCGGGACCATCAGTCCCCTCCTCAGCTCATGGCCTGGAAGGCACTCTTTTCCTGGGCACCTTAGGGCGAGTCTACAGTCACCTTGTTTCGACCGGAGTTTTTAGACTGATAGAGAGCTTTATCGGCTCTTTCATAGACTTCCACCCAGCTTTGATCCTGATCTGTCTTCAAGGAAACTCCAATGGAAATAGTGATGGGAATCTCCTTTCCTTCAAAGACAAAGCTATGATTTTGAATGGTTTGCCGAATCCGCTCGGCCACATCAGCGGCCGTTTGAATATTGGAGCCTAAGAGCAAGAGCGTGAACTCCTCCCCCCCCGTTCGGGCAAAAAAGTCATTTTCTCGAATAAGCTTATCCCTCACCACAGAGGCAATCTCTTTGAGAATATGGTCGCCGGCCAAATGCCCATAGGTGTCGTTAACTGGCTTGAAGTGGTCAATATCAAAAGTAATTAAACTCAAAGGAATTCCCAAAAGATCGGAGCGTTTAAAAAGTTCAGGCGCTCGACTTTCCAAGGCTCCTCGATTGGCAATTCCCGTAAGAGCATCCGTCTGACTGCGATCAAAGGTCTGCGCAGTGGAGACAGTCTCAATATTTCCCCTCTCTAAAAACTTAAAAATGACATTTCCCGTTTTAATCTGGTCATTGTTAGTGAGCTTGATGGGATTGAGAGGTTCCGCCATTCTTCCATTCACCACCGTCCGATTGGTGGACTCGAGATCAATGATGGACACATCTCCTCCGCTCAAAACAATTTTTGCATGGGATTTGCTCACACTGCGGTCATCCACAAAAATGTGGCTACTGGGAGCTCTTCCAAGAACTCGGTCTGTGTCCTCTATAGGCCACTGTCGGCCCACCAACTGAGCCGGGCCCACGAGTAAGATAAAACAAGGCGGAGCCTGTCCTGCCTCTGCCAGGCGCAGCTTAAAGGTCTCACTTTGGACAATACTGGTCTTTTCAGAAAAATCTTCGTCTTGTTCGTCAGCCATTAGAATTAAATTGTATAATTGTCCCCAACTTCACACAACCGACTTTGATAAAATTTGTCGAACAATCTTTTTCCCCGCCTCCACCCCAGGCTGGTCAAAAGCATTGATATCCAGAGCCTCCCCCAAAGCCCCCACCACCAACTCCATCACTGAAACATAGGCCCCAAAACTTCTCTCCGACCTCTCCTCCAAACTCAGGTGTAGACTCTCCACCCCCGCCTCCTCCAAGGCTCTCTGGGTCGCTTGCCTTTCCGCCGCCAAAATCTGGCCCAAAGACTGGCCCCCCAAAGGCCAACCCCAGTCAAAGCTTGATTCCTCAATGTGGGGTCCTGCCCCACCCTCCTCCATAAGCTTTGAACTTAAAAACCAGACAAACTTATCTCTTTCTCCCTCCATCAACTGCTGCAAAAGAGAGTGCTGGTCTTGAGCCCCCTTTAAAACAAAGGGACTGCTCACTCGCGGAGCTTTCCCTTGATGGCGCCCCTGGCTCTTGGCCAAGGACTCTGACCAAAGCTGTTGCCACCAGCCAGACGCTTCCAACAAAGCCTGATCATAGCACCACATCAAAGTGATCCACTCGCCCCGCAGAAAGCTGTCCAAACTGAGGGCCACCAAACGATGAACAAGGTCCTCTTGCTGATGAGCCCAGAGAGCCCCTTCTCTTAAGGCCCCCAGATCCCACCCCAAAAGCGCCGCTGGCAGCAAGCCCACCGGAGACAACACTGAAAAACGCCCTCCCACATCGCTGGGGATGGGCAGTTGATAAATCTGTTTTTCTTGCGCCCACAGCCCCAAGGGACTCTCCTGTTGATCCAAAATCACTGTGCTGTGGGAAGCCAAATCCAGGCCCTGCTGCCGATAAAGCTGAGACACCACCTGCAGAAGACTGATCGTCTCTAAGGTAGTTCCACTTTTAGAAATCCACAGCCAGTGAGTTTGCCTTAGGTCTTTGATTCGCCCCATTTCAAGAGCAAAGGAGCTGGGATCTGGAGAATCAAAAAAGAGCAATTCTGAGGAGCTCTCCTTCCAAGAGGCCATGGCTCGAGACCCCAAACTTGAGCCCCCAATTCCACACACACAAAACTGTCGAGCCCTTGCAAGAATTTGATCTCGATGCTGCAGAGATTTGTCCCACAGTTTACTGCGGTGGGGCAAATGCAAGAAGCCCAGGTCATCCCTCTGTCGCAGAGCCTTCAGGCCCATCTCGGCTTTAACCATTGCCTCTGGGCTGGGGGCCAAAGAGCTGAACTCCAATTTCAGCATACTCACCTCACTCTTAAGAAATCACAACATCTTCTTCGATTCGATGGTAGCCATACCACTCTTTCAACCGACCCACAGGGCGATCCATCTCTTCTGGATAGTCCAGGAGGACATAAGTGAGTTTGGTGATCTTTCCCAAGGAAGAGATATCCAGAGAAGTGATATCTGTCCAAGTTCCTGTATTGAAGTACTCCATCCCCTCCCCCCACTGACGATACTGATAGACATGAGAATGGCCAAAAATCACTGTGTGCACTCGTTCATCTCGCAACACTCGCCGTGCCGCCTCGCCCAAGTCAGGAAACACAGCACTCTCCGCAATCACCTGCAAAATTCGCTTAAAGGAAACCCCCCGACGGGGGTCCTTCACAAAGGCGGAACGCAGAAAATAAAAAGCCAGGGCAAAAAATCCCTTGATGGTAAACCAAGTTTCGTTCACCAAGGCCCATCGTAACATTCGGTCAAAAGGTCTAATTTTGTCCACATGAGGGTAGCGGTGCTTAATCTGCAAAACAAAATCGACAAAAAAATGAGATCCAAAAGGCAAATTGAGAATGGGCTCCGGCAAATCTTTCTTTAAAAAAAATTTTTTTGGATCCAAACGATTAGCCGCTTCATGCATATGACCGTGTTCAATATGAACTCCATCAAAAAAATAAATAAGGTTTTTAAAATAGATATCCGCCCCTACAACCTCATTGAGATAAGCTCGACACGAAGGCCACATCATCCCCTGATCGTGATTTCCAACTATATAAGTGATTCGACAGCCCTCTCGAGCCGCGAAATCCTTCAGAGCCTTAAAGAACAGGGGATGACCTTGAATGATTCTCTTCATGACCTCTAAGTTCATAGACTCAGTAATGGCCGTCACATAGTGACCTCTGAAGTCCACTTGGAGAAAGTTAAAAATATCCCCATTGAGAATCAGCTCAACCTCGGCTTCAGCATACTTTCCGGTGGAATAATAGTGCAAAAACTCGACAAACTTTTCGTCAAAGTAAAACTCTTCCAGTGAATTGAGACGGCCCGACTCAAGAGTTCTTCCCAAGCCCAAATGCAAATCACTGACCACCAATTTAATCTTCTTCTTTTTGGTCATGACAATTCGTCTAAAATCCCTCAGCTGGCCACATAGACAATATTTCGACTTTTATTCTTACCGTAATACATGGCTTCATCAGCCAACTTGATCAGCTGCTCCTTACTTTGAGCGTGATCTGGAAAAGTCGCAAGCCCGATACTCATAGTGACCTGAATTCCCTTCTCATCAATTAAAAAGCGAGTTTTCTCTATTCCCCCGCGAATTCTCTCCGCGACACACTCCGCCGCAGCCGAGTCTGCATTGACCAGTACCACAAGGAACTCATCTCCGCCATAGCGAAAGGCATAGTCACAGCTCCTCAGAGCCAACTTAATAGAACGCCCAATTTCCCCCTGTAAGCGAGACCCCGCCCAGTGGCCCTGAGTGTCGTTCACCAATTTAAAGAAATCCACATCCATAAAGAGGATGGAAAAGGGTTGATTCTGACGCTGCGCTCTTGCAATTTCCTGATCTAACACCATGGGCAAATAACGATGATTGTGAAGTTGAGTCAAATCATCAATGAAGGACCTGGACTGAGCTTCCCGATGCTCAAAGGCAAAGCCCAGATAGGGGGAGTAGAGATCCAGACCAAGAAGGATCTGCCTCAAGATAAGATCCCTATCGTAGGTAGAGGCCACCTCCTCAAAGATAAACCATCCCAGGGCTTCCCCCTCAGACCTCTTGAAAACGGGTACAATGAGAGAGTTTTCAACCCAGAGCCCATTTCTTATCCCCTTGAGCTCCTGATCAGCCACCCCCTGAAAGAGAGTCTTTAAAGAGCTAAGGGTAGTATAGACGTCTCGGTCCCGAGCCGCCCTCCAGCAGCCATCCCGCTGGAAAAAAGACTGAGACAAAAGGCTTAGCTCCTGGCTATCTGCGGCCTTTAGGACCTCCTCCCGACCTCGCTGCAACCAATGAACATTAAAGCAGTTCATTTTTTGTCCAAAATGTAAAAGAATTTGATCCAAGACCTGCCCCAAATCCAAGCTCTGAACAAGGGGGCGATGCAAATGGAGTTGACGAGCCATTTTTCCCAGAGCAATCAATTTATGGGCGCAAGCTCCCAAATCTTTTTGCCCCTGAGTGGGGTGAAGCCACCAGCTCAGCTCAGTTTGAGGAACTAAGGGATAAACCCAATGGCTTTTCTTGACTAAATAGATCTGAGGGAGCCAGCTGGCCTTGGCCCAAAGCTCCTGCAAAGCCTGCCAAGAGGTCTGACTTTGAGACTCCACATAGACCAATAGATCCACGGGACCCTCCTCGGGAGAGGTCACCTCTAAGCCAGCCGACCTGAGTTGGGTCGCCACACTTTGTAAAAGCTGAGTTGGATCTCCTATCAAAGCCACTTTCGCCGACATCTATTTTGCCTTCTTCATAATTTCCTGGATCTGATCACTCTCTTCAAGAAGTGCCAGAGCCAGTCTTAAGGTTTTGACCGTTCTCTTTAAAGTTTCCTGTTTGTCCGTGATTTGCTGGTGCAGTTCCTGACTTTTCACCCTATAGTTTTCAATCTCCAAGCTCAGTTGGTCCATCTGTCTTTTAAGATCTAAGATGATTTCATCTTTATTGCGCACTAAGGCCGAACTCTCCATGCGCACCAGCTCCAAGCGATTCTCTAGCTCTCTTTCTCGCACCCGGATTTTCTGAATATTAGTCGAAAGCCGCGCTTCCATCTCTGAAACCTTGTCCTTGAGCACCACGAGTTGCCGATCTTTTTGCTCCATGGAATTCAATAGAATTTGCTTCTCTTCCTGAAACTGATGAGTTTGATCTTCCAGCTTCTGATTCAATTTCTGCTCACGAGTGGCCACCTCATCCGCTCTTCGTCGAAATGTCTCACCGGCTGCAGCCAGCTGCTCATTTTCCATTCTCAGCCTTTCCACCTCTTGCTCCAGTTCCAGTATTCTCTGCTGAGCCAAGCGCAGGTTTTCAGATTGGGCCAAGGTGGCATCCATAGGGGAAATTCGGCCGCCCCCTCCCAAACCGGCAAAGCGCCCCACCGAGGCTCTCACCTTGTCGTCAATATCACCACTGTGAGAGTCAGGACGGGAGTGAACAATAGCCGTTTTTTCCGAGGGCCCTTGAGATGTTTTTTCCTTTGGTAAAGACGGGGGAGCACTCCCCTCATCTGGCTTTGAGGACAATCGAAGGGTTCGCGAGCCTTCGTCTAAGGTCTCTTCCGAGTTCTCCACTGCACTGAAGTCAAATTCAGCAGAGGGGTCCTCGTCCTCCGAGACAGAGATCTCCCCAGACCCGGAATCCTTCCGAGAGCTTGGACTTTTCAAATGTTCTGAACCCTCTAAACTCTCGAGATCGGACTCAATATCTAACTCTTGATCCTCATCATCAAGCAGGTCATCCATCAACTCGAGAGCTAAGGCTCTGCCTTTTTTTCCAGTCATCCACTTAAACCATCGGAAAATCAGGAAAAACGATAAAGCCTTCACAACTCCAAAGCTGTTTTTCAGCCTTAGGTCCAGGCCAGACCCAGACCTAAGCCCCGCATGAAAGTCTAGGATCTAAGGGAATTTACCGGATCACTTCCTCATATTGAGCTCGCCGCCCCTCAATTTCTGGCCACTGGAGTTGGCGCAACGAGCCAACTCCAAAGTCCTCGACGGTGAAAGAGGCCATAAGACAACCATGGATACAGGCCTGCTTTAAATCAGGCCAACTCAGCCCCTTATCCACCCGGGAGAGGTAGCCAAAAAAGCCCCCAGCAAAAGTGTCTCCGGCTCCAGTGGGATCCTTCACTTCAGCTACAGGAAAAGCAGGTAAGATAAAGTGGCGTCCCTCGCTGAACAGGACAAAGCCATACTCTCCTCGCTTCACCACAACGGCTTTGGGCCCCCAATCAGTAAGAGTCTTTACGGATTGCACGATGTTCCACTGCCCTGTCAGCTGACGCGCCTCCGCCTCATTGATCAAGAGAACATCAATCCGCCTGAGCAGCTCAAGAAGCTGTGGGCGCTTGGATTCAATCCAAAAGTTCATGGTGTCGGCACCCACAAGCTGGGGACCCTTCACCTGATCTAGGACCCTCATCTGTAAATCTGGGTCAATATTGGCGAGAAAAACATAGCGCGAGCCTGCATAGGTGGGGGGTAAACTGGGGTTGAAGTTTTCAAAAACATTCAACTCTGTTTTTAATGTGATGGCCTCGTTCATATCGGCTTCATAACGACCTTGCCAGTGAAAGGTCTTACCAGGGACTTTTTTTAGCCCCTCCAAATCTACAGACCGAGAACGCAAAAGCTCCAAGTCAGAGTCCGCATAGTCTTCTCCCACCACGCCGACCACCCTCACGGGAGAAAACATGGAGGCCACGAGAGAGAAATAGTTGGCTGAGCCCCCCAAAGTTCTTTCCACTTGGCCAAGAGGAGTCTTAATGCTGTCGTAGGCCACACTTCCCACTACTAAAATGTCTGACATAAGAGCTTTCCCTTCTAAAATTTTGGCTTTTGGGTCAAAGAGCTATTGGCGTTTGAATGGGGGCCGTTGTCAACTGCCCACAGGCTGCGTAAATATCTCGCCCCATAGTTTTTCGCCGCAAGACATGAGCACCCAAACGCATCAGCTCTTCCTGAAAGCGGGCAATGCGGGCCTCACTGGGCCGTAAAAAACCCGAATTGGGGTGTTCATTAAAAGGTATGATATTGATTTTACAGGGAAGGCTGCGAGTCAGTCGATGCAGAGCTCGAGCATCCTCTATGGAGTCCGTCACGTCCTTCAGCAAAACATACTCCAAAGTCACTCGATCTCCAGACTCGTCGGCGTGCTGACGACAGGCTTGAAGAAGCTCAGCAATAGGCCAGCGCTTGTTGATGGGCATAATCCGGCTACGGACCTCATCGTTCACCCCATTCAAGCTCACCGCCAACCTCACTCCAGCTTGAGTCACCCGGGGAATCAGTGGCACAATTCCCGAAGTGGACACTGTCACCTTGCGCTTGGAGAAGCCCACGCCCCAGGGGCTGTGGAGGATCTCAATGGACTTAAAAACTGCATCAGGGTTGTCCAGGGGCTCACCCATTCCCATAAAGACAATATTGGTGATTCGCTGCTCTGGAGGCAGACGGTCGGCCACAGCCAAAAACTGACCGACAATTTCACCGGCAGAAAGTCGACGCTTGAGTTTTTGCTTGGCCGTGTAACAAAATTTGCAAGCCATATTACAGCCCACTTCAGAGGAAACACAGAGAGTGAGACGATCTTTGGAGGGAATTAAAACAGACTCCACGCTCTGCCCATCGCCCACGTCAAATAAAAACTTTCTGGTCCCATCCGAACTCACCGCCTCGGTGAGCACCCGTGGCAAGCTCAGGTCCAACAGCTGAGGCAATTCCTGGCGAAAGGCCTTAGACAAATTGGTCATCTGCTCAAAGTCATCCACTCTCATCTGATAGACCCAGCGAAACAGTTGCTGGGAGCGAAAAGCCTCTTTGCCAAGGCTCTGCAGATGATCCCTGAGCTCAGGCAGAGTGAATTCAAAAAAACTTTGCGGTGCTGACATAGAACAAGCCTCTAACACGGCGTCCCTCAACGGGACAAGGGAAAGCTGACTTCAAGAATTTTATCTAGCAAATAGCGCTTGCTCTGGTCCTGGCCAGACTCCACAGCCACGACAAAGTCTCCCCGGGGATTGCGCACCAAACCCAAGGGTCTGACTCGCCGGGCCTGCCCGGGCCTTGACCCTCCGGAGTAGACCAAATCGACCTCTCGCCCCTGGCGGATGGCCTGAACAAGAAGATCCATTTCCGGCCTGAGGCCCAGAACCTTAAGGGAGTAATTGGACCAGTGCAGAGGCCCTCCCTGAGCCCGAAAGACCTGTGCCAGGCTGGCCTCCTCTCCTAAACGCCCCAAACATTGAAGAGCCACCCCCCAACAGGTTTCAGCGTCATAGAGAGCCCGGTGGCCCTGCCCTTGGGGCAGCCCCAGAAACCGGCTCAATGTGGACAACCGGTGATTTCCACTCTCAGGAATCAATTGACGGGAGAGTAAGCTGGTGCAGAGAACAGGCCCCGGAGGGTGCGTTAGATTGAATCGCTCGATATCGGCCATCAAAAAGCCCATATCAAAGGGGGCGTGATGGGCCACCCCTATCGCCTCCCCCAGAAAATCCAAAAATTCCGGCAGCTTTTCTTTCAGGCTGGGAGCCTGAGCCACCATTTCATTGGTGATCTTGTGGATAGCGATCACCTCCGGGGACATGGGACGAGAGGGACGAATCAGGCTGGACCAGCGCCCCACCTCTTGACCCTGGGACCATTTGACAGCAGCCATTTCACAGATTTCTGCCTCCAAGGGATACTTGCCCGAAGTCTCCAAATCAAAGGCCACAAAAGTCCCCTGAGCCCAGGGGGTATCTAAGTTGAGCATCACTGCAAATTGGCCGAAGGGCGCTACTGTGTCAATTGGCGAACAAAGTTTTCATAGGCATTCAGCCCTTCGGCTGGACGCCCAAACATCTGCCTCATCTGGCGAGGTCTGGAGCCATCAGCTCTCTGTTCTTTTTGCTTCACCCGGATTCGAATAGACCCTTGAGTGGGGCGGCCCTCAGCATCTCTGTCTCGTCCTTCCACCACAGGACGGCCAAAAATATCCACAGTGTCATGCTCCAAGGAGGAGCGTATCTTCTGTGTCACCAAATCCATCCTCTCATCAGCCACATTTTGCGCCCGCCTTGAGTCTCCATCCACACTGG
>SKLV01000004.1 GCA_007121385.1 Bdellovibrionales bacterium
GTGGACTATGGCAGAGGTGAAGGTGTCCAAAACCCAGGCAGTGCCCGAGTCTTCTCTTTACGAGGTGGCCAAGCTCTATTGTGAGCGGGGCGATCTCTTGTTGGCTCTGGAGAAGCTCAATGAAGCGGCTTCTCAGGCCAAAAAGCTGCGCCAGATGGATGAGTTCCTCAAATGTCAGAATATGCTTTTGCGGATCTATGCCGAGCTGGAAGACCATAAGAATATCGATGCCACCAAAGAGTATTTGCAGGACTTAGTGATTAAGGATCAGTTGGCCCTCAACTCTAAAACTTACTACAGCTTGGCCCTTTGTGCTTCTTATAAGCGCCAACAGAAAGTGGCCCAGGAGTATTTGGAAAAGGCTTTGGCCCTGGCTTTGGAAAAGGATAGCAAGGAGGATATCTGCTATGCCATCCATGGTTTGGCCTTAGTTTACTATGCCCAGAAGCGCTATGAGGATGCTTTAAAAGAGATCTACAATCTTCAGGTCTTCTTCCAGGTTTTGCCCATGCCGGAACTCAAGCTCTCAAGCCGAATTCTCAATGGGCTGATTTTACGAGACATGGGGCAGACCGAGCAGGCTCTGGATGTTTTTTGGCAGTGCTATGATATCTTGAAAACTCAGAAAAACCTCTACAGTTACCTCCATCTTCTCTTCGCCATGGGGGCCACCTATCAAGATATGGGTCACCATGATTTGGCCCGCATTTACTTGATGTTGGCCAAGCGCTCGGTGGACCCGGAGAATTTGCCCTATTTGAGTCGCCGGATTGAAGCTCGACTCGAGGCCATGGGAGAGAGTGATCACTCCGAGTACGACATTGTCTTTGATCGCTCTTCCAACTCGGTGATTGAGCGCAAAAAGGGGAAAGTGGATTTTAAAAATCAGTTTGTCCTCCTGGATTTGTTGCGGCTGTTTTTGCGGAGTCCGGGAGAGGTCCATTCTAAAGAGTCCTTAGTCAAAAAAGTTTGGCGTCAGGACTATGACCCCGCTGTTCACGACAATAAGATCTATGTGACCATTAAAAGATTGCGCAAGATGATTGAACCCGACTACGACAAGCCCAGATATATCTTTCGGGCTAAGAATGGTTATTACTTGAGTAAGAACACCAAGGTGTTGTTTCAGGCTGAGGGGTCTCAATGAACCCATTGAAGAGATCACTTTTAGTTTTTAGCATTCTGATCGCTGTATGGTCTCCCTGGGCTCAGGCTCAGTTCGATGATCCTCTTCCTTGGCCTTGGGGTTCCGAGTGTCCCTTTCCCTGGGCTGAACTCGATGGGCTTTGGGAGATCAATGACCCTGAAGTGGGAGGCTATTTCTATTTTGTTTTGGAAAACCAGTCTGAATGGGAAGAGAGGCCTCTGTTGAGGCTGTGGAAATATAGCCTAGACGGCCGCTTAGTGGCCTTTGGACAGGGTCATGTCCACTGGAGAGAGAAGTCCGTCCAGCTGACCCTAGCCCCCGCGGCGGGCTCGGTGATCAGTTACCAGATCATTTTACGCAGCTATCCCGATCATCGGCTCAAGGATGGGGCGAGCAGCTGCTTTGGGCCAGGTGGTCAGGTGATGCTCTTTACACTGCGCAAATTCTACAAAGAACGGGTTGTTGACCTTCACTACCACCTTAAAAAAGTGCGATTTGCTCCCCTTTTTGAAAGGGGTCGGCAAAAAGGTTCTAGACAGAAGCCGGATTTTTAACTATTTTCGCCTCTCTTTTTAGAGAATCTCTAGGGCCTTAGCTCAGTTGGTAGAGCGCCACCCTTACAAGGTGGATGTCGTCGGTTCGACCCCGGCAGGCCCTACCAATTTTTCTGTTCCCCTTGCTCAGGAGTCCACCTTGCCAAAATCCAAGTCCAAAGGGACTCTGGGTCCTCTGGACCCCCGCCCTATGAGTCAATCTTCAGTGACTATGACCGAGATGGTTTTACCAGTGCACACCAATTCACTGGGAACCATCTTTGGAGGTGTCATCATGTCCTGGATTGATATCGCTGCAGCCATTGCGGCCCAGAGGCATTCTGGTCGACCTGTAGTCACGGCAAGCATTGATGATCTTCATTTTATTGCACCTGCATACAATGGTTGGGTGGTGAATTTAAAGGCCAGTGTAAATTACGTATCAAAGACCTCCATGGAGGTCGGGGTTCGGGTGGATGCAGAAAACCCAGTGAAGGCTTGTAGTCACCACACAGCTTCTGCCTATTTAACCTTTGTGGCTTTGGATGAGGAGGGCAAACCCACTCAAGCTCCGCCGGTGGTGCCCGAGTCCAAAGAGGAAAAGCGTCGCTTTGCTGCCGCTGAGCTCAGGCGGAAATGGCGGCTGGAACGTCGTCAACTTCACGGCCGTTAAATCAAATTCCAGCCCAGGTCCTAGCTCCACACCAGAATTTGTTCTCGTCGATAGCCTAGGAGAGAGAAAACTAAAAAGAGGCTGGTAAAGCCGATCACGATGATCAGACTTTCACTGGGGAAGCTACTGCTGGAAGAGGCCCAGACCAGTTCGCCATAGTGTCGGGTGGGAGTCCACTCGCTCACTCGGTGCAATTTCTCAGGGAGCATTTGGGGAGGGGTGAGGAGGCCGCCAATATAAGAGAGAGGCAGATAGACCAAGTTGGCTAAGGGCAGGGCTGTTTTTTCTTTCACCCAGTAGCCAAAGGCAATTCCCATGGGGGCAAAGGCCAGACTGCCCAGGGCCAAGGTGACGAGCAGCTGACTGGCCTCCGTCCAGCTCCATCGGGCCGGGGTGAGAGTGAGAGCGAGAGTCAACACAAGGCCTGCGCTGGTGAGGGCCACTAAAGTGGCAATGAGAGCTCGGGAGAGAAGGGGCAGCCAAGAGGGAGCAGGTAGGGTGCGAATATACAATGTCCATTTACTTGTACGATCTTGAGCTGTCCCTATGCCAAACTGGAAAAAGACCACACCAAAGACAGCAAAGGCACAAAAAGAGCCGGCCATAAAGGCCGCCTGACTCTGCTCCTGGCTCTCGGGGACAGCAAAAATAAAGTAAAACAGGCTGGGAAAGGCGAGGGTGGGGATGGTGTAGCCTGGTTGGCGAAGTAAGTCCATCAGCTGAAAGTGGAGTGTTCGCAAAAGAAGTTTCATGGTGGTGGCTCCGACTGCACTTCGTTGGTGAGGTGAATAAAAGCCTCCTCGATAGAGGGAGAAGAGACTTCTAGGTGAGAGAATTCGACCTTTTGCTCAAAGAGGGCCTTAAGTCTCTCTTCCGGCTGGGAATCACAGCAGATATAAAAATGATTGCCCTCCAAAGCCCACCGGGCATCCAGGCTTCGCAGATCCACTTGAGATCTAAGCCGCACCTGGCGAGACTGCAAGAGAGCCTTTAAGCCTTGGGGGGTGCTCTCCCGCAAAACTTGCCCCTTGTGCAGAATGATCAAGCGGTCCCCTAGGCGCTCAGCTTCATCCATCTGATGAGTGGAAAAAAGCAGAGTGATCTTTTCGCGGGCCACATAGTCGCTCACAAAGTCATAAAAGCGATGGCGGTTTTCCAGATCAACAGCAGTGGTGGGTTCATCCAGAAGAACCACTTTTGGTCGGCCAATAAAGGCCAAGGCGAGCCCTAAGCGACGCTTCTCACCCCCGCTGAGGCCCCCGGTTTGCCGACTCATCAAATGGGTCAAATCAAAGGATTGAGCTAGAAAACCCAAAGCGAGGGGTTGAGAGTAGTGAGAGGACACCCAGCCCATGATTTCGGCCACTCGGGAGTGAGAGGGAAAGTCGTTCTCCTGAAGGCAAAAGCCCACCTGAGACTTTAACTGCGGATGTCCCACGGGTAAGTCCAAAATATTAATATCACCTAAAGTGGGTCTTCGAAAGCCGCTGAGTAAAGACATGAGAGTGGATTTGCCAGCTCCGTTGGGGCCAAGAAGGGCCACTTTCTCCCCCTCTTGTAAGGTGAAAGAGACCTCCTTCAGAGCCTGGCGTCCAGCAAAAGCCTTAGTCAAATTTGTGATTTTGATCACAAAAACTCCTCAGAAAATAGAACTACTTATTGAATCTCTCGTGGCGATCTTTGTCATGAGAAAAAGTTGGACATTGTAGGTATTTTCGTTAGCCTATGAATCCAACCAGGGGTGGGGGATGCCAGAGATTTCAGGTCTTTTAGAGACAGCTCGTGAGGGAACTTTAGAGCCCTCACATCTGTTAGCTCAAGTTGAAACACTGATGCAAGAAAGCTTTAACTCTTTGCGGCCAGAACCTTTGGCCCAATGGAGTCGAGAGCACCTGCAAGCCGGAGGTCGTCGTCTGCGCGCCAGGATGGCCTTAGAGGTGGGACAAATTCTCAATGTGGAAACTCAATGGGCGACCAGCTGGGCGGCGGCCTGTGAGCTTCTTCACAACGCCACTTTAGTTCTTGATGATATTCAAGATCAGGATTGTCAGCGTCGGGGGCAGCCCACGCTCTGGCAACAACATGGTTTGGGGCCGGCCTTGAATGTGGGAGAGCTTTTGTTGATGTGGCCTCATCTGATGGTTCGCCAGATGCATATTCCAGCCGAACAGCAGGTTCATCTTCTTGGAAAAATCGCCGAAACCTCTGTGGCTTTGGTCTGTGGACAGACGGAGGAGCATCTGTTGCAAGAGCAATTGGGTCGGGAGGACTTATGGCAGCTTTATCTAGAGGCCATCAGCGGCAAGACTTCGCCGCTCTTTGAGCTGCCCGTATGGGGTTCGGTCTTTTTGGCCAAAGGAGATCCAGTTCTAGCCCAGCGCTGGGCTCAGCCTTTTAGACAGTTTGGGGTGGTCTTCCAGTTGGCAGACGATCTGGCGGATGCTTTGGGGAAAAAACAGGGGCGCTCTCGGGGGGCTGATTTGTGTGAGGGCAAAGTGTCGGCACTCATTCCTCTCTATCTCAAGGAGCGACCAGATCAGCTCTCTGCCATTAAGGAACTTTTGCGGTCAGAGCGAAGTGAAGTCAGCGCCCAAGTGGTGGAGTATTGGCTCCAAGAGCTTCAGGCAGAGGGTGTTTTTGATGAACTCAAAGCTCGAATTATATATTGGCTTCAGGCTTTTACGCAAAGTCCTTTAAGACAGGAAAATCCTGAGATATTTAATATGGGAGTAAAATACCTTAAGCTGGTTCTGTCTGGCCTGGGTTGGTCTCAAGAAGAACAAGGAGATTTTTATGCCGTCCTCTCAAAGTAACTCGAAGGCTGTAGTGATTGGGTCCGGTTTTGGTGGTCTGGCTGCCGCCATCCGCTTAAGAGCTAAAGGCTACCAAGTCACTGTGGTCGAGGGAATGGATCAACCGGGCGGAAGGGCTGCTGTCTTCAAGAGAGATGGTTTTACTTTTGATGCCGGACCTACAGTGATCACAGCTCCTTATCTGCTGCAGGAGCTATTTGGGTTGTTGGGGGCGGACTGGAAAGATTACTTTGAGTTGACCCCTATTGATCCCTTTTACCGCATTGTCTTTGCCGATGGCAGTCACTTTGACTATGTGGGTGAGGAAGAGCGCATTCTTGAAAACATTCGCCAGTTGAGCCCCGGGGACGTGGATGGCTATCGCCGTCTCGCCGCCCATGCGCAGAGAATTTTTGATGTGGGTTACACGGGGCTGGCCGATCAGCCCTTTGAGAAGTTTACAGATATGTTAAGAGTGGCTCCAGACATGATTCGCCTCCAGAATTATCGCAGCGTTTATGGTTTGGTGAGTCGATATGTGAAGGACGAGAGGTTGCGTCAAGCTTTTAGTTTTGAGCCTCTTTTGGTGGGAGGCAATCCCTTTACCACGACAAGTATTTATCTTTTAATCCATTGGTTGGAGCGTAAATGGGGAGTTTGGTTTGTTAAAGGAGGAACCACAGCTCTGGTTGGGGCTCTGGTTCGTCTCCTAACTGAACAAGGTGTGGAGTTTCGCTATGGCTCCCCGGTGGCAAGAATTCAGGTGGACAAAGGCCAAGTGAAGGCCGTGGAAACGGAGAGGGGAGAAGTGATCGCCGCCGATGTGGTGGTGGCCAATGCGGACCCCATTAAGGTCTATGGCCAAATGGTGGATTCCCGCTGGCTTAAAAAGCACAGCCCTCAGAGTCTTAAGAGAAAAAAACAGTCTATGAGCCTCTTTGTGGCCTATTTTGGTGCCAAGAAAACCTATCCCGATCTGGCCCACCACACCATATTGATGGGACCTAGATATCGAGGACTCTTGAAGGATATTTTTTCAAAGAGAGTATTGGCCGAAGACTTTAGTCTCTACCTCCATGCTCCTACCCGCACCGACGCCTCTTTGGCTCCAGAGGGTCATGAATGTTTTTATGTGCTCTCGCCCGTGCCTAATAACTTGAGTGGGATCAATTGGCAGGAGGAGGGAGAGAGGTATCAAGACAAGATTTTTTCCTGGCTGGACAAAAACTATTTGCCCGATCTAAAAGCCAACTTGATCTCCACCAGCTTTATCACTCCGGATTATTTTGAACAGAATTTGCGAACTCATCAGGGGGCGGGTTTTGGACTCGAGCCTAACTTTCGTCAGTCCGCTTACTTTCGCTTTCACAATCGCTCAGAGGACATTCAGGGACTGTACTTTGTGGGGGCCAGCACTCACCCCGGAGCTGGAGTGCCAGGAGTTTTGAATTCAGCCCGTCTCTTGGATAAAGTTCTGCCTGCTTCGGCTCAATCTTGGGTGGCTCCCAAGCTCAAAGAGAGTCGATCTTCCGCCCCACGACAAGAAGGAGAGCCACTTGACGCCTTCTGAGGTCATGGCCCATCATGCCAAGTCTTTTTATTGGGCCTCTCACTTTCTGTCACCCATCCGCTTTTCTCGAGTGGCGAGGCTCTATGCTTTTTGTCGCCATGTGGATGATTCAGTGGATTTGACCACTCCTGAGGAGGGACGGCGCCAACTGGATCTGATTGGCCAGGAGATGCAGGGTCTGGCTCCAGCCCGGGCTGAGGTGGCCTTAATGCTGGAGCTGATGGAGGAGCTAGATATTCCCCTGGATTGGCCCATGCAACTTTGGCAGGGGGCCGATTTTGATCTGAGCGGGCAGAGCATTGAAACAGATGCCGATCTGCTCGTCTACTGTTACCGAGTGGCCGGGGTGGTGGGATTGCTGATGTGTCCCCTTTTAGGAGTGCACAACCCCAAAGCTTGGCCCTTTGCCATTGATTTGGGAATGGCCATGCAGTTGACCAATATCTGTCGGGACGTGGGAGAGGATGCCGAGCGGGGACGAAACTACATTCCCGCGCGGCGCTGGCGGCGGCCTGCGGGAGAACCGCCCCCCCAGGCGGGCGAATTGGTCTTGGAGCTCCTGGATCGAGCCGATAGCTATTACGAAAGTTCCAGGCGGGGTTACAGTTTTATTCCCTGGCGGGAGCGGCTAGCCATTTCAGTGGCCGCCCGAGTTTATCGGGGGATTGGAGTGAAGATTCGCAAGGACCCAGGGCAAGTAATGCATCGACGAGTTTATCTGTCGAAGGGTGAAAAACTCTACTGGACTCTTATCGGCTTAAAGGATTTTGTTTTCAGTTTTTCTAATCACTTTGTCCCCCATCAACAGGAACAACATCAGGCTCTTCGGGGACTTCCGGGGGTGAGCTCATGACCTATTCCCAATTCCATTTGATTTTTACTTTACCTCTTCTTGCTCTTCTTATTTTTGTCTCACGCCGAACCTGGCTGGGACGAGAAAACCAGCTTTTTATGGGCCTGGGCTTTTTATGCCTTATTGCCTTTGTCTACACCACCCCTTGGGACAACTACCTCGTGTACAGGGGAGTTTGGGGCTACGAGCCCCATAGGGTCTTGGCCGTGATCGGCTATGTCCCCATAGAGGAGTATGCCTTTTTTATTCTGCAGACTTTAATCACAGGCTTCTTTTTGTGGAACCTGCGAGTTCGGTTTAATTGGAAAGGCTCACCCCGCCTTCCCTTAAGCCCCTTTTGGGTGAAGGCCTTAGGGGTTGGTTTCTATTTGGCCTTGGCTCTTTGGGGACTTTGGGTGTGGGGAGACCAGCCCTGGACCTATATGTCTTTAATTTTGGTTTGGGCCTACCCGGTGTTGGCTTTTCAATGGGCCTATGGGGGGGACCAACTGCTGAAGGACTGGCCCTATTTTTTGGTAGGGGTTGCTGTGCCCACCCTATATTTTGGTGTGGCCGATGCCATTGCCATCTATCTGGGGGTTTGGGAGATTTCAGCCCTCTACACCACGGGTTGGATGATAGGGAATTTGCCCTTTGAGGAGGGTTTCTTTTTCCTCACCACTAATTTATTGGTTGTGCAGGGCCTATGGCTCTTTTGGTGGGTTTGGGATCAAGGCAAGATTCCAGGGCAAAATCGACTGGTGCTCTGGGGCTCAGCTCCTCAGCAAGAAATGGAGATGAACAGATGAGAAGAGAAAAAAAATATAAAATTTTAGTTGTCTGCCTTGTAGCTTTGAAGGTTTCACTTTTAAGTCTTGCCGGCTGCAGCCATCGTGGGGTCCATCAAGAGTGGTGGCGGGGGAGCTCTCACCAAGAGAGTATGGCAACGCTGGCTCAGCATTTGGGTGGATTTGCTGTGGCCATGTGGGAGATCGGTTACCGTTATCGGGAGCTTTACTGGGCGGGGCAGGACCAAAACTGGGAGTACGCTGAATATCAGTTGGAAGAGATGAGAGAAGCTCTGGAAAAAGGGGTGGAAAGGCGTCCTGCTCGCGCCAATTCAACGCAGATGATCCTTCCCCTGCTGGATCGAATGGAGAAGTTGATTTCTGAAAAAGATCTAGAAGCCTTTAATGGAGGCTTTCAAAAGCTCACTCAATCTTGTAATGCCTGCCATACTGCCGAACGAGTGAGCTTTATTCGCATTGAAGTTCCTCGGGAGAGGTTTTCGACCTTCAGTTTGCCCATGGCCCCAGGGCCTTGACAAGCGTGGGCGAGGGATTGGGTCCTGAATGGATGCTCCTTATTTAATGGAGTTGTTGAGGACACAATAGATCTACTGTGTCTTCCAGGGCTTGGCGGACTAGATCTCTTTGGGTGAACATCAATCGATCGGTGGCATATTCCAGATTGGGGCCCAAGGGCGACCAATCTCCCATTTGGCGCAGGAGCTGCTCCACCTCCAGGGCTCTGACGTCGGAGTCGGGGACAAAGTCTTTAGGTAAATGATAAGAGCGAATCAGCTCCAAAACATGAAAGTAAAGAGCCACCCAAGCCACCCCTCGGACCACTGTGCCTCGAACTCTTCCCCCACCGTAGATTTGTGGATAGTGGTGTAGGGCTTGAATTAAAATGACTGAGGCCATGGTTTTAAAAGTAGGGCCTAAGGACTGTAAAAGATGCTGATAGCTGCGGGAGCTCTCCCCAAGCTGCAATAGGTTTTCTAGCTCTAACTCAAGCAAAATTCCATAGTGTCCGTTTAAAGCGGGCAGATAATCAATAGGTAGCCAAAGCGGGCTCAGCCAGTGGCATTGATGTTCTTGATACTGGACCACCTGAGTGGCTCGGGGGGCTTCGTTAAAGCCTTCGCAGGTTTGATAGTTAAAGTGTCCCCCCCGTAGGGCAAGAATTACTGTGCGTCGGGTCCTCTGCAGGGAAGAGGTATTGTAGAACTGGGGATAGAATTCGGTGTGATCAATCTGGCTTTGCGACCAATCTTCCGGCTCCACACAGAGGCCGTCGTAAGCTGAGTCTGAACCAAGGGCTCCGGCAAACGCAGGAGGAGAGCTGAAAGGGACGAAAAGAGCCAAAAAAACGACAGCGATCTTGAGGCCAAGCATTGCGCAGCATGATGTGGGTCTTTATGAGGCCAGGCTAGAATTTTTTATATTTTTGTAGAAAGTACCAGGCTCTGAAGCACTGCAAGTAGAAAAGTCTATGCGTTGTCAGCCTCTCCTCGCTTACGTAAAAATCTTTTATCTTCATTAAGGGGGGGATTATGTTTTCCAAAATAGCTATTGGTTCTGTTTTTGCTTTATCAGCGCTCTGGCTGAGTCCATCTCATGTCAAGGCCAACCCACTGACCTATGAAGGGGGAGTGGTGGAGTACTCAGAGCCCACCTATTTGATGTGCGAAGGGAATGTGGAGCTCACTCAGCACCTGGCTCGTGCGGCCATCACCTCTCTGCAGAATATATTGCTGGAGATTAACGAGCGCTTTCCTCTTCCTGATCAGGTGATTGACTATCAAACCATTGAGCAGATGGACCGCCACGAGGATGAGATTTTAAAGGCCTTGGGGCGCATCAATGAATTTGTGGGCAAGCAGAGAGCGCGTCGGGGTGGAGAAGTGGGTTGGCACCAAACCTGTCCCAAGGCCATGGTGGTTGTTGGGGGACGTACTTTCAGCGCCAAGAGCTTTCTCGCCGCTCCCGGTGGTTCTGTAGCCGTGGGTGTGGTCATTATGCCCACTTTGCGCCACCGCTACGACAGCACCACAGGAGCTTATTTAGGGACCTACTTTTGGCCTGAGATGGCTTTGGTGGGTTGGCCCAATGCAGACATTGGCTTAGGGCTTGGGGATAAGACCTCCTCAGGACGAATTTTTGGTGGTCTGATCTGGGATATTGAAGATGTGATGTCTAAGGCAGAAGACTTTCACGGCTTTGCTGTGGGTGGCTCGGGGACAGCCATGGGCTTACCCAGTCGGTTGACCTCCCTGCCTCTATTTGCTGGATTGAACGCCTTTTTGGGAGGCCGAGGCTTGAATGTGAAGATGGGAGGAGTCAAGCAGATTTCCCGGGCCTCCGAAGCTCAGGTGGAGTTTGCCTACGTTCTTTTTGGCTCCAGTTTTAGCCGGTTCAATGAATTGCCAAGAACTCGCTTTGAGTCCCATGTCAATCTGGCCTCGGTTTTATCTTTTGACAATTTGGCCAAGCTTCTGGGCAACGCCCTTGTGGACTCTGGTCGTCGACAGGAGCAGGCCATTCAGGAGAGTCTTCGTCGAGCTGTTGAGGAGTATTTAATTGACCCCGATATGCAGCAGCCCACTCCACCTAGAAGAGGGCCTGGAATCAATCCTCCTTCAGCTCCTCGATGATGATGCGGTGAGTTCATGACTCCCTTAGACTTCTCTGGTAGTTTCAGCTTTTAAGGAGGATGAATTTATGGCTTCAAAGTGGATTTCTTTGCTGACAGTTTTTGGTTTTACAGTGGCCTGCACGGCGCAAATCGACGACGAGAAGATGAAGCAATGGGTGATGGACAACCCTGAGGTGATTATGGAGTCGGTGATGGCCTATCAGAGGACTGAGCAGGAGAGAAACCAGCCTCAGCCAGCCATGGTGAGCCAGTTCCGCAAAGAGCTCTTTGAATCCGGAGGCAGTCCCATGGCGGGAAATCCTAAGGGCAAGGTGGAGGTCGCTTACTTTTTTGACTTCAACTGTGGTCACTGTGCTCGCCAAAGCGACACCATCAATGCTGTATTGGCAGCTAATAATGATGTCAAAGTGGTTTACAAGAACTTTCCTGTTCTGGGTCCATCCTCAGAGTTGGCGGCTCGGGCGGCTTTGGCAGCTCATCAGCAGAACAAGTTTAAAGAGTTCTACTCTGAGGTCTACAAGACTCGAGAGCGCAGTGTTGAGGCCTTTAAAGGGATTGCCTCCCGCCTAGGCCTGGATGTGGATCAATGGGAAAAGGATTTGGAGTCAGAGAAGGTTCAGCAGGAGCTGGAAGCCACCCGCAATTTAGCCCAAAAGATGAAGATCGGTGGAACCCCTTTCTTGGCCATTGCCCCGGATAAGGTTTTCCCCGGTCGGGTGGATGAGCTTAAGGCTGTCATTGAGAGCCTCTAAGCCTTAAGAAGACTTTCTGATCATAAAGCCCGCATAAGTAGGCCCAACTGAGGATTAAGTCCTGAAAAGTTGGGTCTTTTTTTGTCCTTCAGTGCCCTTTTTGGGCTCTCTTCTAAGGGTTTTAGACCAAACTGAGCCCCTATGGGCTTCCTGAGGCTTTTTTGTCTCTGGCATGGGCTTTGCTCAAGTAGCTGGCTGTAAGAAAGCGAAATAGGAGCAAAAATATGCGTAAGGGAAAAATTAAAGCATGGGCACTCTCACTGATTTTTATGATTGGGGCTTCTCAGGCCTTTTCCAGAAGTCTGGATAGCACCTTGGACTTGGACTTCGACCTCGAGGCTGAAGAGTTGCAAGTCTTTGATGCTCAACAGTTAGAGGAGGCCGCTCGTCAAGAGGCTTTGGCCCTGGAGAGAGAGTCTCGGCGGCTGGAAAATGAGATCAAGAGGTCTGAGCGGCAGAGGGAGAGGCTCAAGACTCGTGTGGAGAGGTTGTCTCAGCGCTATGACAATAGCTTGGCAGTCTTTCAGCGAGTGGAAAAAAGAGCCCAAGCCGAGGAAAGACGTTTACGTCAGGCTGAGGCTGAGGTGAATAAAGTAGAGGCCAGAGTGGATCAAGTGGAAAATCAGGCCATTGAGGCTCGAAATCGAAGGCTGGCTGCGGAAAAGCGTATTGGGCAAGCGGAAAAGAGAAGAAAGCAACTGACCCAAAGGTTGGAGCAACTGCGTCGTGACCTGCAGAAAGAGCAAAATTTATCTCGATCCTTACAGCAGAGGGAGCAAAGACTGGAAAGAGAGAATCAGCGCTTGGCTCGACTGGTGGAGCAAGAGCAGCACAAGTTGAATTTTTATGCGGACAGGGCTTTTGACTGAGCCGAGCTCAGATCTCGTCCTCTTCTACAGAACCACGATAACCCCAAGAGGCCAAAATGGCCTCTTCGTCTTTTGAGCTTTTGGCTTTTTTAAAACGGGCTCCCGAGCGGTTTTTTACCCTGGCCTCACATTGGGCCCAAGTCTTATGGCGAAGAACTCGTCCATCCACATAACTTAAATAGGAGTGGGGGTTTTTAGTCTTTCCCTCCGAAGAGGAGCTTTTGTTGGCGAGAGGGGGGAGTTCATCTTCTTGAGGGAGTTGGGTCAGGTCCACTCCGTAGTCCCTTAAGGGGCCATAATAGAGTTCAGGGAGTCGGCCTTGACTAAAGTCCACGGCAATTTGGTCGCAGCGCTCATTGCCCGGGTTGCCACTGTGACCTCGAACATAAAGCCACTTCAGGGAGAACCCCAGTTTTTTAATTTGGTGCACTTGTTGATCTAACTTTTCCCAAAGGTCTTGATTGAGAACCGCCTCTCCTTGACTGGAACGCCAGCCGCGCTTTTTCCAGTTAAAAATCCACTGGGTGATGCCGCGAATGACATAGGTGGAGTCAGTGTAAAGACAAATTTTGTCCTCCCCCAAAGGAGACTTCTTGGCAATAAGATTCAAGGCCTCAATAGTGGCCTGCATTTCCATGCGGTTATTGGTGGTTTGTGGCTGGCCCTGACCTAGCTCAAAAACTTTTTGGAGAGAGGGGATATAGACAATGGCTCCCCAACCTCCAGGGCCTGGGTTTCCCGAGCAGGCCCCATCGGTAAAAATTAAAACCGAAGACTTAGTCGCGACGATAGCCGCCGCCTCCGCCGCCACGACGGAAACCACCGCCTCCACCTTCACGGGGAGCCTGAGGCCGGGCTTCCGCCACAGTGATATTGCGGCCATCCATATCCTTGCCATTAAAGCGGGAGATTGCCTGCTGGGCCTCTTCGTCAGAGGACATTTCCACAAAGCCAAAGCCTTTTGATCGCCCACTGTCTCGGTCCGTGATCACACGGGCGGACTCCACCTGGCCCACTTCAGAAAAGGCTTCTTTTAACGACATATCGTCGGTTGAGTAGGACAAGTTGCCTACATATAATTTTTTACCCATTAGGTCTCTCCTTAGGAACTTAAAAGCACCATCCCTCCAAAGCCCCACCTACAGGGCATAGGGCGGATGGCCAATGACTATGCAGGAGCTTATCATGTGATTTTACCCCTTCGCCACAGAATTTTAGAGTTAACTGCGGCGGATAATGCTTCTCATATTGCCTTTGAGCACTTTTTTTCGCAGGCGAATGCTTTTGGGGGTCACCTCAATCCACTCGTCGTCATCGATCCATTCGATGCAGCGCTCAAGGGTCATCTCGCGCAGCCCCTTAAGGGTGACCAGGGCCTCTGATCCGGCCGCCCTTACATTGGTCAGCTTCTTTTCCCGGCAGGGGTTTACATTGAGGTCGTTTTCTTTATTGAATTCACCAATAATCATGCCCTCATAGACAGGGACTCCTGGGGGCGTGAAGAGCACCCCCCGGTCTTCCAAGTTGAGCAGGGCATACTCCATGGTCACCCCATCCCGGTCAGAGACCAGAGCCCCCCAGGACCGGTGGAGCATATCTCCCTTCCAAGGCACATACTCCACAAAGCGGGAACTGAAAATCCCCTCCCCCCGGGTGGCGGTGAGGAACTTAGTCCTCATTCCCAAAAGGCCGCGAGTGGGGATGTCAAACTCCAGACGGACCCGATTCTGTGTCCCCTCAGGGCCCGACTGAGTCCCACTGGGAACGTAGCTGATTAATATACCCTTTCTCTCTTGAAACATCCGCGTCACATCGCTGGCGTAGCTTTCAGGAACATCCAGAGTGGCCCTCTCGAGGG
The DNA here is from genome assembly GCA_007121385.1 of Bdellovibrionales bacterium. Taxonomy (GTDB): domain Bacteria; phylum Bdellovibrionota; class Bdellovibrionia; order Bdellovibrionales; family UBA1609; genus SKYF01. The sequence goes on from SKLV01000004.1 coordinate 14,468, forward strand.
GTTCGGTCTTCTGCCCAGTTTCGTCTTTTAAGAAGAGGACCGCTGGACGACCCACCATAAACTCCAAGCCCTCTCGGCGCATCTGCTCAATCAAAATGGCAAACTGCAGTTCCCCCCGGCCTAAAATGCGGAATTGGTCCGGCTGTTCAGTTTCTTCAAAGCGAATAGCCACATTTTGTAGGACCTCTTTTTGCAGGCGTTCCCTGAGTTTGCGGGACTGAACAGCTTCCCCCTCCCGTCCTGAAAAAGGTGAGGTGTTAACGGAAAAAATCATGGCCAAAGTGGGGGGATCAATTTCCAGTCGAGGAAGAGTGGGAATTTGATCTCCTTCAGCCAGAGTGTCGCCAATTTGAAAGTCCTCACTGCCAGCCACCACTGCAATGTCCCCGGCCTGAATCTCTGGGGCCTCCGTCTGCTTAAGGCCGCTGTAAGAAAAAAGCTTAGTGACAGAAAAACTCTCCTTGACCTCTTGTCCCTCTTCATTCAAACCCCGCCGCTGAATACGCAGACCCGGTCGGATGGATCCGGAGAGGACTTTGCCGATGGCCAAGCGGCCCACAAAATCAGACCAGCCCAGATTGGTGGTCATCATCTGAAATCCCCCCGCATCCTGAATCTCGGGGGCGGCCAAGTGACGGACAATGGTCTCAAAAAGAGGTTCCAGGGAGCCCGCTTTGGCCCCACTGATCAACTGAGGAACTTCCTCAAAATCGGGGGTGCACCAGCCCTCTCTGGCACAGGCGTAGAGAATGGGAAAATCAGCCTGGGATTCGCTGGCCCCCAGATCAATAAAGAGATCAAAGGTCTGGTTGACCACTTCGGCCACCCTCACCCCATCCGAGCACTCGGGCCGATCGACCTTATTGATCACCAGAATGACCCGCTTTCCCTGGGAAAGGGCCTTTTGCAGTACAAAACGGGTTTGGGGCAGGGGGCCCTCGGCTCCATCAACAAGGAGGACAGCCCCATCCACCATTCCTAAAATTCGCTCCACCTCCCCGCCGAAGTCGGCGTGTCCGGGGGTGTCCACGATGTTGATTCTGGTGTCCTTGTATTGAATGGCCGCATTTTTGGCCTGAATGGTAATGCCTCTTTCCCTCTCCAAATCCATGGAGTCCATCACTCTCTCTTCCACCTGGTCTCGAGCTGAAAAGGTTCCTGCTTGCTTTAGCATATGGTCAACAAGGGTGGTTTTCCCGTGGTCCACATGGGCGATAATGCAAATATTCCTAAGATTCATAGATCTGTCCATTTCTCTTGGGCAGTTGAACTTTGAAGCAGGCTCCACCCAGAGGAGACGGCTCCACCATAATACGGCCCTCATGGGCCTCCACACACATTTTCACTGACAAAAGTCCCAATCCTCGTCCCAGCCCTTTGGAGCTGGTGAAGGGAGAAAACAGCTGCTCCCTCTCTTCTGCAGGAATCCCAGGGCCGTTGTCATGGACCTCCAAAAAGAGGTCTGAGTCGTCCTCCTGGATATGGACCTCAATCTGTCCACCACCTTCACTCACGGCTTCTGAGGCGTTGAGAACTAAGTTAATGAGAATTTGGTGAACGAGTAGAGGGTAAGCTTCCAGGTTTGAGCGATCAGAGGCCAGGGAGGATTGGAGCTGGAGACTGATCCCACGGTTTTTGAGTTGGGGCTGTAAAAGGTCTAGGTCCTCTCTGACAGCCTTTACCAAGTCCAACTGAGTTCTTTCCCCAAAGGCATTGGCTTCCCCCACCTGTCGCATTTTTTGACCCAGTTGGTTAAGAGTGTCCATCCCCTTGAGAAGCCTTTTGAGATCAAGGGTCAGAGGCTCTTCTGCTCTCATCTCCTCTAAACCAGAACTCTGTACTGACCTTATATTGGCACCGCTTTTCTCCAAATAAGCCCTTAGGCGCTCGGAGGCGAAGGTCATGGATTGGAGAACATTATTGTAGTCGTGGGCCACTGAGGCCATTAAAAGGCCGGTCATGGCCTGCCGCTGTGAGTTCAGAAGCATTTCCTGGCCCTCTTGGACTTTTTGGCCAGCCTTTTCAATAGAGCGTAAAAAGTAATAGAGGAGTGAAAATAACAGCAGGGCCCCAAAGCCCACAAATGTAATTCCCTTCTGCACTTCAAATCTTTGAAATTCCTCAACAGTTTCAAAATGTTTTAAACCCCATTGACCTGTTAAATGGATGTACAGAGCGGATAGGGAAAAAAAGATCAGGGAGGCTAGGAGAGCCGAGCGCAAAGCCTGGGATTGGGGAGTGAAGAGTTTTTTTTGCACGGAATTTTTCAGCTCTTGTAATCTTGTCCAATGGCCTTGCGAAACAAGTGATTTTCGGGTTTAAGGAGTATTTTAACCTGCACGTCACAGGATGTTAATGACTGCCCGGATTTGGGTCAATGTCTTAGGGAGGTTTTATGAAAAGTATTCCGCGCCAAAGCTTTAAGGAGCTGGTTGAGCACAATCAGTCGCCCAGTGTGACCATTTACTCCCCCATGGTGGTGGCGGGTTCCGAAGTGCAGCAGAACCCCATTCGGTTTAAAAACCTACTGAATGAGGCGCGCAAGGTCTTAAGCGAGGAGCAGCAGGGGATGCTCGAGCCGGCGGAAAAGCTGCTTCAGGACCCCATGTTTTGGCAATATCAGGGGCCCGGTTTGGCTGTTTTTATCGCTCCGGGGGTATTTAAGTATTATCACCTGCCTTTGGATGTGGAGCCTCTGGTTCAGGTGAGTCAGCACTTCCACATTAGTCCTCTGATTCGGGTCTTCAATGAGGATGGTCAATTTCATATTCTGACCTTCAGCATGGGCTCAGCCCGCCTGTATCAAGCCAGCCACTTTGACCTGGAAGAAGTGGAACTGGGTCCTGGAGTGCCAAAGAGTTTGGATGAAGCCTTAGAAGGCCTGCAAAAGGAAAAAGCCCTCAACTATCATTCTCAAAATACTGGTGGAGGAGCTGAGGCCGTCTATCATGGCCACGACGACCCCAATGCTCATCGTCAAGATCTTCTGCGTTGGTTTAGACCCCTGGCCCAAGAAGTCTCTCGTCTTCTGAATCACAACGGCGGGGGGCCTTTGGTTCTTGCCGGAGTGGAGTATCTCCATCCGATTTTTAAAGAAGCTTTGAGTTACCCAGGCCTGGTGGAAAAGGGAGTGACTGGCTCTCCAGAGGAGTGGAGTGAGAAAGAGCTCCTTGAGAAGGCCTGGCCCTGTGTGGAAGAGGTGGTTAAGGCCAAAGAGGTGGCCACTCTCGAGAGGCTCAACAACCTCAGTGGTTCGGGAAAGACCTCTGAACAGTTGGAGGAGGTGGTTAAAGAGTCCTTGCAGGGCCGGGTGGACACCCTCTTTTTGAGGCGAGGACACCAGGTTTGGGGAGAGTGGATGGAAAAGGAGGGGGCTGATTTTGAGGTGAAAAAGGCCACCCCACCTTTGGCTGAGGAACTCGCCAACTTGGCCGCCATTTACACCATTCGCAAAGGGGGAAAAGTCCATGTGATCAACCCTGAGACCATGCCCCGAGAGGCCAATTTAGCCGCCCTTTTTCGCTACTGAGCAGGAGGAGTGAGGGTCTCTTCCATGGAGGAGGGGCCCTTGTGGTCCGCCGAGCCTGTCCCCGGGGCACTGACATGATTGACATAAACTGTCCGAGTGGGATAGGCAAAGCCGATTCCTCTCTCAGCAAAGGCCTTAAATAATTCCAAGTTAATCGCTTGCTGAGCATCCATATAAGTTAAATAGATCCTATCTTTCACATAGTAGACCACTTCAAAGTCCAGGGAGAAGTCTCCGTACTTCTGAAAGTGAGCGCGATCAAAGCGGGCCATGGGCCGCCTTTCCACAATCTCTTTGACGATTTCAGGGATCTGGACCAACTGCTCATAGGGTGTTTCGTAGAGAACTCCAAAGTGAAACACCGCTCGCCTTTCGTTCATGCTCTGAAAATTGCGAATGCGGCTCTGAAGAAGATCTGAGTTGGAAAAGATCAAGAGTTCACCGCTGAGACTGCGAACCCGGGTGGTCTTTAAGCCCACTCTTTCTACGGCCCCCGAAAAATCACCGATAACCAAAAAATCCCCCACGGCAAAGGGCTTGTCGAGCACGATAGTTAAAGAGGAAAAGAGGTCAGAGAGGATGTTTTGTAAAGCTAGAGCAATGGCCACACCGCCAATACCTAGGCCAGCGATCAGAGCCGTTATATTGACTCCCATCTGATCCAGGGCCAAGAGAACCAGTAGGCTGAGAAGGGCGGCTTTGGCCACAAAGGTGGCCAGGCCCAAGGCTGTGCCAATGGTGCGGTCATCGGGGGGACGATTCTCGCTGTAGACCTTGGCGTAGTGGTCAATCAGGCTATTGGCCCAAATGATCAGCTGAACAAAAATGGCCAAGGTGACCGCTATGGCAATGACCTGTTCGGCTTTGGCGGGGAGCTGCAAAAAGTAGAGGGCACTGTAGAGAGCCAGGGCCAGTAAAAATAAGAAGTAGGTTTTGCGGGTGGCTGGGCGCAAAACTTTAAAAAGGGGATTGTTCTGGCGAAGGGATCCAGGAGCACCATCTTGCTGCAGCCAATAGCGCAGATATTTTAGGCCATAGAAGCTGACAAAAAAGACAACTCCGGCCACCAGCCAGGCTCGTAAGCTGTTATTCCAAAGGACAAAGTCACTCATCCACTGGTTTAAACTGATTAGTTGGTCCATTTGTTTACCTCATTCATTTAAAGCAAAAATCGTTTTAAGGTTTTTTGGGTTTCCACGGGCTGGAAGCGGCCATCCATCTGTTGCAGGCCGGAGGCCGCATAGAGATCATCGTGGGTGTAAAAGACCAGCCATTTTTCCTTCAGAGCCCGCTGGTAAATCTGGGCCTTCTCATCAATCAGCTGTTCGGGAAAGCGATCATAGCCCATGGTGATGGGGAGATGAACCCAGTGGGTGCCGGGGATTAAGTCTCCCGCATAAAAGACGGACCTCTCAGTGCCGTGAAAAAGGCTGTGCATCTGTCCCGGTGTGTGACCCTGGCTGTAAATAAACTCCAGGCGCTCATGAAGCTCGGTAGGCAAGAGTCCCTGAGGGGCCCGGCCGCCCTGAATCAAACTCAGGCGACCACTCTCTTTCAACTTATCCCTCAGGCCCGGGATAAAGGAGGCCCTGTCTCTGGAGTGGGGGTGAGTGGCTCTCTCCCAGGCCTCCTGACCCACTAGGTATTGGGCTTTGGGAAAGAGGAGGCGATCTTTCCCCTGCTGGATTTCCTGGTAGGTGGGTAACAGCCCGCCAGCGTGGTCAAAATGAAGGTGGGATAAAATGACATAGTCAATGTCCTCTTCTCCAAGACCCAAGGCGTCCAAGTTTTCCAACAGCTTATGGCTTTGAGGATCTTCGACTCCAAAGCGCTCGGCCAGTTTGGGTTCAAAAAAAGCCCCGATGCCGGTTTCGCAGAGTAAAGTTTTCCCATAGGCCTCAATTAAAAGTGCTCGGCAGGCCAGCAAGATTCGACCCTGTTGATCTGGCGAAGTCCACCTTTCCCAAAGAGCCCTGGGGGCATTGCCAAACATGGCTCCTCCATCCAGGCGCTGCCGGTTGCCTTCCACGGAGCTAATAAGGACATCAGAATTCTTGTGCATGGCAAATTTTTACCACCTAAAAGCGCAAAGTAAACCGTTAAAAGATCTCAACACTTTAGGCCTTGCCCCTCTTTGAATGATGCGCCATATTGACCTTTAAACGGAAGGAGTTTTATGCAGCCCAATATTGGAATCAAGGAATCAGATCGTAAGTCTATTGTTGAAGGCCTGAGCCGGGTCCTGGCCGATAGCTACACTTTGTATTTAAAAACACATAATTTTCACTGGAATGTCACCGGGCCCATGTTTCAAACTCTGCATGCCATGTTTGAGGAGCAGTACACTGAGTTGGCTACGGCTGTGGATGATATAGCTGAGAGAATTCGAGCTCTTGGCGAGTTTGCCCCCGGCTCCTACAAGGACTTTGCCCTGCTGAGCTCGGTGAAAGAGGCCGAGGGAGTTCCTCCAGCTCGCAAGATGATTGAAGAGCTTTTAGAGGCCCATGAAACCGTGATTCGCACTTCTCGAGATGTGCTTCCCCATGCGGACCAAGCCAATGACGAGGCCACTTTGGATCTGCTCACTCAGCGCATCCAGCTTCATGAAAAGACGGCCTGGATGCTCCGCAGCCTTCTTGAGGACTAAAAGGGACCGGGGGCCTTGAGAGGTAGAGGTTGCAGTGCGACTAGGCTGCGACCAGTGGACTGCCGCTGTAACATTCTCTCTGCGGCCTCAGGAATTTGCTCTAAGGAGAGGGTTTGGGAAACCAGGCCCTCTAAGTTTTTAGGTTTCCACTCCGAAGCTAGGAGTTCCCAAATTTTAAGCCGCAGAGGTCGAGGGGTGTTGTTGGAGCTAATACCTAAAAAACTGACTCCCCTTAAGATCATCGGCATGACAGAACAGTGGAGTTCTGATCCACCGGCCAAGCCCACACAGGCAATATTACCCCACAGATCAACATGGCGACTGAGGCCAGCCAAGAGCTCTCCGCCCACATTATCGATGGCTCCCGCATAGCGAGCCCTTTCCAGGGGGCGAGAGCCCAAGTGGAGCTCTCCTGGAGAGAGGACCTTGGTCGCTCCCAGTTCCATAAGAAAATTGGACATATCTGCCTTTCCAGACACCGCAATCACTTCATAGCCCCTTTGGGCCAAAAGGCCAGTGGCCAAGCTGCCCACACCTCCGCTGGCTCCTGTCACCACCACGGGGCCTTGTTCAGGTCTCTGCCCATTTTGCTCCATTCGGTAGAGGCTGAGTGCCGCAGTGAATCCGGCGGTCCCTAGAATCATGGCTAGGCGAGTATCTAAGCCCTGGGGAATGGGCACCACCGAAGTGGCCGGCACTCTCACTATTTCCGCATAGCCCCCATCTTGATCCTCTCCCAGTCCACAGCCTGTGACCAAAACCTTTTGCCCTGGTGAGTATTCAGCAGACTGGGACTCCACCACCTCTCCAGACACATCAATTCCCGGAACCAAGGGCAGTTTTTTTAGTATGGGTGCTCGACCTGTGACGGCCAGAGCATCCTTGTAGTTGAGGCTGGAGAATTCGGTACGGATAAGAACCTCTCCCCGGCCCAAATGTTCAATGTCTATATTTTCCAAACTGACCTGCTGAGCTTGAGAGGCCTTAGATTTTTTCGGTTCTATCGAGTTAACTCGGAGAGCACGGATCTGTTTCATGCTTCGGAGAATGTCTTGGCCTCGGGGCCTGTGTCAATCCCAGTTACCCAGATCAAAACAGCTTAATGTGAAACAAAAAAGTTTTTTTCTAGATAAACAGATCCACCCACCAGAACCTCTACCTGATAGTGGCCGGGCATACGGCGTACCTGGGGTTGGGACTCCCGAGATTGGAGTTGGTGGCCTGTGGGGAGGGTAATGCTCCATTCGTAAAGTAATTCCCCACCATCCTCTTGGGGGACCTTAGCCTCTAGAGTGAGCTCTCTTGCCGATTGGCTCAAGGGAATATGAAGTTGGAGCTGGGAGGCCTGAGTGACTTGGTGGATCACAGATTCAAAGGCCTGGCTGGCTTGAGAAGGGGAGAGGGGCAATCTCGGGGCCTCGTCTTCATCAAGGGGAAAAAAACTGGAGTCAAGGGGATGGGATCTCCAATCACAGTGGACATGGGAACGATAGAGCTGAAAAAAACTGGCCCCCCAAGCCAGACAGAGCTGAGCCAGTTCTCTCAGTTCAACTCCAGGAGAATAAAAGTCCAAAGCATCTCCATAGGTGTGCCGTGACCAGCGCGCCCCACCAATGCGAAAATTATGACCGGGGTTTCTGTAGGCACTGGTGACGATCATGGGATTTCCCAAAGATTCCCGAATAAGCTCAATTCGATCTAAGGCGGGAGCTGAGTACAGACCAAAGCGTCCTCGATGAGGCCAAATCAGTTCGGAGATTTTAAAGTGGGGGGAGAGCTGCAAATAGTGGGGCCAACGGGAAGCATCTAGAACTCTTGATGGAGGACGATACTGTTGGGGATCAAAGCTTGGGGGAAAGTCTTCATCCATGAGGGGATCTAAGTAAAGGTAGTCTTGAGGGTTTTCAGGCAACTCGTCCAGTTCCAGAACCTCAAGACAAAGTCCTTCTCCAGACGAACCGGGATAGCAGGCGTAGTGAATGGGGAGTGTAGGGGTCTTAGGGTGTTTGGCATCAGGGACTCGCACCTCCTCTTGCTCACCCTGTAGGCCAGAGATCTGTTCTTTTGGGATAAGAGGTCCACAGTGAATTAAAAGCCCACCCAGGAGGATGAGCACAGAGCCTTTGACAATGGTCATAAAAAAATTATTGTTCTCCATAATGAGAGGGACAAGTTGGAGGGCTTTTTAGGTCCCTCCTGTCCTAAGAATATGGACCATGGTCCTGAAAGAGGTCTTTATGAAGGGGTTAGAAGAAGCTCAGTTTGACGGCAAAGCTCTAGCGCAATTGATGCGATCTCGGCGAACTGTTCACAGTTATCGTAAAGCGGAGCCGGATCGCTCCCTCATTGAGCGGGCTCTGGAGTTGGCCCTCTGGTCTCCCAATCATCGCTCTACGGCCCCTTGGCGTTTCGTCTGGGTGGGGAGCCAGACTCGGGAAAAGTTAGCGCACTTAGCTGTGGAGCTAAAAGAAAAAGAGGGCAATTTGAGTGAGGCCAAAAAAAAGGCAGTCTATCAGAAAATTTTGGAGCCTGCGGCCCTAGTGGTTCTTGGCTGCCTTCGTGATCCCGACCCTTTGGTGGAGAGAGAAAATTACGCCTCTGTGGCCTGTGGAGTGCAAAATGCCAGTCTTTATCTGTGGTCTCAAGGCTTGGGGACCAAGTGGGGCACGGGGGCTCTCACTCGCCACCCCCAAGTCTATAAGTGGATGAATCTAGACCCTCAAAAAGTGGAGATGGTGGGCTTTTTTTGGATAGGACCCTTTGACTCCTCGCCTAAGCCCCCGCCCCGGCCTCCTCTCAGCCAGCTTTTGTCAGAGGTCTGAGCGTCTCAGTCTCTGCATTGCTTGAAGAGGGGAGGGTATCTCATTCAGCTGGCTCTGAGTTTGAGTCCAAAAATTCTCTAGAGAGAGAGGCTTTTTTTTGAGACCCCAAAGGATTTCTAAGGTTGGAGAGGTTTTCCAGCTTAACTGGCGACGGCCCATCTTCAACTCAAAGGCGGACCTGGGAAGGGCACTGAGGCGGACTCCTTCGGGTGAAGGGGCTTCATCTAGACCTAAGGCCAAGCCCTTTTGGTCTAAGGTGGCACAAATGAGAAAGCCCGCCCAATCCACTCCCACTCCCAGCTGGGGCCAACTTCGTTCAGAGTTAGGTTTGGCTTCGCGGTTGATCTCCACTTGCATGGGCATTCTCTTTCTCCTAAAAAGTGAACATTTTCCTTAGCATAGTCCCTGTCAAAGAGTGGATCAATGAACTTCTGTTCGCCAGTAGCGTCGAATAGTCGTATCTGACTCAGGGTCGTCATCTCTATAAAGAGGGCTGCGGAGGATACGAAAGCCAATGCGGCCAATTTCTCTTTGATCTGGGGTCAAAACTCTCACTCGCCAGCGACCCATTTGGTAGTTACTCTTAAAACCAAAGCCTCGAAAGCCCTCCTCTCGACCTCCTAAGATTTGAATGGGAATTCGATCTGTGGTGTGCCAAACTCCATCTTCGCCCAGGAACTCCCAGTTCATATGGACATTCCCTCTAAAGCCAGAAGGGGAAAACAGGCGAAAGAACACATGAACTCGATCTCCTGGAAGGGCGTAAAATCGTTGATCACCTCGGTGCCAAAATCTCCACCATGGCCGTTGGTGATAAAGAACATACTGGTCTTCTTGGCGTTCGACCTGGTGAAAGACTCCCATGTACTGAATGGAGAGGGGGACAGGGGGAATCCAACGCATTAAGTACAGCCCCAGAAAAAGTACGAACACCGCAAAAACGGGTCCCAGGACCTGGACAAGGACCTCTCGGGTTGTTCGTCGCCAGTAGAGAATGAGGGCTAAGAAGCTCAATGGGATTAGGCCTACAAAAAGAGAAAGGAGAAAGACCCAAAAGCCGATGCTTCCAAGAGCAATAGGGACCATATAGGTGGCATAGGAAAACCAACAGAGGCTGAGAAGGGACATCTTTATCTTCAGTCCCAAGGCACGAAACTGGCTGAGCTCATTGGCCAAGAGCAGTAAAAATATAATCAGTAAAAAACCAAAGGACACCACGAGAGAGGCACTTTTAAAGTAAAATATCGTATAGGCACTCAACAGGCTTCCAAAGCAAAAGTGCAAGGCCAGTGGACGAGCTGACCAAACCTTGTGGACCATCCATCTTGAGGGTTCGGGGGTGGGCCAGATCTCCATAAAGCTGAGCATTAAGAGTGTGGCTAGAGACAGGTAACCAAGCTGTGAAAAAATGGCAAAGGGACTGTCTATGCGATCTAAAGTGATGAGATCGAAGATCACCCCACCAATAAAAAATAAAACAGGAAAAATCCTATTCCAGTCAATTCGTCGCCAAAAGGAAGGCGGTGGGTTTTGATCAACTATTTCCGGAATTTGATCCATAGGAAGTTGAGTTTACATTTGAAGCGCTGATCTTGCAGCCAGTCTAGAGTCTTGATTTTGTCTGGTCCATAAAGGACTGGTCTTCAGTAGGAAAGGAATTTCTGAGAAGGTAGAGAGGTAATGCGTAAAGCCGATAAAGAGATGGGGGTATCAATGCGTCAGTGGAAAAAACTTATTTTCTTAGGGATTGTGTTTTTGATCACTCCATCCACCTGGGCCCAGATGGCTCCCCGGCCCAATATGCAGATGCGGGGGGTGGCAGGAAGTTTAGGGGGAGGTTACACGGACTTTTATGTTTCCTCACCCTCAGCCAATTTTAAGATGGATAGGGGTGTATTTCTGGCCGGTGCTGGGGAGAGGGCCTTTGACTTTTTGAACCTGTATATGACTTTCACGCTTAGCATGATGATCGCAGAGGGCATGACCAATTATGATTATACGACTTTAAGTGGGCAAAATTACACTGAGACCGATGTGCAATTTCGCAGCAATATGCTAGAAGCCAATTTAGGGTTAAAATTCAAGCTCATTGACAATTACTGGGTCCGTCCCTATGCAGAAGCTGGTGGTATCGGAGGCTATCACGAGGTGAGCTACACCAGTAAGCTGAGCCAACTGGCCGCCCAGGGCCCTGATTTTAAGAGAAAAGATGCAATTATGGGAGCTGGCTGGTATCAAGAGTTTGGACTAGAAGTGGATTTTAGTGAGGCTTTTGGGATCAAGGTGGCCGCACGATTCTCAGAGGTCGAGACGAAAAAGCTGGAAACTCTGGCCAACCAGCCGATTCGTTTCAAGGCGGAGACTTACTATCTCTCCGCTCTGCGAAGCTTTTAGCGAGCAGAGCGTTTTCGGGCATAGCGATAATCGTATCTCATATAGAGAATCACCACGCCAGCGAGGGTTAGAGCCAAGACACTCAGTTTAAGTATGGCGCTTTCAGGTACAGAAGTACTTACCAGCCAGGCGCCAGCCAGCAGAGCAAAGGGCTTGAGTTCATAAAAAAGAGTAGGCATCTTTATATCCTCCTTTTGAAACAGTTTATAATGAGTCAGAAAAAATTGAAAAAAAATCTGTTTACATATCTCAAATTGAGACATTATCTGAAAAAAGATTAGACAGAAGCTTCGGTTTTTAGCCTTTGAGGAAAACAATGTTTTTAGAGAAACCAGTTTGTTTAGGTCCCCTTGAGGTTTTGCAAAGTGGACCTTTAAAAAAAGAATCTGGGGGTGCCCAGCCCCTGAATTTAGTGTTGTTTCATGGCTATGGAGCCAATTGCCATGACCTGTACCCTCTTCATCGGGAAGTGAGACTTCGGGGAGAGGTCCAGTGGACTTTCCCCAATGGTCCATTGGAGATAGAAATTGCTCCGGGTTTTTCAGGCCGGGCTTGGTTTCCCATCGATGTGCAGGAGCATGAAAGAGCCCAGCGCTTGGGGCAGCAGGTGGACTATTCTCAAAAGAGTTCAGCTCGCATGCATTCAGCGCGAGACAAGGCTTTGAGTATGCTTAAGGAGTTAAACTGTCCTTTGGATCGACTGGTTTTGGGGGGATTTAGTCAGGGAGCTATGCTCGCTATGGAGCTGACGCTCAGCCTCCCTCAGCCGCCCCTGGGGGTGGTATTGCTTTCGGGGACCTTGGTGGATCAACCCAATTGGTCGGGTAAGGCTAAACATTTTCCTGGCCTGCGATTCTTTCAGAGCCATGGAAAACGAGATCCCATTTTGCCCCATGAGGGAGCCCAAAAGCTGGAGGGGGTTTTAAAGGCCTCTGGCTGGGAGGGGGAATTGGTTTCCTTTAATGGGGGCCATGAGATCCCCTTTACAGTGCTTCAGTCGCTCTCAGACTTTTTGCAATCTCTCAGTTGAGACTACCGGATGAAACACTAGAGATTGTCGTAGTCCACCTGAACTCTTCGTGAAAGAGGGCGGGCTTGGCAGGTAAGAGCCTCGCAAGCGGAGATATTTTCTTCTGTGAGAATGCCGGGATCATCTTGGACCACACGGCCTTCAATCACCTTGGCCATACAGGCCATGCAGGCTCCCTCCATACAGGAGTAGGGAGGGTTGAAGCCCGCATTGATCAAGGTTTCCAAGATAGACTCATCCGGGTTGGCAGTCACTTCACAGGTCTCCCCATTGAGGAGGGCCACAATGACTTGGGGCTGCTCACCAGGAACCTTGGGCTGGCCAATGTAGGTGAGATCCTCATCCTCTACTTCATCCTCAACCTGGGAGCTTGGAGTTGCCGAGGCGGATGCGGGCGGCATGGGCAATCCAAAGCTTTCTATATGGATCAGCTCCGGCTTCACCTTATGAATTTGAGTCAGTTGCTCACGAATGAGCTCCATAAAGGAGGTGGGACCGCAGAGGTAGTGTTCCTCGGGCAGTTGGCCTGACGGCCCGGAGAGGTTTTTCCCCCTGGCCTCTGAGATGAGCTGGGTTAGGATTCTCTCGTCTACCCGTCCTTGAGCCCCTGCCCAGGCCGATGAGGGCTGGCTGAGTTGATGAACCAAGGTGAAGCGGTCTCCATGTTTGCTTTTCCAGTCTTCCAGCTCCTGACGATAGATAATGTTGTCTTCACCACGGTTGCAGTACAGAAGGGTAACCTGATTTTGCGGGTTCATGGAAATCACTGTTTTGAGAATTGAAAAAATAGGAGTGATACCACTGCCGCCGGCGTAGAGAAAATAATGGCGGGGCTGCAAATCAGCAGGCATTTTAAAAAACTGACCTTGAGGAGGTGTTGTCTTTAAGGTCTCTCCTTCTTTTATTCGATCAACTAAAAAAGTCGACCCCTTGCCCTTGGGGACTCTTTTTATGGTGACTTTAAACTCTGAGTCCACAAGAGGTGTGGTGCTCAAAGAGTAACTGCGTTTAATCTCTTCACCGTCAATGTCCATAAAAAAAGTAACAAATTGTCCCGGCTTATAATTGAATTCAGAGCGATTCTCTGGAGGTATCTCTAGCACTAGGGTGCAGGCCTCGGGAGTCTCCATAATTTTTTGGGCGACTTTGAGGGGGCGAGTGAGTTTTTCAGTGAGAGAGGAGGAAGACATAAAACAATCTCCTTATCGCAGTTTTTAGGGTTTGAGAGGGTAAATTTCCGCAATGTAATGAGCCGGACCATATAAAATGGGTTGGGGGCCCTGGAAGCTCACAGTGACTTGCCCCCCAGGGAGCTGAACTTGAATGGGTTGGGGGCCTGGATGTTGTTGGCGGTGGGCCCAGGCCGCCGCAACGGCTCCTGTACCGCAGGCCAGGGTGAAATCCTCAACCCCTCGCTCAAAGCTGACAGAGTGAACAGCTTCCGGAGAGGTTTCACGGACAAAGGTCACATTGGCCCCTTCTTCACCAAAATGCGGGTGATTGCGAAGGTATTCAGCCACGGGCTTCATTTTTTGAAAGTCAAAAGTTCCCTCGGTCTGCAAAACAATATGGGGCACTCCCGAGTCCACATAAGAGTAATTGATAGTTTGGCCGTGGCTCTCCATTTGTCCTTGAGCCTCGTGGACCTTGAGAGGGGACATCTCCACACTGACAAAGCCCCTAGGGTGGACCTGAGCCCGAATCAGTCCGGCCTGGGTTTGAAAGCAGAGGGGGTGTTGGTCCTCTGTGAGGGGGCCACTTTGTTCAGCAAACCAGCGGCTAACGCATCGGGCCGCATTGCCGCACATCTCGGCCGAGGATCCATCAGAGTTATAAAAATCCCAAATAAAATCAATATCTTGACATCCAGGCTTGACCAGAATCAAACCGTCAGAGCCAATGCCAAACTGACGATGGCAGAGCTGGGCGGCCACTTGGGAAGGGGGGAGGTCTTGCGCCAACTCTTGCCAGGCCCTCTGACCTTCAGGGGATCTGAGGTCAGCAATCAGAAAATCATTTCCCGTGCCAGACATCTTAATGAGTTTCATGGGGGCAATTTAGAGTTGGCGTCTCTGAGATGCAATCAATTTTGCCCTGGTATGGATTTTGATACTTGAGAGGGTGAGAAAGGTGGTCCCTGATGATCAAAGCCAATTTAATGAAAAAACAGAGCCAAATTGCAGTGGATTTGACCCAAGAGAGCCAAAATTCGGCTCTGGAAGTGTCCAAAATTGAGCTGCCTCTCACAGCCGCCCTGACATTTATCTTCCTATTGATAGTTTCCCAGCCCTTTTTCTCGGCTTAAAAGAGAAAGAGCCTCCGGGTCTTTTGAGCTGAATCCCCTAGGGGCTCTTAGGGGCCTTAGAGCTTCAGCCCGGATTTGAGCCCGGCCCAGGTGGTTTTCCACTCGGCCAGTGATCTCCAAGAGGGGTTGCTGTTGCAGGACCTGCCGCTGGGCCAGGTAGATTTGCGGACTCAAAATCACATTAAAAAGTCCCCACTCATCCTCAAGAGTTAAGAAAGCAAACCCCTTAGCCGTTGGGGGTTTTTGAAAAGTGCTCAGAAGCCCCACCAGAGTGACCCTTTGACCGGAACGCAGTTTTTTCAAGGAGGCACTGGTCCAGGGACTGATTTTCTCTTCCCGAATAAAACTGCGCAAAACTCTTAGAGGGTGGAGAGTAAGACTGTATCCTTGATGACTATACTCCCTTTGCATCTGTTGCCAGGGCGCTTCTGGCGGCAGTGGCGGGCGATCTACATCTTTTAGGGGAGCTTGGCTAAAGAAAAAGCTTTTGCGGTCGAGATTGAGAGATTGAATTTTCCAAATGGCCCTGCGAGGGCTTTTTTCAAAGCTGGACAGGGCTCCGGCTGCAGCCAGGAGTATGAGTGCAGATCGAGGCAGCTCGGTGCGACGGACAAAGTCTTCTAGGCTGCTAAAGCCCCCCCTTTCTCTTCTTTCCAAAAGAAGTTGATCCGTCCATTTGCGATGGAGGCCAAAAAGGGCGCGAAAGCCGACACGGACAGAGAGAAGGGGCCCCTTTGAGGGCTCTAAAGCGTAGTCATAATCAGAGTGTTGGACATCTAAAGGCAAAAAGGGCACTTGCTGCCTTTGCGCCTCTGCAATCAAAGTTCGAGGGGCATAAAACCCCATGGGTTGACTGTTGAGGAGAGAGCAAACAAAAACATCGGGATGATGAGCCTTTAAATAAGAACTGGCATAGGTGATGAGAGCAAAGCTGGCGGCATGGCTCTCTGGGAAGCCATAGGAGGAAAAGCCCACAATCATCTGATAAATTTGTTCGGCAAAGCGGGGTTCAATATCATGGTTGAGCATGCCGTTGATCAGTCGCTGACGAAGCCCTTGCATGACTTGTGGTTTTTTCCAGGAAGAGGACATAAGTCGGCGCAGCTCATCAGCCTCTCCCGGTGTGAAACCACAGACGGCGGAAGCCATCTGCATGATCTGTTCTTGGAAGATAGGAACACCATAAGTTTTAGACAAAATGGGGATCAGAGCCGGATGGGGATAGTGTTCTCTCTCCAGTCCATGGCGCCGTTTTAAGTAGGGGTGAACCATCCCCCCTTGAATGGGGCCAGGGCGCACAATGGCCACCTGAACCACGAGGTCGTAAAAGCATTTGGGCCTGAGTCGAGGTAAAAGGGACATCTGGGCTCGAGACTCGATTTGAAAGACCCCGATAGTTTCGGCCCTTTGAATCATTTGATAGGTCTTAGGGTCTCCAGAGGGAATTTTTGCCAGACTGAGATCAAGACCTTTTTTGCTTTTGAGCAGAGCGAAGCTGTGTTTGAGCGCCGTCAGCATTCCCAATCCCAATAGGTCAATCTTCATCATTTTCAAGGCTTCCAAGTCGTCCTTATTCCATTGCACCACAAAGCGGTCAGCCATAGTGGACTGTTCCACGGGAACACATTCGGTGATGGGTCTTTGGGTGATAACAAAGCCCCCAGTGTGAATCCCAATATGTCGTGGAAAACCATAGAGTTGAGAGGTGAGCTCGATCAAAAGGCGAAATCGGCTCTCACTGAGTCCCCAGAGTCTCTGGGGCAGAGAGGGCTCCTGCTGAAAGCTTTGCCACAGTCCTTTAAGGCCCTCCTTGCCCATGCTTCGTACAATGGAGCTGAGAGTCTCTGAAGGCACCTCTAAAGCCTTGGCCACTTCTCGTAAAGCCATTTTGGATCGATAGCAGATGACGGTACAGACCATGGCGGCGTGTTGGACTCCATAGCGCCGATAGACATACTGGAGGACCTCCTCCCGGCGGTCACTCTCAAAGTCCACATCAATATCGGGAGGCTCTCCTCGCTCTTTGGAAATAAACCTCTCAAAGAGAAGGTCTATTTTTTCCGGGTCCACAGAGGTCAGACCCAAAAGATAGCAGACGACGGAGTTGGCTGCAGAACCTCGGCCCTGGTAGAGAATATTGTTCTTCCTTGCAAATTCACAGATGTCCCACAAAGTAAGAAAGTAGTCCTGGTACTGAAGTTCCTCAATCAGAGCCAACTCCTTTCTTAATAGGCTCAGCACTTTATCAGAAGGACCTTGGGGAAACCTCCATTTTAAGCCCTCCTCAGCCAAGTGCTGGAGATAGGTCTGTGAAGTGTGGCTCTTTGGCACAGCGGCCTTTGGGTACTGGTATTTGAGTTCATCGAAAGAAAATGAAATACGCTGAGCAATTTTCACACTTTGCTTCAGAAGGTCTGGTCGATCTCGCCAAATCTGGGCGAGATCCAAAGGGCTTTTGAGGTATCGCTCCTGGTTACTCAGCAGTCGAGTTTTGGCCTGGGAGAGAGAAACTCCGTGGAGAGAGCAGGTCAACACATCAAAGAGGGCCTTGCGCTCAGGCAGGTGCATGACCGGCCGTTGGGTGGCCACCAGCTGGAGGCCCCATTGGGTCTCCAATTGAAAGGCCTGTCTTTCAAGAAGGTGGCTTTCCCAAGTCATGTCTCGCCAAATGGGGAGATACATTCGATCGCCAAGAAGCTCATGCAAAAACTGGAGATCTTCAAGAGACCATGGGGGCAGAGCAAGCACAATCAGATCGTCAGAGTGGTCTTTGAGTATTTTCAGGTCAAATTGACTGAAGGTCTTTGGGGCCGGACGCTTGGCTGTGGTGATTAACCTACAGAGCTGAGTGTAGCCCTCTTTATTCATAGGCAGAAGAGCCAGAGAGCTTTTATTTTTTAACCGAAGTTCAGCTCCACAGATGAATTGAAAAGACTCTCCAAGAGGGTTTCCTGTTGCGGAGAAGAGGGGGTCAAAAGAGGAAACCTGGTAGGCCTGACGATGAGCTCGAACCACTCCATAAAGTCCATCCAAATCACAGAGGGCCAAACCCTGGTAACCCAGCTCCTGAGCCCGGCTCACCATCTCTTCGGGGGAAGAGGCTCCCTGTAGGAAGGAGAAGTAACTCCTTCCTAAAAGTTCAACATAGGGTGGAGGGCAGAGGCTGACTTCAGTAGTAACCATGGAGGTAGTATTGGTCTTCGACTCGATCGTGATAAACCCAAAGACACTCCCCCTTAGGGCTTAAGGCCACATAGTAGTCACGGCCCCTTGTGCTCTCCCACCAACTTTCTTCCAGTCTTTCCACAGGGTAAGAGCTCAGAAACTCCAGCTTTCGGAGCTCTTTTCCTGAAATTCTTTGAGGGCTTGAGAAGAGAAGGGAAGGGCGAGGAGCGGAGCGCAAACTGGAGCTGTGAGCTGGTTTAATTTGAAAGCTTTTGCCGTCCACGTGAACTTGGTCCTCTATAGGTTCATAGTCCATAAACTCAAAGTTCAATTGCCAACTCTTTTCCGGTAAAATTTCGTCTTTGAGTTGAAAAAAACCTGAGTGGACTTCGGCTTGTCTGAGAAGTCCTGATAGGGCATGAACTTTATCTTGGTCTTTTACTCGGGGCTGCCAAAAATCCAATTGCTCAATCCTTTCGGGAACAGGAAGAGCTTCGATCTCAATATGCTGAATGGGATTGTCGAGTTCAATAGACTCCAGTTTGTGTTCGATCAGCTTCATTAAAATATCTAAGTCTCGACAGGCTTGGAGCGGCTGAATTTCAAGGAGATGTATTTGTCCTGAAAATTCACAGTGCAAATGGAGGCGAATTCGCTGGGCAAACTCTCCTCGCCCCTGAAGTCGGGCTAAAAGCCTCTGCAGCTGCTTCTCAATACAGTGAAGCAAAAAAGACATCAGGGAGACGGAAAAATCCAAGTGAATAAATTCAATAAGAGCTTCTTTTGGAATATAAGGAGATAAGGCCTGTTGCTCGCGCCCATGAATCTTTTGCCACAGGCGCTCTCCAGTTTTGCCCCACTGTTGTCTTAAAGAGTCTCTTGAAATCTGCTGAATATCAGAAATTTGATTTAAACCGACAAGTTTGAAAAAGCTAATAATTTGTTCAATTTGATCTTCAGGCTGCCAACAGATAAGGCCTTCTAGATGATTGAGGGCAGCCAGAGGGAGGGGGCCTAAGGCCGATGAGTCTTCATTGGGGCGACTCATGGATGAGGGCTGATACAGACTGAGACCTTGGGCTGTGCTGGGCTGATCCGCAATGGCTGCTGAGAGAGGTAAATGAAGAGATTGGCTCAGTTGGAGGACTTCACGCAGCAGTTGGGATTCTCCACCAAACAAATGAGCTGTTGAGGAGATATCCAGAAATAGAAGTCCTGGTTTGCGGTACTGAAGCTGGGGAGAAAATTGCAAAAAAACTTCAGCTAGCGATGGCTTTTCGTTTTTTTGAAAGTTGAGGCATAAGGTCCGCATAGAGAACTCTCCTTTGAAAAGACTTGGGGGTCGGACGATGTAAGGCGCGCTCAATTTCCACAAGCGGTCCCTGAGTCCGAAGGATAGTGGCATAAAAGGGAGACTTGAGGGGTTGTTGTTGCTGACTTAAAATCACAATGGAACACTGATAGCGTTGAGCTAATTTTCTGAGTTTTTGAATCTGTGAATGCGGAGGGCTGAGGTGATCCCAATGACAGCCAATGATTTCAAAAAGAGATGTTGATAGGAGTTCTCCCATAATCCACAGCCACTGCTTAGGATTATGTCTATGGCCTTCGACAACAAAAATTTTGGAAAGGTCACAATCCTTTTGAAAAAGTCCCCAAGGGCAAAGTTTTAAATGTTGAGGACTGACCCAGGCCGCCCACAGCTGCCTTTGGGTGAGAGGTGGGAGAGCCTTGAGCCAAAGAGCAGTAGGTCCTAAGCCTTCAGATCCGTAAATCAGGCTCACTTCACCCTTAGGCCAGCCAGACCATAAAAAAAATTGATCTAAAGGAGGGCAGCCCGTAGGCACTGCGGAGGCTGTGCGAATTTGGTCACAGCTCACAAGATGTCTGGCCAACTGACAGCGCAATTGGGAAAGGTGTTTTGTCTTAGACATTTTTTACTCTCTTAAAGTGAAAACCGTCTGAGCAGTCCAGTAACAATTCCCTGTATTTCCACCTGATGTGGTTCAAACCACATGGAAACCATTTGCTGGTTTGCAGGTCGTAATTCTACAAGAGCGGGAGCCTGAGCTAAATGTGGAGGAATCTGTGGATATCTGTGGATAAGTTTTGTTGTATTTTCGTGCAAATAGAACTTTTTTACTGTGGCCTCATTGTCCACAATGGCGACAACAGTCTCTCCATTGCGGGCTATGGACTGTTTTTGAATAAAAATAGTATCACCATCAAAAATACCATCTTCAATCATAGACTGGCCTTGCACCTTTAAAGCAAAGCTCTTTTCTGGGTGGGAGATGTAGTCTTTGGGAACTTCAACAAATTCATTGTGTGCGAGAGCCTCTATGGGGCGACCGGCGGCCACTTTTCCCAGCAGGGGGAGGCAGAGGGCCTCAGTGGTCAGGGACTCTGAAAGTCCTATGGGCTGGGAAGAGGGAGGAGGTTGGAGGAGGCGGAGGGCCCGCTTCTGATTGCCTCCAGGAAGATCAATATAGCCTTTTCTATGCAACTGTTTGAGGTAGCGCTGCACAGAATTGAGAGAGGCAAAGCCAAAGTGCTCGCGAATTTCTTGAAAAGAGGGGGCCGTGGCTTCCCGAACAAAGAAATCATGTAAAAAATCCATGACCTTTCTTTCTTTGGCGGTGAGAGGGCGTAGAGGGCTTGTCATAATTAAAACCTCACTTTTTGATCTCAGTTCAAAAAATAAGTGTAAATAAAGTGTAAGTCAAGTGTAAGTAAAGTGGAAGTATGGTGGTTTTTGGTCTAAAGTCCTGGTCGTAGTGACCTTGTATTTATACCCCTAATGGCAGCCATAAGGCTTTCTCTCTGCATCTAAAAGAGCCTCGAATCCCTAACATTTTTTCAATAACCATGTTTTTTTTGCATGATTTAAAGGCCTCAGTTTTACTGGCCTCACAAAAAAGGGGGTGCCATGAAGCTTTTAAGGGGGGCTTTATTGGGTCTGATCATCATGGGGGGGCCATGGGTTGCTCAGGCGCAAATCGATTTTGGGGAAGAGTTCTTTCAGGAGAATTTTGGGGCTAATCTGGTTCAACCACAAATTATTGGTGGCGATCCTATTCCAGCCAATCGCTACCTGGCCACCTTAGTGACAGCAGAAGGAGATCCTTTTTGCGGAGGCACTTTTATTGCCGAGCGAGTGATCCTCACGGCAGCTCATTGCGTAAATGGGCGATCCCAGAGGCCTGACTTTGCCGTGGTGGTGGGAGCGCAAAGCCTGTCTGAACTCTATGGCGCAAGGCGGCTGGCTGTCAGGGCTATTCGAGTTCACTCCGGGGTGGCTTCTCCCAGCTATAATCAAGCTCATCAGGATGATATTGCCCTGCTTTTTTTAGCTGATTATTCGGCTCGGCCTCTGGCTGAGCCGGTGCAACCCCTCTCTCTTTACAGAGGGACCTATGGGAACTTGGAGAGAGAAAAAGTCAGGGCTATGGGCTGGGGCAATATGTCTAATTTAGGAAGAGTTCTTGCCCGCAATCTCATGGCCGTAGAGATTGAGGTGGTCAGTCCTGAGGAGTGCCGTCAACTCAATGTGCCTCTGCAGTCGGCCTCAGAGCGCAGTATTGCAGAAAAATACGCTCATATCTCCAGTGTTCATCAGCTCTGTGCTGCCCATCCGCAGGGCGGTCGGGACACCTGCCAAGGGGACTCAGGAGGGCCCTTGATCTGGACATCTCCCTCTGGAGAGCAGTTCTTAGTAGGGGTCACTAGCTGGGGATTCAGCTGCGGACAGAGAGGTTTCCCAGGAGTCTATGCTCGGGTGGCCAGCTATGGGGACTGGATTGATGAAGAGATAGAGGCCTACTGGCGGTTTGAAGAGGAGGGTGGTATCGAGAACCCCACTCGGCTTGCTGAAACTTTTGTGGGACCAGATCTGTCGATTGTCACCGAGGATCGAGACCCCTCGGGAGCCCGAAGGGTCAATATGAAACGCTTTACTCAGCCTTCTCTTGAAGATTGGGCTAGAAGTTACTCTCCCTTGGCCTCAGGGACTCAATCCCTGTTCTCTCACCAGTGGAAGGATATTAGAGGAAGAAATTTTGACTATCGCATTTATCCCTCAACCTCCTCTCCTCATGAGTTTACGGCCCATCTGACCACTCCCATTGGCCGTTTTCAGGCTCCTTCACCTTGGCAGAGTTCAGCTCTCGTGGTGTCTTGTCCTTTGCCTAAAGATTTTGAACTCGGATCAAGAGTGGCTCTGCTTCAGGATTTTGATCGTGGCACAGCCCAGATCACTTTAAATGGAAAATTCTGGCGGGCTCAAGAGCGCTCAGACTTCTCCCAACTCGTCCAGGAGAAAAGCGAAGTGATTTTTTGCGAGGTGGGAGACTCAAGGCTGAGTCTGGGGCTATGGCAAGATCTCTCCGGGCAAAGAGATCTCTTTGTCCAATTGCAGGACCCACTTTTTGGTTCACAAATTTTTACCATTGAGACGGCCGTTGAGGAAACCAACCCTGGAGCCGCGTTGAGGTTTGAATTGCGTTTGAGGGGTCAGGAGGTGGCTCTCTTTAACCCTCATGATGTGGACCTTTACTATTGGGAGCTGGATTGCAATGAGGCCATGTCCATTCAAGTGGCTCACGCAGGCTTTTCCTCGGGACAAAAATTGGCGAGAGAAGAGGGAGTTACAGAGAGCCTGGGATATCGCTGGACTGTGGATCATCGGGTCGGAGATTTTTGGAAGATCCCGGCAGGCACAGAGGTGTCCTTCCAGTTGGAAAGTCCCGTCAGTGTCTCTGGCCTTAAATGCACTTTAAATGGCCAAAGCATCAATGTGACCGAAGTTCTGTAGTCTGGGCTCAGTGTGCAGACTCAGTGGATCTCTAATCCTTGAGCAAGAAGTTGAGCTTGAAGTTTTCGCTCAAGGTCAGAGGTCTATCAAGAGGGAGGGTTGTTAAAGGGCTGACTTTGGTTTAGTTTTATGGGTCTTGGCCTTCGTACTTAAGACTTAAGGCAATAGCCAGAGACAGCCATATACCCTCGGCCTGCTTTTGGCTGATCTGCTGACTCTTTTGCATTTTCCTTAAGAGGTCCCTGATGCGATTCTGCTGGGGCTCAAGGTAGTTCATATTCTCAGCCGCAATATCATGAATCTGATCGTATTCCACCACCAGAGCCCAGTTACTCAGAGCTAAAGATAAAACGATGTCGGAGATCTCCGGGCTGGACTTGAAACAACCGGTCAACAGGGCAGAGGTCTCGTAAACCAAATCAGTGATTTTGGCATCACTCTGCCGAGGACTTGGAATACTGTGGGCTTGCTCGAGGCGCAAAGGGAGTTGGGCTCGCTGTGCCTTCAAGCGCTCGCATTCGCTGGTGAGAGAGACCTGTGAGACC
Organism: Bdellovibrionales bacterium; assembly: GCA_007121385.1. Taxonomy (GTDB): domain Bacteria; phylum Bdellovibrionota; class Bdellovibrionia; order Bdellovibrionales; family UBA1609; genus SKYF01. Next base: position 37,718 of record SKLV01000004.1, read on the forward strand.
GATGGGGTGGAGCTGCAGGCCACCATCCACAGGGCGCTCAGACTCAAAATCAGTTTAAAAAATAGCATGTCCATCTCCTCTTTAGATTCTTTTAGGGTTTAGGGTAGTAAATGGCAACGAGCTGTCGACCTCGCACTGGATTTCTTGAGCAGAAATCACTGCAAAATTGAGCTTGTTCACCCGTGTTCACTTTGACCTCTATATGTCCATACCCATCCGGTCCCCCACTGTAAACGAGAATGGCGCCCGGGGGGGCCTGTTCAATGGCCTGAGCGGGCTGGCTACGAACTTGGCTCTCGAGAATCTGATCAAACTTTCCAGTTCTCCTGAGATAGCCTTTACTGTGGGCTTCAATGGCATAGGTCCCAGGAAGTCGGGTGGAGGTAATTCCCGCAGCAAGCAGAGCATCTTTGACCCCGGCATAGCAAAGACCTTTAGAACGGTTCCGACCACAAATTCGAGATTTTCCCGTGTTCTTCTGCACCCTCTGTGTGGGGGTGCGGCAGGCATCAGCAGCCTTCACCACCTCGGTCATCAGTTTTCGGGCCTTGGCCTGTTGGCTGGGCGTCGTGGGATAAGTGCTTGAGACCTGCACTGGAATTGGAGTCACAACTTGGCCCACGGCTGTGGATTGAGCTAATTGAGCTACCGGAAGACTGCGCTGAACCTGGGCCAAATCACTCAAGTTGCGTCGCTGCGAGGAAACTGGAGACTGGCTGGAGCCTCGGCGGCCGCAGCTGGCACTCGAACAATAGCTGGCCTCTGTGCGATAGCGGGACTCATAGGCCTCTGAGTCCAGAGGACCTAAATGGCTCGGGCTCATTAGAAAGGGAAAGAGAGCCGGCCAGGGCATCAGCCAGTGGGGCAGAAACAAGGGAGAATAGGAAAAGGGCAAAAAGTTCATACACAGTTTAAGGGAGCAAGTCTTGGACCTGTTTACTTTTTGTCCAGAGGCCTCGGCTAAAGTATTAAAATTAATAAGGTTTTATCTGCCTCCTTAAGCTCATGGCCACTGTCAAAAAGCTAGACTGAGACAAAAAATGTCCCTAAATTGACCCTTTCATTCAGTCAAAAGGAGAGAAATCTAAGAGGAGATGGAATTGGAGCAGAATCTGGAAGAGCCGAAGGAGGTGGTTGTCTTTGGGAGACCCCAGCTGGTGGAGAGCTGGAGACAGGCCCTGAAAAAAGAGTTTGAGAAGGAATATATGATCCAACTCAGGAACTTTTTAGCGCAAGAGAAGACAGCACAAAAAACAATTTTTCCCAAGGGCTCGGAGTACTTTGCTGCTCTCAACGAGACCCCTTTGGAAAAAGTCAAAGTGGTGATTTTAGGTCAAGACCCCTATCACGGGCCCGGTCAGGCCCATGGTCTCTGTTTTTCAGTTCGTCCGGGAGTGAAGCCGCCTCCTTCCTTACAGAATATTTTTCGTGAACTGCAATCCGATTTAGGCATAGAGCCACCGCTGCATGGCTGTTTGAAGTCTTGGGCGGAACAGGGAGTCTTGCTTCTCAATGCGACATTAACCGTGGAGGCTGGGCGAGCGGGCTCTCATCAAGGTAGGGGTTGGGAAACTTTCACAGATCAAATCATCGCCCTTCTCAACGAGAGGAGAGAGGGCTTAGTCTTTATGCTCTGGGGGAGTTACGCGCAAAAAAAGGGTCAATTTATCGACCGTAAAAGACATTTGGTCCTTGAGGCTCCTCATCCCTCTCCTCTCTCGGCCCATCGAGGTTTTTTGGGTTGTCGCCACTTTTCCAAAGCCAACACCTATCTTCAATCCCAGGGCCAAGAGCCCATCAACTTTTCCTTGATCCCCTAAAAGGGACCAAGTACCTTTTTAACGGCGGCGGGGCGTCGAAATTGCTGAAGGGGAGAAGTGTATGGGAAATGTATTACTAGCTGGGACAGTATTAAAGTGGTTGGCCTTGGTTTTAATTTTGACGTTGAGTGCCTGCACATCGCAAAAGAGAGAAAAAACTCTAGTCTATTGCTCCGAGGGCAGTCCGAGCACCTTTAATCCTCAGTTGGCCACTGATGGCCCCAGTTTCAATGCGAGCTCCCGAGTCATCTACAATCGTTTGGTGGACTTCTCTCCCGGGGGCACTGATCTGATCCCCTCCTTGGCAGAATCCTGGGAGATCTCCAAAGAGGGTCGACACTACACCTTTAAGTTAAGGCCCGGAGTTCAGTTTCACTCTCGAGGTGACTTTACTCCAACGCGAAATTTTAATGCGGAAGATGTTCTTTTTAGCTTCAATCGGCAAAGGGACAAAGAACACCCCTATCACAGCGTGAACAATGCGGGTTATGAGTATTTTAACTCCATGGCTATGGGTGAGCTCATTCAGAATATTGTGGCTGTGGATGAGAGGACAGTTCGCTTTGAACTCTCTCGCCCTGAGGCCCCCTTCTTGGCCAACTTGGCTATGGATTTTGCCAGTATTCTGTCCGCAGAGTATGCAGAACACTTAGCTCAGAGAGAGGCCAAGGAGAAAATAGATTGGGAGCCGATTGGCACCGGGCCCTATGTCTTTAGAAGCTATGTCAAAGACAACTTGATTCGTTACCAGGCCCATCCTGAGTACTTTGAGGGGCCAGCCAAAGTCAGTCGGTTGGTTTTCAGCATCACCCCTGAGCCCAGTGTTCGCTACCAGAAGCTCAGGGCGGGAGAGTGCCATTTGGTGGCTGAGCCCTCGCCCTCAGATTTGGTGTCCATGCGCACAGATTCGCGAGTGCAAGTGCTGTCTCAGCCAGGCTTGAATGTCGGCTATGTGGCCATGAATGTGGAAAAGCCCCCCTTTGATCAGCTTAAGGTCCGTCAAGCCATCCACCATGCCCTCAATCGAGCCTCCTATATTGAGGCGATTTATATGGGTCAGGCCCAAGTGGCTAAAAACCCGATCCCCCCTACGCTTTGGTCCTACAATGACCAAGTGAAGGACTATGACTACAATCCAGAAAGAGCTCGTGAACTCCTCAGGGAAGCTGGATTTCCCGATGGCTTTCAAGCCGAGATGTGGACTCTCCCGGTGTCTCGACCTTACAACCCGGATGGTCGAAAAATGGGAGAGTTAATTCAAGCCGACTTAGCTCAAGTGGGCATTCGCTTGAGGTTGGTGACTTTTGATTGGCCCACCTACTTGGCAAAAGCTCGCCAGGGAGAACACCAACTCCTGCAGTTGGGTTGGACGGGAGACAATGGGGATCCTGATAATTTTCTCAATGTTTTGCTGGGTTGTCGCGGAGTGGTCGCGGGCAGCAATGTGGCTCGCTGGTGTCATCAGGAGTTTGAAGACTTGATCTCTCGAGCTCGCACCCTCAGTGATCAGGGGGAGAGAGAGAAGCTCTATCGCCAGGCCCAGAAAATTTTTAAACGAGAGGCTCCTTGGGTCACATTGGCTCACTCGGTTGTTTTTCGCGCTCTATCGCCAGAAATTGAAGGTTATCAAATATCTCCATTTGGTACAGAGTCCTTTCATCGAATTGGGTTCAAGTAACTCATGTTAAGCTTGATCGGACGCCGTCTGCTCAGCTCTATACCCACTTTACTAGGCGTGTCCCTGGTGGCTTTTTTTCTCATTCGCTGGGTCCCAGGAGACCCGGTGATGTTGATGCTGGGAGAAAGGGGAGGCAGTCCTGAACTCTACCAGCAGATGCAGGCTCAACTGGGCTTGGACCGTTCTTTAGGAGAACAGTACCTTAAGTTTTTAGGTCATATACTACAGGGAGATTTTGGAACTTCCGTGGTCTCTCGGCGACCTGTCTTAGAAGAATTTTTGGCCCGGTTTCCTGCCACTGTGGAGCTCTCTCTTCTGGCTCTCTTTTGGGCTGTAGTATTAGGAGTGCCCTTGGGGGTTCTGGCTGCCATTAAGAGATCTAGCTTTTGGGATTACAGTTTGATGAGTGGAGCCCTGGTGGGCTATTCCATGCCCATATTCTGGTGGGGCATGATCCTCATTTTATTTTTTTCTGTGGGCTTGGGTTGGACCCCTGTTTCGGGGAGAATCAGTGTATGGCATGAGGTGGAAGTGGTCACCGGCTTTATGTTGATAGACACATGGTTGAGTGGGGGAGGGGTTGAGGTCTTTGCAGATGCATTAAGGCATATGATTTTGCCTGCCATCGCCTTGGGAACTTTGCCCTTGGCGGCTATTGCCCGCATGACAAGATCCAGCGTTTTGGAGGTCCTGCGTGAGGACTATATTCGGACGGCCAAAGCGAAAGGTCTCAAGCATCGGCAGGTGGTGATGAACCACGCTTTGCGCAATGCACTCATCCCTGTCGTGACGGTAATAGGTTTGATGGGAGGCACTCTTTTAACGGGAGCGATTTTAACAGAGACTATTTTTTCCTGGCCAGGAATTGGGCGCTGGCTGGTCAATTCGGTGGCCGCCCGGGATTATCCCGTGATTCAAGGGGGAATCCTTTTAATCTCTTTCGTCATCATTACGGTGAATCTTCTGGTCGACTTAGTTTATCTTTGGGTCAACCCTCTATTGCGGGATCAAATATGAGCTCGTGGCAGGTCATTATGTCCCCTCTTTGGGTGGCCATAAAGAAAAATCGAGGAGCTCATCTTAGCTTTTGGTTTTTGATGACTCTGGTGATTTTAGCTGTTTTCGCTCCCTGGGTGAGTCCTCACAGCCCGACTCAAGTTTATCCAGAACATTTTCGTCAGCCGCCCATTTGGCTCGCCGGTGGAGGTTGGCCTTTTATATTGGGCACCGATGACCTAGGGCGGGATCTTTTAAGTCGTCTGATTTATGGAGCTCGGGTGTCTTTGATGGTGGGCTTTATGGTGGTCAGTCTTTCTCTGTCCGTAGGGCTGATTTTAGGTGTCCTTGCTGGCTATTTTGGTGGGCGAGTGGATGCCTTAATTATGCGCTTTGTGGACGTTCTTATGTCTCTCCCCAGTATCCTTTTGGCCATCGTGATTGTCGCCGTTTTGGGCCCCAGTCTGACTAATTCTGTGATTGCGGTCAGTGTCGTTTCCTTGCCCAATTTTATTCGTATTATTCGCGGGGCTGTATTGGCCGAAAAGGTCAAATCCTATGTGGATGCCTCCCACGGTTTTGGCTCCACTCACTTTCGTGTGGCTGTACTCAATATTTTACCCAACTGTGTCGCACCCATAATTGTCCAATCCACCCTTGGGTTCAGTGATGGAATTTTGAATGTGGCCGCTTTGGGGTTTTTGGGACTAGGAGCTCAGCCGCCGACTCCCGAGTGGGGGGCTATGCTTTCGGACTCCAAGGCCTATATTGAGTCGGCCTGGTGGTTGGTCACTTTACCAGGGCTCTGCATATTGTTCGTTGTTCTCTGTTTTAATATATTAGGTGATGGCTTGCGTGACGCCCTAGACCCCAAACTGAAGGGGCGTTAATTTCAGATTGAGGAGTTTATGAAAACATCTAAATTTCCTTCTCTTCGCAGCCAGGTGTTGTTTCTTGAGGACCTACCCGGAATAAAAAAAATATCTTTGGTGTTGGGCTTTGAGCCAGAGCAGATTGTTGTTATCTATGACAAAAAACTTTATGCTCATCCCAATGTAAAAGCTTGGTTGAAGAAGTTTCCCCTCAGCTACGGAGTGCGTGCTGGGGAGAAGCTTAAAGATATAGATTATTTTCCCCTTCATTTAAAAAAGATCATGAAAGTGATGGGGCCTTCCGCACCCCAAAATATGTGTTTTGTGAGCCTAGGAGGAGGCAGCCTTGGTGATTTTGTTGGCTTTTTGGCCAGCATTTTTAAGAGAGGAGTTCCTCTGATTCATATCCCCACTACTTTTTTGGCTGCGATGGACTCTGCTCACGGGGGAAAAACAGCTTTAAATGTGGGTACAGTCAAGAATCAGGTAGGGTCCTTCTATCCAGCAACCGCTGTCCTTATTATTCAATCTCTTTTGCAGACTTTGTCAAAAAAACAGCTTCAATCAGCAGCTGGAGAGTTGATGAAAATGGGGCTCATTAAAGGGGGAGAGTTGGGCTCTGCTCTCCAAGGCCAGAGTAAAGAAGAGCTGAAGTGGCTGTGGGACTTTTTGCCTCAGGCTATTGAGGCCAAGTATGAGGTGGTGGAGAGAGATCCCTTCGAGACTCAAGGGGAGAGGCAGTGGCTCAACCTTGGTCACTCACTGGGACATATTTTGGAAGCTCACTACGGTCTTGCCCATGGAACTGCGGTGGCCCACGGACTTGTTTTTTCAATTCAGTGGAGCTTTCACCGTGGTTATTTAAAGGCGCAAGACACTGAAGACATGCTGCATCTAGTGAGAGAGGGAACTGGGATTTCAAGCCCAGAGGAGTTTTTTCGGCAGAATAAAAAAATGTCCTTGAAGCAAATGTCCAAGTATTTGAATCAGGATAAAAAGCGAATCGACAGGAGCCATCTAAGCTTTGTGTTTCTGAGCGGCTGGGGGCGGCCCATGCGCCGAAAGGTCACCCAGGAGTCCTTTTTTACCGAGGCTCGGAGGCAGGGCTGGATCAGTTTTTGAGCAGACCTTTTGGAGTTCAATGGCTGAATTTGGCCCTTGTCTCAAGATGAGACAATAAAAATTCAATTTTTTTAGGGGTTTCCACTTAAGCCCAGACTTTAGTCTGCCGATAGATTCTTGGTTGAGGAGAACTTATGAATCTAGGCTCCGTGAGGATTTTACTAATCAGTGATCAGCTGATCAATCAGCAGTGGGTTGAGAGCTTATTGACCCGCATGGGACATGCCTTTGTCACGGCTGACAACTTGGATTTGGCTGGCTACTGGTTGGAGCATAAGGTTTTTGATTGTCTTCTTTTGGATTCAAACAGTCATTCAAATCTGGCTCTAGATGTGGCCCAGGTTTTGAGATCAGGACAGTTTTTTAGACAAAAAAATACTCCGATGATATTGCTCAGCTCCAGTTTTGACTCCAAAGCGATGAAGGAGTTCTTGTCTTTGGGAATCGATGATTTCTTAATAAAGCCTTTAAAAGTCAACTCCTTGGCGGATAAGATAAATCAAGTTTTGGCTTTAAAGAATCTTAAAAGCCTGTCTCTCGATGAGCAAAAACACTGGATTCAAGCCCTAGTGGTCAATATTCGAGAACATTTGCAAAAGGGAGAAGAGATTTGGGTTCCGACCAAGGGAGCCAGTTTAATGCAGCTTTTAGATCAAACAGCTGCGGGTCAGCAGGGCTTGGAGCGAATTACTGAACAGGCTAGAGACCTCATCCAGCCGGTGTCGGAGGTCTCCTTAGTGCATCTCAATAAAAGTCTTGGTAAAATTGAGGAGTTTATCCTTCACCAGTGGGCGGCTTAAGAGGGGCTCTTTTTCTGGCTCGATATATAAAGCTGGCCCCACCCATAAGACGTATGAATTCCACTTGATCAAAGGCCTCAGTTTTTTCCATGAGATGGACAAAAGCTTCAGCTGCAGGAAACTGATTGGAAGAGCGGTTGAGGTATTCGTAGGCAGAGCGATGGCCTGTGACTAAGCCCCCAAGACGAGGGACAACATGCTGAAAATAGAAGCGGTAGAGGTTTTTAAACAGGGGCCACTGGGAATCCCCGGTTTCTAAGACCATAACATATCCGCCACTACGAGTGACTCGGGCCATCTCCTTCAGTGCACGCAAAGGGTCACCGACATTGCGGATGCCATAGGCAATACTCGTAATATCAAAGTGCTCACTTGGGTACTTCAAGTTTAAGACATCAGCCCACTCAAACTGCACGTCTAAGCCCTTTTCTTTTGCTTTGAGGGGTGCCCACTTAAGCATATCCTCACAAAAGTCAGTTCCAATCACTTGGCCTTCTGGTCCCACATGAGCTTTGAAGTCGAGGGCTAAATCACCCGTCCCCGTGGCACAATCCAAAACCTTAGCTCCTTTTTTTGCCTGACTCCAACGCACCAGTTTTTTTCGCCAGCGTCGGGCAAGACCAAAGGTGATCACATCATTGGCCTTATCATAGTCTGAAGAAATGGAGCTAAACAGTGACCGGATAAAGTCCGGATTGGGGCGGGTGCTGCTTTGAGGCTCTAAAGAGGGGGTGGGGCTCTGAAGGTCTGTCATTGAGGCTTCGCCAATCTCCGGCCAAACACCGGGAGGAGTTGATCCAGTTGATCCACCAGTCGGCTGAACTGAGGTAGATCCAAGGCTTGAAAGCCATCTGAGAGAGCTTTTTCAGGCTCTGGGTGAACCTCCACCATAACCCCATCACAACCCGCTGCCGCTGCTGCACAGGCCACTGAGGCCACTAAATCTTTATTGCCCGTTCCGTGGGAAGGGTCGGCTATGATGGGAAAAGAAGTGTAGCGCTTGATGTAGGCTATGGCATTGATATCAAAAGTGTTGCGAGTGGCTGTTTCAAAGCTGCGAATTCCTCGCTCGCAGAGTATGACTTGTTCGTTCCCACCCTGAGTGATGTATTCAGCAGCGAGAAGCCACTCTTTGATAAGAGCCGATAGGCCTCTCTTTAACAAAATAGGTTTATTCAGTGTGCCTAGCTCTTTAAGGAGAGGGTAATTGTACATATTTCGAGAGCCCACCTGGAAGACATCCACCACATCCATCATATCGCCAATTTGCCGGGGGTCAGTGATCTCAGAAACAAAAGGCAGACCCACCTGCTCTTTGACCTGACGAGCAATGGAGTAGGCCTCGGTGCCTAAACCTTGGAAGCTGTTGGGGTGGGTGCGCAGTTTAAAAAGTCCTCCTCGGAGAAAGCTGGCTCCTCTCTGGCGAACCTCTTGGGCCACATTTAAAAAATGACTTTGGGACTCTAGGGAGCAGGGGCCGGCGATCAGGGTGAACTCGTCTCCTCCTATAGAGAGAGACCCAACATTAACGCGCATAGTCTTTGGTGGGAAATTTGATTTTTCCAACAACTTCTCCAAATGCCCTTTGACTATCACAATCTCCCGCGAATTTTGAGCGGATTGTTGAAATAACTCAGTGACCTTTTACAAGATGCGAAATAGGACAAGGTCATGCTTGCTCTGGACTCTCAATTTCTGGTGGAAGGGGCCCTCTTGACCGAGCCAGGAGGGGGTCTTCGCTTGGGACTGGGGCCTTTGGGGCGTTTTGCCTCTTTGGAGGAGGCTTTGAGCAAAGGCAGTCAGGCTGTCTTTTACGCTCCCGATTTTTTTCAAAGTGATCCTCTACCCTGGCTAGCCTTTACTGAAAGTCATCATTTGACCTTGAAGGAGTTGGAAGAGCAGCTTCTCCATTGGAGTGAAAGGGATTCTCTTCCCTCTGCGCAGGAGGAGTCTTGGCAGGAGCCTGATCTGGAGGTCTTTAAGGAGGATTTCTTTCAGGCTCAGGAGCTGTTTCGCCGGGGTTTGGCCAAAAAAGTAGTTCCCCTGGTCTTTGCCCAGCGCCCAGGCTCTGTGAGCCGCGATCAGAGAAAAAGGGCTCTCCTTCAGGCTCTGAGGTCCCTAAAGTATTTGAACTCCTCCAAAGGTTGGGGTCCATCCTCTTGGCTCTATGGATATTGGTCTGAATCGGAGGGCGAAGGCCTTTTGGGTCTGAGTCCTGAACTTTTATTCTGTCTTACAAAGCCGGGCGAGTTGCGCTCTCTGGCTTTGGCTGGAACAGGATCTCTCGATGGTCCACCGCTTCTCTCAGACCCCAAACAGTTGGCTGAGCACAATTGGGTGGTGCAGGGACTTTGTGATCGCCTCGGAGGTCTGGGAGAGGTTAAAGTAGGGCCCACTTTTGAGTGGGCTCTCTCTCATCTCAAGCATCTGCGCACGGATATGGAGGTGGGACTTTCCAAAGCGCCGGACTTTCTGGATCTGGTCAATAGGCTACACCCCACAGCCGCCTTGGGAAGTTATCCTCTAGAGGCTTTACCCCTTTGGATTGAGAGAGCCTCCGACTCCAATCGAAGCCGTGGTCGCTTTGGCGCACCCTTTGGCTTTTATCAGAAGCCTGAGGTGGGGCCATCTTGGGCCGTGGTGGCCATTCGCAATCTTCAATGGTCACAGGGCCAGACCCTTTTAGGTAGCGGCTGTGGCCTAGTGGCACAAAGCCAATTGCTGGATGAATGGAATGAGTTGAACTTAAAGCGTTCGGCGGTGAGAAAAATATTTTTTGGGAGGAGCTGAGCAGAGGTGGGCAATATTGAAGGAAGTCTTTGGCTTTTGCAGGCTCTTGCCAAAATGGGAGTGCGGGAGTTTTGCCTCTGTCCTGGGTCACGAAATGCCCCTTTAGTCGAGCTACTCTCTCGCTCCCAAGGTCTTAAGGTCTGGACTTTTTTTGAAGAGAGATCGGCCGGATTCTTTGCCTTGGGACGAGCCCAAGTGCGAGGCGGGCCTGTGGCTGTTGTCACCACCTCAGGGACGGCTGCGGCCGAATTGCTCCCGGCCTGCATAGAGGCTCACTATCTTGGAGTTCCCCTTCTGTGGGTGACCGCAGACCGTCCTAAGAGCTATCGCCTTCAAGGGGCTCCCCAGAGCATTGAACAAGTGGGGCTGTTCTCTGCCTATGTGCAGTCCTGTTTGGACATCAGCTTTGCTGATGGGGAAGAGGTCTGCAAAAATGAGATTCGCAAACTCAGTCTCTGGGATCAAAAGGGCCCAGCGCAATTGAATTTATGTTTTGATGAGCCTTTGGTGAATGCTCCTATTCCAGAGTCCCAAGTCCTTGACTTCTCACCAGACCAGGAGGCTGCCTTCGGAGGCCGACCAAGGGGGCTAAAGAGCTTGGATTTGCCTTCGGTAAACTTTGTGGAGCAATTTGCCCGACAGAGCCGACAGCCTTTGGTGATTGTGGGGGGCTTGCCCCTCTGGGCCCGATCCCCAGTGGCCGAGCTCTTGAGCGCCCTCGGCGCCCCCTGCATCACGGAGGCCCCCTCGGGTCTGCGCCAAGGGCCTCAATCCTTGGCGGGTTTGCGTTGGTTGAGTGATGATTTTGTTTTGCGTGAGGCCATAAGGTCGCAAGAAGTAGATGGAATTTTGCGCCTCGGTGGGGTCCCCTCCCTGCGTCTGTGGCGCGACTTGGAATACGAGTTGAGAGATCTTCCTGTCCTGTCTCTGGCTTGGCCCCCCTTTTCTGGTCTCAGTGAGGGGCGTGCCAAGACGTTGGATTTAGAGTCTATTCTCGCTGAGCCCAGTCAGATCTTAAAATTTCTGACTCCTTGGTCCATCAGCGCAATAGAGAGGCTTAGGGAAAGAGATCAGCGGCGTCGCCAGCAGATGGACTCAATGCTCGCCACCGAGCCTCTCTCCGAGTGGGCTTGGGTTCGCCATTTTTCAGGGGTCATTGGGGATCACTCTCAGGTCTTTTTGGGCAACAGTTTGCCCATTCGGGAATGGGACCTCTGGGCGGTGCAGGAGGAAAAGAACTGGCGGATTCATGCCAACCGAGGGGCCAATGGAATCGATGGACTCGTCTCCACCTTTTTAGGTCTAGTGAGGGGGGGCGAGGAGCAGAACTGGGCCCTTTTAGGGGACCTCAGCGCTCTCTATGACTTGGCCGGATTGTGGCCCCTTGCCCAAGTGGAGAAAGAGTGGGGCGTCCCGGTTCAGCTCGTGGTGGTCAACAATGGTGGGGGGCAAATTTTTCGCTCCCTCTATCAAAACCCCATCTATCAAAATAGCCATCAGCTGGATTTTAGCCATTGGGCCAAGATGTGGGGTCTTGGCTACCGCCGGGTGCAGAAGCCGGAGGACCTAAAGCCCCTTGACTCTGGGTCCATGATCTTTGAAGTTTGTCCTGACAATCAGGCGACTCAGCGCCTGGAACAGGCTTTAAAGAGAGGACTATGATTCAGCTTATTGCCCTGCATGGATTTCTCAACCGCGGAGATCTTTTTGATCAAACTCTGGGCCACTGGGCCGCGGACCATCCAGAATTGGAGTTCAGCGCCTGGGCGCCCGATCTCTTTTCCCCAGACAGCCCTCTGTCTGCAGACTTGACCATGTCTGAATGGGCCGAGCGCTTTTGCGAGCTGGTGGAAGTGCACACTCATCCCGAGGAGCCCCGGGTGATCATGGGCTACTCAATGGGGGGGCGTTTGGCCATGCAGGTGCTCTTGGCTTACCCTCAGCTCTGGTCAGCAGGAGTACTCATTTCCGCCCATCCTGGGGAAGAGGACAATGCTCAACGCCAGGAATGGCGTGAGTCATGGATGGATCGATTTTCTTCCGAGGAGAACTTTTCCCAAGTTGTGAATGAGTGGCAAAGTCAGGAGCTTCTCGCTTCTTCTCCGGGAAAAAAGTATAAGGTGAGGGAGGAGGACTTTGATCGGGAGGCCTTGGCTTTGGCCCTGGCAAGGTGGGACCGAACCCAACATCTCTTTTCCCTTGAGGAGGTGGAGGACATAGGCCGTCCTCTGCTGTGGTGTTGGGGCCAACAAGATGGTGTTTACTCTCAACTCTACCGTCAGCTCAAGGAGCAGGGAATCCCAGGGCAGTGGACGGAGGTTCCAGGGGCGGGGCACCGGGTGCCCGTGGATGCCCCACGGGAACTGGCTTCGGCTATGGTCAAATTTTTACAGTCCATAGGACTGGGAGGTCAAAAGTGAGTGAAGTGAAGCTTTCAGATGGTGGACAATTTATGGAGCTTAAAACGACTGACAATCAATTGGTTCAGATTCGGCGTTCGGCTGTAGGAGCTGTGGAAGAAGTTCCGGGCACCAGTCGGTCTGGGGGCCATTTGCGAGTCTATGTGGGAGGCTATCGCTTCTCCATAGAGGCCAAGGTTGAAGATGTGATGGAAAAGTTAAAGGAGAGTTAAAATATGCAATTAGACAAAGAAAGAGAGGGTGGACCGAAGGGGACCTCTGATCCCGTGGTTTGGATGCCGGTCAAAAAGTTTCAAGACATACGGCTCGAGCGCTCTCAGGACGGAATTGCAAAGATCACTATCAATCGCCCTGAGGTCCGCAATGCTTTTCGCCCGCAAACCGTTCTTGAACTGCAGGAGGCTTTTTATTGGGTCCGGGAGGAACCGGAGATTGGCGTGGTGATTCTCACTGGAGAGGGCAAAGAGGCCTTTTGCGCCGGAGGTGATCAGAAAGTCCGTGGTCATGCGGGTTATGTTGGAAAAGATGGAGTGCCGCGATTAAATATTTTGGATGTGCAAAAGCAGATTCGCTCCCTTCCCAAGCCTGTCGTAGCCATGGTGGCTGGTTATGCCATTGGCGGCGGTCATGTTCTCCATGTGGTCTGTGATTTGACCATCGCAGCCGACAATGCCCGCTTTGGACAAACAGGTCCAAAAGTGGGCTCTTTTGATGGAGGCCTCGGATCTAGCTACCTGGCCCGGATTGTGGGGCAAAAGAAAGCTCGGGAAATTTGGTATCTTTGCCGGCAGTACTCCGCCGCAGAAGCTTTAGAGATGGGCTTGGTGAATAAAGTGGTCCCCTATGAGCAGCTGGAAAAAGAGACTGTGGCTTGGTGTCGAGAGATCCTGGGGCATTCACCCTTGGCTCTTCGCTGCCTTAAAGCGGCTCTCAATGCCGACTGTGATGGTCAGATGGGTTTGCTGGACTTAGCGGGTAACGCCACTCTGCTCTACTATATGTCTGAGGAAGCCAAGGAAGGTAAAAACGCTTTTGTCGAGAAGCGAGAGCCGGATTTTAGCCAGTTTCCACGCCTACCCTGAGGAGAGATATCGAATGACTCATTGGTGGACCGCCTTTCGTCCCAAAACCTTGTCTGCAGCAGTGGTTCCCGTGGTGGTGGGGACGGCCCTGGTGCCCACTTTTGGAGGTGAGATCCTCTGGTGGGTCACTGGTCTGGCTTTATTCGCCGCCCTGATGATTCAGCTGGCCACCAACCTCTTCAATGATGTCATAGACTTCAAAAAAGGAGCTGATACAGAGGCGAGGCTGGGACCCACTCGGGTCACTCAGAGTGGGATGATTTCTGAGAAGGGAGTTTTTTGGGCCGCCATAGGTTTTTTACTTTTAGCCTTTCTCGCTGGAATCCCCCTAGTTCTACACGGGGGATGGCCTATTGTCGCAATAGGTTTGGTGTCCCTGTTTTTAGCTTATGCCTACACAGGAGGGCCATTCCCCTTGGCCTACCTTGGTTTGGGCGAGATCTTTGTGGTGCTTTTTTTCGGTCTTATTGCTGTGGGTGGAGTTTTTTACCTGCATACGCTCAGCTTTCATCCTGCGGCGGCAGTGGCCGGATTGCAGGTGGGCTTCTTGGCCACCGCTCTTTTGGTGATTAACAATATTCGTGATCGGGAACAGGACCTAAAAGCCCACAAAAAAACCTTGGCTGTTCGCTTTGGTCTGCGGTTTTCTCGTGTGGAGTTGCTGTTAATCTATCTGCTGAGCTTTGGTTTAGGAGCCTATTGGTTTATGCAGGGGCTTTGGCTTATGGCTTTTTTGCCCTTGGTGGTTTGGCCTCTGGTGCGCCAAGTGATCCACCAAGTTTTTTTCACTCAGCCGGGGGCTCATTACAATGAGTTACTGGGAAAAGCAGCAGCCATTCATGTTCTGTTTGGAGTCCAGCTGGTTTTTGCCTTGGTGGTCAGCGGATTTTTACAGTGGCCTTAGTGAGGTTAAAAGGAGTCGGCCTGAGCCCCTATGAACTGAAGCGGGTGGATCAGAGAGGGGTGGTGTCGGGAACTCTGCTTCGCTGCGAGTTTTCCTCTGAAGACCAAAAAGCATCCTCCTTGGTGGGCTACTCCTGTTTGCAAACTTGGCCTTCGCTGGGAGAGCCTCGCTGGGAGGGCCTGATTCCTCTATTGAAATTAGGTGAGGAGGCCCACCGCCAGTCCCTCTTGCTTCAGCGGTGTTTGGAGATGGCCGCTGAGGACGCTCAAGCCAGAGGCCAGGGGCGAGCTCTTTTGGGCGAGACAGTGGAGTTGCCCTCAAGTCACGCGTTGATCTGGTGGCCGGAACCGGGAGAAAAGAGCTCCCAGCTCTCGGCCGACTGGCTTAGGCAAAAAGTCACTTATGATTTTTTTAAGCTTAAGATATCGGCCCAGCAGGTGCAGACAGAGCCAGGAGCTCTCAAGAATTTTGTGGAGTCCCTGGGGCCAGAGCATAGGCTTCGCTTGGACTTTAATTCCAGTTTTAGATCCTCTGGGGAGTTTTTGACCTGGTGGAGGGGAGTGGAAGATTGGCTAAGGCCCTTTGTGGACTTTATGGAGGACCCTGTGGACAGTGGGAGCCTTCAGGAGTGGCAAGAGCTAGAGCAAGCGGCTCCGGTGGCCGCTGATCGGCAGTCAGAGCCAGAGGTTTTGCAAGCTGCCAGCATCAGGATTTGGAAGCCTCTGGTTCATCGTGAGCCCCAGTCTCCGCGAGTGGTCACTACCACCAATTTAGATCACCCCTTGGGGCAGGCCTATGCCGCTTTTAAATCCATAAAGAGACCTCCGGAGACTTGTGGCCTTCAGACGGCCCATGTCTACGAGCGAGACGCCTTCTCCGAGAGTATAAGCTACGATGGGCCTCGTATGAGGTTTTGCTCTGAAGGCTTAGGTTTTGGATTTACTCCTCAGTTGGAGTCTTTAGATTGGATCAGTCTGGATTAATGATGAGCTTTTTAGGATCAACCACTGAGGCTCTTAATATTGATTGGGATCAAGAGAGGGCCAGTCATCTTTTGTTGAATGATCGTTGGCCTCAGTCTGTGCGAGAGGGCTTAACGAAGTGGACCCAACAGGTCAGGCAGGAGTGGCCGGGGCTCATATGGTTGGCCACCTCGGGGACAACTGGCCGAAGTGGATATCGATTGGTGGGCTTGTCCCGCCAAGCTCTTTTGAGCTCAGCGCTGGCAGTGAATCGACATTTGCAGGTTCTCCAATCGGATCACTGGTTTTGTCCTCTTCCTCTTTTTCATGTAGGTGGTTTGGCCATTTTGGCCCGGTCTTTTCAAGCTGGACTGGCAGCTCCAGCCATCTGGAACGAAGCCTGGGACCCACAAGAATTTTGTTTGGCCCTTGGCGACAGTCGGGCCACTTTAGCCTCTCTGGTTCCCACTCAAGTCTATGACTTAGTATCAAAGGGGCTTAAAGCGCCTTCTGTACTCAGGGCTCTTGTGGTGGGGGGAGGAGCCCTAAGTCCATTCCTGTACCAGAGAGCTAGGGAACTCAACTGGCCTCTTTTGCCCAGCTACGGGATGACGGAGTGCTCGTCGCAAGTGGCAACAGCCTTATTGAGCTCCTTGGATCGGCCTGCTCAAGATTTTGCGGAGGATTTGCCTGAGCTGAGAAGGCTGGAGCACATTCAGTGGGCCACTGATGTAGGCTCTCAAGTATTACGAATTAAGAGCCCATCTCTTCTTACAGCCGTGATTGAGGTGGATTTACGGAATCCGGGAGCTTTTGCCTATGACCCTAAGCAAGAGGGATGGTTTCAAACTGAAGATATTGTGAGCTTAGAAGGCGAGAACTCCCTGCGCTTTATAGGTCGGGTGGGGGAGACTCTTAAAGTGAGCGGAGAGTTGGTCAATTTGCATTTCCTCAATTCTCGACTCCAAGAAATGATTATGGAGAGGGACCCTTCTCGGATTCAGAGTCTAGTGGTGGTGGCCAGAGCCTGCCCCCGTCGTGGTCATAATATGATCTTACTTGCTGAGAAAGATGTGCCTCTCCAGTGGGTGGAAGATCTTCGGCAGACTTACGATCAGTCTGTTTTCCCCTACGAGAGGATGACTGCTGTGGAGTGGGTGGATAAAATCCCTCGCAACTCCATGGGTAAAGTCCAATGGGGCCGGTAATTCTAGTCGAGTTAAATTAATGCCCAGAGTTGATTTGAGTTAAGTTTTTAAAGCTTGATCTTTCTAACATCTCGTAAAAATCTCGCCGTTGACCAACTGCCAGGATTTCAATTTCCCTCATATCTCTTTTAATATGATAGGCGATTCTCAATCGCAGTCCCTCTAGGTTCACTTTGTGACGACGGACCCGATGCTTTCTAAAAACATTATGGGCCAGTACACCATTGGTATAGGGGCTTTGGGCAATCTGGGGGAAAATCTCATGGACCAATCGGTCAGCCACGGAGGCGTTGCCCAGGCTAGCTAAATTTTTTTGTACCTTCAAGGAAAGAGGAGCGAGAGAGTGGGGTCGGGAATAATTTGGAGTCGATGGGAGCGATGATTTCGGGGGAGAGTCTGGATGGGGGCTTTGAGTCTTTCTCTTGTTGGGGTTGGGTGCTGCCGGAGAACTGGATTTCTTAAGCCAGGCTTCTTCACCAGAGAGCCAAAGAGCCTTAGTGCGAGCGACTGGGGGTGAAGCCTTTTGAGCGGGCCTGACTATGGGAGATCGCAGTGACTGTATTTGTCTTCTCAATTCTGCAAGCTCCGACTTCATGGCTTTACGGAGGGAGTACTCCAGTTGACCACTTTGGAATTTATGCAGGACAAGACCTACTGAAACATAGTCAAAGAGTTCAAGGAGAATTGAGGAGACCCCTGATTTATAACCCATATTCTTTATACTTTTTTGAGCTAGGTCACGATCATAATCGAGAAAGCTAAGGGGCTCTGGGTGCATGCTGCTGAAGACAGCTTTTTCTACAAGAGGCAAAATTTCAATCAGCTGATAAAACAACATTTCTTTGATTGAGGCCACTTCAAAAGATTCAAATTTGTGTCTTAAAGAGATTAATTTTTTACTCGCTGAAGCATCGATTCCTCTAACGAGTTTGTCCAGCTCCGTGGGCTCCTGTTGGGCTTTGAAGTCCATGTAAACTTGCCGATACTCCAGTTGACTAGGGCCTCTTTCCAGGACAAAGAGGAGAAAGTCATTGATGGCTTTATCTCGCCGGGGCCAAAGGTACTCATCGATATACATTTTAAGATTAGTTATAAGAAATTGATCAAAGTCTTCATCTACATCCAGTCCACTGTTAAGAAACTGGTGCTTGAAACGATCCTGGTGGTGCTGGGGGTGCATAGAAACAAGGGTTCTAGTCACAAATTCAGTAAAAAGGGGCCCATGTGGAAGGTTCGCAAATTCTTCCCGCTGGCTGAGTTGCCAGATCAGGGATCTGTACAGCTCTTGGGCCAGTTTCTTGGCCAGACGGGGAGGGGCTGAGCCCGATCCAAAAAGGGCAAGGGGATCCTCTGAGTCGGCCCCCGACCAATGGGAGAGTATGCTTCGAATTTCCTCAAAGTTGGCATCTGTAGGAGAGAGCAGAGAGAGATTAAGCTGGCGGGTGAGCTGCTCAAACCAAAAGCGGCGAAGCTGAGTCTGTGTGGGGGAGGTCTTTTCTAGAAAGAGGGCCACCTCGCTGAGTTGATCGAAGGCCTCTACAAGGTCTTTAGCCTCTTCCAACTTGAGCAGCTCAGGCCGCGAAATCCCAAAAATTTCCTGAGCTCGAGCGGAAGAAAGGGAAAAAATCGGTTCCCCCTTCTCTAAGAGCGAGGAGCAGAGTTGGGGGAGTTGAGAAGGGGCCCCGGAGCCGGCAGCCACTCGCTCTGGAAAAGCTCCCAGGAAGACAAATGGGAAGGTCAATAGCCAAAAATTTTTCATGGGAAAAAGAGGTCTAACGAGAAATACTGCGCAGCGCAATAAAGTTCTCCTAGGCGGGTAAAATTTTTGCTGATCCGGCTCATAGAATGGGCAAAAATGAAGCCTATGAAAGCAAAACCAAGAGTTCAGGGGCTCCTTATTCGATTTTTTTTGGCTGTGGCCTGGATGGCGGCCTTGGGACTGAGGCCGAGTTCTCTGCAGGCCCACTCCTGGGTTGGGGTCTATAAGGACCAAGTGGACTCCGTGGTCGTCGTTCTCGGCCAGGGCGTTTGTGCAGGCTCCCTGGTGAGTGAAGACTTGGTCCTCACGGCATGGCATTGTGTCCCTTATCTGAGAACGGTTTTTGTCGTTTTGAGAAATCCAGAGGTTCGCCTGAGGGCGCAAGTGATTGATCGGGATCGTCGTCACGACTTAGCCCTTTTGCGTTTAGAGAAACCTGTGGAAGGAAGAAAGGTTTTGCGTCTGGCAGGAAGGAGTTCAGACTCTCAGGAGTCCTCGCTGCAGGAGGGCGACCCTGTGGCCACCATTGGCCACCCCCTGGCCATTTCTACCCGATGGCTAAGTGGTGTTCTTCTTGATGATCGAGCCTACCTGATCTCTGCGGGAATTGTTTCTAAGATCAATGAGAAGAATATTATCAGCGATCTATCGTTAAGCCCTGGAAACTCAGGGGGACCACTCTTGAATCAAAAAGGGGAGATGGTGGGAGTGGCCTCAGCTAAATTGGTTGGCCTAGCAGCTGGACAAATTGGCTATTTTACCCCAGTGGAGAAAGCGACTCCCTTAATGGAGAATTCGGAGAAGAAAGGTCCCTTGCCTTGGTGGTGGGCAGATAATAGTCAGAGGCTCTTTTTGACCCTGGTTTTAGACCCCGTTCTTGATGAGTTGGGCCGGGACCTGAGTCATTGGGGTTTGGAATGGAGTCTTGCACTTCGAGATCGATGGCGCTGGTCCCTCGGGAGGACTCGTTGGGGGTCAAGTGAAAACATGTTGTATTGGCGAACTGGATATCTTCATCGTTTTTCTCGGCAGGGGATCGGGACCACAAGCTTAGATGTGAGTGTGGGTGAAAACTACTATCGGTTCTCTGCAGGACAAACTGGTCATGCCACTGCTTTGGCTTTGGGGCTTCAGTTGAGAACACTTAGGTTTGAGTGGGCTCGACTCTTTCACCCTGAAGTGGAGGGGAGCTCTTTCACTGTGGGCTTTGGAGTCGGGCGCTGAAGACTAATTTTTTCGGTCGATAGTGATGGCAAAGCGTTTAACACCGCCAATTTTTACAGCATCAATGATCTCGACCACCTGACCATGAGAAGCCTCTCTATCTGCGGAAATAATTGCTTGAACTTCCGGGTTGGCCTGGCTGAGTTCCTGGGACTTAGTAGTGATGGAGGCAATGTCTGCATCTTGTCCGTTGACGAGGATACGACCATCGGCCGCCAAGGTGACATTGAATTCGGAGGGGCCACTGTCTTCACCACTAGCCGCTTGGGGTAGCTGAATTTTGATATGGCTTTGCATAATAAATGGTGTGGTGATCATAAAAATAATTAAGACCACCAGAATAATATCTACAAAGGGTACGATATTGATTTCTGATATAGGCTCATCGTCTCCAGAAATTTTTCCCGCCATTAGGCCTTTTCCCCTGAGATGTTATTTTTAGCGTAGGCGAGGCATACATCACGTACGCTTTCTAAGCTCATAAGAATTGATTTTACCTGTCTTTGAAAATAGTTGTACGAAATAACGGCTGGGATAGCGACCATTAAGCCCACAGCGGTGGCAATAAGGGCTTTGGAGATTCCTATCATCACTGCAGCTGGATCGCCCTGAGTGACGGCTAGAGCTCTAAAGGCATCCATAATTCCAAATACAGTTCCTAAGAGACCAATAAAGGGGGCATTAGAGCCCACCGTCGCCAGAAAACTCAGGTATTTTTCCAAATAGGGTCGCTCCATGTTGGCATAGGAATTAAATATTTCCTCAAGTCCAACAGAACCATGTTCGCGGGCATGTCTCAGCCCATAGCTGAGGGCTCGTCCCTCTAGGCTGTCGCGGTCTCGCCCAATGTCTTCGATCTCCTTGAGGCTATTGGCCTGGAGGGACTCCCTCAGTCGGGCGCTGACCTTAAGGCTGTTTCTTTTAACTGCCCTCAAGACCAGCCATCGTTCCAAAATAAAGGCAATACTAAATATACTAAGGGCAATGAGAATCCACAGGGTTATATCGTGCCCCAGGTCTGCAATCAGGTATAGGCGCTCTGTGAGCATAAAGATCTCCTCTGTATTTTTTTCCACAAGCCTGTTAAATTATGGCTGCTCCCAAATCTAGGGGTCAAGGTGGTATTGAGTTTATGAAGGTGTTTAGGCTGATTTTTGTGCTTTCCCTCCTCCTTGGGCTCACTCACTGTACTTTCAAGTCGAGTCAGCAGCCCTCTATTTTGTTGATTGCTGTTGAGGGCTTGGGCTTTGATTTAGTGGCGTGTGGATCTGAACAGATGTTATCCCCGGAAATGTCGGGCTTTAATATCTTTTGCGATGAGGCCGTGCGCTTTACCCACTCCTTCACTCCATCAACCATGAGTCAATCCGCCTTGGCTTCGTTATTGTCAGCGCGTTATCCCCATGAGCATCAAGTCTGGCATAACGGGCCGCAATTCCTTTCTGCACAAATTAAGACAGTCACTGAAGAGGCAGTGGAAATAGGTCATCGCACCGCCTTCTTCTCTGGCGGAGCCCCAATCTGGAGAAAGTCCGGTCTCAGTCAGGGGTTTGAAGTCTTTGAAGACAACCTAAAAATAAGTTTTGAAAGACTTTATCGACCTGCTTCACAAAATATCAACCTTTTCCTCTCATGGATAGATCGAGAAGTTCAATCCAGCCCCTTTTTTTCTGTGGTCTATCTTGCAGACTTGCAGTTCTCTGAGATCTCAACCGTCTCTTCTACGGGTCAGGCCCGTGAGCGAAGTCTTTTAGGGCAGTTGACGGAAGTGAGTGAATCTTTGGTCCAATTGAAGATGGAGATGGAGAGACGTCGAATTTGGGATAAAACAACAATTTTATTAGTTGGCCTTAATGGAATTAGCACAATAACTCGTCCTCAGGAGCTCAGGGCCATCAATTTGCATTCAGAGGCGACTAAGGTGGCCACGTTTATTAAACCCTCCCAAAAAAGAAGAGATTTAGGTTTAGAGTGGAAAATAGATCGAAATATCAGTCTGGTGGATGTGGGAGCGACGCTTTACGATCTTCTGGATGCCGTTGTTCCAAAACCTCGAGAGAGGATTCTAGAAGTAGTGAGCTTGACGCCCACTCTGAATAAGCCTCAAGTGAGCTGGGATCCTGATCGGACTATATTGATTGAAAGTGGTTGGGCTCAGTGGAGAGGAGTGGGCCCCACAAAGTTTGCTTTAAGAACCGGCCAATTTCTTATCTTTTATGAGCAACCTTTGCGTATTTATAACACTCTGATCGATCGAATGGAGCTCAGTCCCCTTCCTGAAGATGATGGTCTTTACTCAAATCTGGAAAAAAAAGCTCTAGAATTGTTCCTCAATAAGGAATTTGCTCCCTGGGATCAGCCAGATTTAAGTTTAATTGAAAAAATTCAGTTGGGAAAAAGGCTGTGGAGCCTCAGTCAGATTAAGGATGAGGCTGTTTTTGTGGAACTTGAAGATCTATTGGAAGAGCGCCCTTGGGATAGCCAGCTTTTGGAGTGGAGGTGGCAATGGGCATTCAATAAAAAAGATTGGGATTATTTTTTGAATTTGGGAGATCAGTCCAGCCTAGCCTTGAAGACCGCTGCAAAAAAAAATAGCGGTCAGTCCATCAGCGGTCTTGACCTCAGGGGTTGTGAGGTTTGGTTAGATCGCACCAAGGCTCCTGAGAGACGCCCAACAGCTCAGGAGTGTGGGGAAGATGGTTTTGTTCTTTTGGTGGACTGGGTTTTGGAAACGGATTCCCAGCGAAAGCTAGTCCTTCAGGAAGCTTACCTGCGCCACTATTTTAATCGTGAACTGAGGAATCAAGTTGCCAAAATGAACTTTTTGGCCTCTCTCAGTTGGGATGTAGATATCAACTTGCCAAAGGGGCCTACTCTCGAAGAGGTCTATCTTTCTCTTCCGGAGAACCGGCGCTATGCAACCATTGTGCGAAACCGGGCTTTAAGTCGAGGGGACCTTTATTATTAAAAATTCTCCAAAGTAATTTGCCCGATCCAAAAAGGCATATCTTTATCTGTTTGAGACAGAATCTGAGTCAGGCTATCCGATGATCGGAGCTCTTCTTTATCCCTATAGAACTCAGGGGGAGTCAGTGTTCTTGAAAGGAGAAGAAGCTCATCTTTGGGTTGAAGGCGGAATGAAAATGAGTGAATGTTGAGGCTCGGTTCAAGGCCTAACAAATATTGAGGCAATGGGTTTAGAAAATGATGGCTCGCACTGAGTTCCAAAGTGGCGTCAATGGGGGCACTCAGTGGAGTGAGGGGTAGTCCTCGACGATTAAGATAGACGATGGGTTGTCCCACCTGGGCGCAGATCAGCTGAGGTCCTAGCCGGCAAGCTGCGAATACCTCCACACCGGCAGTGTACTCATCCCGATTGTCTTCTCGGTAAACACCTTGATTGGCCAAGTAAAGGGCTGTTCTCAGATTGTTTTCCGCGGGAGAGAGACAGCTCAAAGTGGGAAATGGGGTGGTGGCCTCCAAGTCATTGAGGCTTGAAAGAAAGAAATCTTGGATAATTTCCACAGTTCTCTTGGCGGCAGACCTTGGTCCCCAAGGTGTGACTACGAGGTAAAGTTGATCGTTTGGTTCCTGTAATATTTCGGGGCGGGGACGAAAAAATTTACCGCTATAAGATCGCTCATGAATGGGCATTTTTATCTCCCAAGCTCTATTCAAAAACTAACCGATAAGCTCTTAGCTTTTGAGTTGCTCTATTGTAATAATCTTCACCAGGAAGGCTTTCAGCCCGAATCTGCTGCCACATCTCTTTTGCGGCCTCCACATTGCCAATGTCTTCTTCTATAATGCTTCTTTGATAGATGGGTTGCATTTTCTGGCGGAGGGCATTCATGCTGTCGTTGATTAGGCGTTGCGCTTGGCTGTTCTCAGGAGTGAGTTCAATCACTTGGCGACAGGTCAAAATGGCATTGCGA
>SKLV01000156.1 GCA_007121385.1 Bdellovibrionales bacterium
TCACTCCTGAGGCATCTGTCGCATTGATGGTCAGGGCCTGAGCCTTATTGTTGCGCAAATAAA
The DNA here is from genome assembly GCA_007121385.1 of Bdellovibrionales bacterium. Taxonomy (GTDB): domain Bacteria; phylum Bdellovibrionota; class Bdellovibrionia; order Bdellovibrionales; family UBA1609; genus SKYF01. The sequence continues at coordinate 64 of SKLV01000156.1, forward strand.
GTGTGCGAGTGTTTGTCCCGGCTGTAAACATCACTGAAGTGCTTAAAGGACTGCCTGCGCAGGTCCCACTGCTGTAGAGCACAGAGTGACCCAGTCCGGATAAGTTCACCGTGGTGGTCTGAAGAGCATTGGCTGGGTTGCCACCAATATCCTGCAACTGAACAGTGATCACGCTGCTACAAGCTCCGGACTTCACACTCTCAGGCCCTGTCATGCCGATCATCTGCGGCACTCCCGCCGTAATATTGAAGGTATTACTGTAGGCAGGTGTGAGAGAGCCAGAGCTGGCCATCAATCTATAGCCTGTTCCGGTCAAATCAATCCCCAAATCATTGAACTCGGCCACCCCATTGACCGCATCTCGAGCTGTGGTGCCACTTAAAACAGCTCCACTGGTGTTGTTAGAAATGGCCAAGGCCACGGTGGCCGAGGAGGTGGTCACTGTGTTGCCTTGGGCATCTTGGATGGCCACCCGAATGGTGTTCATGTTCAGCTCTCCGGCTGGAGAGTTGGTGGGCTGAACAGAATAGGCCAAGCGGCTGGCAGCCCCGGGCCGAAAGGGAGCGGCCACCTGCACGCTGCCCAAGCCTGAGGGAGAGGATATGGACAAAATACGGGCCGGATTGGTGTCGGCAATGGTTGTGGCAATGGAGCCTGTGGTCTGGCCCAGGCCATCGGTGTTAATCAGGGGTTGGCTGATCGCATCTCCCAAGATGTTACTGGCAAAATTGGGACGAATTCCACTCACCGGATTGCCATAGCCATCTCGCAAAGTGATGGTCACCTGATAGGCACTGGAGCCGTTGGCCACCAGAGGGTCGGCCGGAGGAACCGCTGGATCAATCTCAATGCTGGAAAGGTCTGGAGCCACAGCGCCTGGAGCAATCATAAAGGCCTCGGAAGTCACAAACATAGGACCCGTGCCAAAAAACTCTGCCGAGGTGTCCGACTTCTCGGCTCGTAAAATCTTACTGCCGGCCTCGTTGAGGTGAATATCGGTAAAGGTGGCCACCCCAGCTACGGCGTTCACTGTAAAAGTTCCCCGCACCACTCCACCTGTGGGCGAGGCCTCTGCCAACTCCAAGGTGATCATGGCTGTCGCATCCGGACCCCCGGTCACTAAATTGCCGTTCTCATCCAGAATCTGCACCACCGGCTGTTGAGCTAAAGGATTGCCAGCCGTCCCATTGCCCGGCTGAGTGGCAAAAATCAAATGATCTCCCTTGCCCAAAGCCTGAAAGCTAATGGTTCTTTGGTTGTTGTCCTCATGCCCGTCCACCACAATGGCTGCACGGCACACATAGGTCTCATCAGAGGCCAAATCCTCCAGCACCCGGGAAGTCTGGTAAATGTTGCGCACATTTGCATAGAGCTCAAAGTCCCCATCAGTGCGACAGTAAATATTAATCTCGCTGGCCGCCGTCTGACTGGCATCACTAAAGGTCAGCTGAGCTGACGAGCTGCTTAGGACTGTCACTCCCAAAAGGCCGCCATAGGGAATGCCCACCAGGTCCCGGATATTGGCATCTTCCCGCCCCCGGCGGTCCACAGCTCTCACTCGAAAAGAGTAGTAAAAACCTTCGGATAATCCCACTAAGGTGGCCTCAGTGGCTGAAGCGTTCACTGAGCGCAAAAGCCTTGGCTGAGAGGCCAAGGTCACATCGTAAATGTTGTAGCCGATCACTCTGGAGTCTTCGGTGGGAGTCCAGCGCAGTAGGACCTTGGTGGCATCTAGAGTCTGAACTGAATCCAAGCCCTGAAAGCCCCCAAAGGTCTCCCCGGCCCCGGTCAGAGAGTCTTCAGTCAGAGAGTCCTCTTTGGGCAAACAGCTGCTTAAGAGAAGCGTGAAAATCATAAATGCCCAAACAGAAAACGTGCGAATGCTCACTAAGCCCTCCTTCATTCAACACTATATATCGGAAGGCTTGACCCTAGACTTTAGTCAAATTGGGCGTAATGTCTCAACTTAAGTCAAAAAATATGGTCTCACCCTTTTTGAGAGCTTAAATACTCACTCCAAAACTCGTGGAAAGCATCTGTCCACTGACTCTCTCCAGTCCGCTGGAAAAAGTCTGGTGAGAGTAGCCCAAACTCAAACGACCCCTGCGAAACTCGCCCACATTGAAATACCAGGACCCCCTCATCTCAATGGACCGATCTCTGAGCAGCTTTTTAGGGTCAAAGGGGCTATAGTAGGCTTCTAAAGCGTAACTGCGGTCCCCACGATAAAAGTACTCACTGCGAAGCCCTGCCTCCAAACCATAGAGATCAGAAAACCCAAAAGGGCTTCCCTGGGGAATAAGAGCGGAGCCTCTGACTCCGAGAAATATTCGACTTCTCCACTGGAGATCGGAAAAAATTTGCGTCGGATAGGTTACACCTAATCGCCCTTGAACATAATGGGGATTTCGCTCTATAGGCGAAGACCTGAATGTGTATAAGGTCATAGAAAAATCCATCAGGTACCCCAATCTTTTTCCCTTTTCTGGGGATAAATAGCGAGCTTCAATTGTGAGAGTATTTGAGACAAATGTCCCAAAACTGCTCTGCTTGTAAACCAACTCCCCCACTCCTATGGAAGCCACTATAGCATCAAATGGGGAAACCACTTTGAACTCTCTAGCTTCTGGGGCAAAAATATACACCTTTTCCTTCTCTAACTGCCCCCCTGGTCCCCGCGCCTGAATCTCTACCTCACTGATTCGCGAATTCAAATAGGCGTAAACAGCATAAACATTGGGGTTGTCATCTTCATTCACAGGAGTCCTTCCCCCAACAAAAAGCTCCCAATCCGGCCTCCTAAATTCAACTCTCATTTTCACTAAGGGGCGAAAAGACTCTCCTTGGGGTACTAAAAAAACCGGCAGCTCTAAAACTTTGATCTCCATTCCCTCAATCCGAACATCCTCAGACCTCTGACGAAGGACATAGGCCAACCAAACAGCTCTCTGAGCCTCAACCACCCCATCCTCTTCCTGAGTCTCTTGGGCCGAGCTGACTCCCGCTCCCCCTAACAACCCAAAGATCAGCACCAGTAACGTCGTCAAGATTCTCAAGTGTTTGCTTAACATACTGCAATCATTACAGAACTGATCCTGCTAGACAAGCGGCGAATATAAGCTCACTCCTGGATCTTTTAGCTTTAGTTTGGACTGTAATAGAGAGTGAAGCCCGCATAGATCCTGCGCGGATCCCTGATCAGCTGAGGATTGTTTTTCCAGAGATCTCTCCAGCGCTCTGGATCACCATAGAGCCGTTGGGCAATGCTCTTGAGAGTGTCCCCACGACGGATCAAATAGGGCAGCCCATCTCGCTGAATATAGACATACTCCACATTATTGATCGTCAAGCGAGTCCCTATTGCCATTTTTGTGTAGTGCTCCATTTTATGTCGATTCACTTGGTAAATCTCACGCCAGCGTAGGTAGTCGGCATGCTTCTCAAAAGCAATTTTCATTAAGGTGTCCCCACGGCGGACCACATACTCAACAGTCTTACCCGACCTATCCGAAGAGGTTCGAAACCCTAAGGGACCACGCGTCCTCTCTCTCTGAGCTTGCTGAAGAGGCCCCTCTGCTGTCAGAACCAAGGCCGACTTCTCGCTCTCCTCCAAGACCACTTCTTCCGTAACCCCTAGTGCAACCTCTGGATCTGTCGGAAGCTCTTTCATAGCCTCCTCCAGTAAAGGGCCCCGTCTCATGGTGATTCTTCCCCCCTCACTGATCGAGGCAATATCATGGGCTATGTCTGCCGGTAAGGGTACGGCATCCTGGGGAGTCGCAGCTCTATGGCGAAACCCCGGCTCAACCGGCCGAGACTTATCTGGCCCGAACAAGTTGGCACAGCCAAGCTGAATCAGCCCAAAAGGGAGCAATAAAAACACAACGATCCTTTTCACTAACATGCCATGTTAGATCGTCCAATTTAGAAAATTTTAAAGTCAAATGTGAATATTCTATACTTATGGCTCGGGGGGAAGGGGAGGACAGTCCACCAGCTCCTCTGACTGGACCAAAGTCATTAGTCTTAGCGCCCGCCTTTCCATTTCTCGATCAGCTGATGTCACCATATCTCTCAGACTGTCTCTTTGTTTGATCAATCGGCTCACCTCATCCTCCAGTCTTCCCCTTTCCTCAGAGAACTGAGGTGTTTTAGCCAACAGGATCTGAAGCCGAGACACCTCTCGATCCGTCACCACCAAGTACTCTCTTAAGGGATTCATAGCCCTTAAATTCTGAATCTCACTGTGGAGCACCAGATATTGTTTTTTTAACTCCGTCTTTTGCTGGTCGAGGCTTTTACAGTAAGATCTTAAGCGCAAATCCTTTTCCGCAAAGGCTTTCTTCTTTTGCTCCAGCTCCATCAAGCCCTTTTCAATCTCCTTTTTTGCGCTCTCGATCTCTTCCATTTTTCCTTCGTTTTCTCTATTAATTTCCATGATCTTCTGCTCTAAACTCGCTTCTAATTCTCCAATCCTATTATCCTTTTCATCTACCTTAGCCTGTAGACTTTTCAAGCTCTCTTTTAGCCTCTGTCGACTCTCCTCAAAAGATTTCTCCAATTCATCCTTTTGTTCAAGGATCCGTCTTCTTAGGCTCTTCTTCTCTTCACTTTCCCTCGTTAAATCCTGGGACACTCTCATATTCTCTTGTTTCAATCTTTCAATCTCGTCCTTATAGGCTTCTGAAGTTGTCCTAAGAGCCTGAAGATCCCCCCGTGCTTTCTCGTTCTCTTCTTTCAATTTGCGCTCAGATTCCTGTCGGAGCCGAAATTCCGTCTCTAAGAGATTCAAACGCCCTTTTAAAGCCCGACTCTCATCAATAACCTCTGGAGCCAGTTTTCTTCCTTTATCAATCTGCAGTCTGGCCTTCTCAAGCTCCAAGCCCATTTTACTAATTCGTCTCTCCAGGCTTTTTTTCTCCGCTTGGACCTGGACAAGCTTCTCCCTGAAAAAACGGGTCTCCCCAATTTTTTTTCTATCTCTTTCTTGAAGTTGTCTTTCATGGGATTTTACCTTCTCTATCAATATACTCTTTTGCTCCAGCCAGTCCTGCTGTCGCTTTTCAATTTCTTCTTTCCAAAACTTTTCAACTTGTTGAATTGACCTTTCTAACTCAATACAATTTCGTTCAATAGTCGCTTGGCTCTCATCTAATTCCCGCCGCAGCCTTCGCTTTTGCTCTCCTAAACCCTCCAATTGTTTCGCCAAATCCCGGCTTCTCATCAGAATCTGTTCTTTCTCCAATCTAGTTTTTTTCTCAACTTTAGCTCCTTCTTCAACTTTAGACTGAAGTACTGCAAGCTCTTTCTCGTAATGCCTTTTTTGTATGGCTAATTTTTCTTGACTTTGCTGATCCAAAATCTTTAAAGCTTTTTGATGCTCATCCTTAAGATTCGAAATTTTCTCTTCGACTCTCACTTTTAGTCTGCTTAGAGTTTTTTGGATCTGAGCAATTTCTTGATCCCTCTGCTGAAGGCGAAGAACTAGACTTCGATGAGTGTTTTTTAACTTCTCATAGCGCTCTTGAAAAGCTTGCGCTCGCTCAGTTAGATTGGACTGTTGACCTTGAAGCTCTTTACACAATTCACTTTTCTTACTTAGATCGGCACAATATTTATCTCGCTCTTCCGTTGTTGACCTGAGAAGCTTTTGGTTTTCAGCCAGCTTTTGGCTCAGCTCAGAGGCCTGTCGTTGGACCTCTGACAGAGACATCTGACTCCTATGAAGCTCATCTTCCAAGTTTCCTAACTCTTGAGCCAGTGAGAAAAGAACAGTTGCCATTCTTTTCCCGTCTGGAGGATTTAATTTTTCAAAAATGGATTTACGAGAGGTTTCCGAATCAGAATCTCTCGGAAGCTCAGACTCACTTTCATCGATAAATCCGCCCACTCTCTCCATCTGATTTTTTAAAAGATTTGGGGAATTCATGATTTCAGTCTCCCGCTTTTGCTGGCTTTCTGGTGTCTCACTGTTTCTCGGGCCTTTTGGAGATGATCAGCAAACTCTACCTCTAACTTGCGCTTTTTATGATTCAGATCTGAAAGGTATTTATGCTCGGCAAGTGAATTTGATAAATTGCTTGAGATCGCCTTATGACTCTCAAAAATTCGATTGAGATGAGCTCCGTACTCCCTCAGACTAAGGTAGGCTTCTACAAATACAATCGATTCTCGAAACTCTAAATTGCCTAATTGTTCAAATAGAACCAGAATTTCCTCTTGCCTTATTTTCCAGGTTTTTTTTGAGTTCCGCCACGAGGCCTGTGCAGATCGCGACTGTCTAGTGCTAATGTTCGATCCAAACATCTCGGTCAATTGCCGACCTTGCTCTTTCAGAGCAGAGAAAATCTCGGCCAATTCATTGATCTCCAGCTCGGATTGAATGGTCAGAGTAGAAAGATAGTGATTCAACTGATCGAAATACTCACTATTTTTTTGCCCCCCTAAAAAGTAGGCCCTGGGGAGAGACAGATTTTTTTCCGCCTCAATGTCAGTACAGTTTAGACAACGGGCCTTAACCTGATAGTCCCCCATAGGCAGGGTTCTTCCATCCTGTCGGCGAATGGGACCCCAGTTAAAAAAGGGCCTTTCAACAACATGAGTGAACTCTTTTTTGGCTCTCGGTGCACCAACCAGAGTTCCGGGAACCCCCTCTATAGAGATCTCAAGCTGAGATCCGACTGGGAGGTTAGTCGCTACGATAACTTGAGCCCCTCCATCAAGTACCGATTGCAATATATGGGTATCAACAATGGGAACCTGACTGGGGCTTGTTTTCGTGACGCTGGCAAGACGCTTTCTGATATCTGCTTGGTCAATGAGGCGCAGAGGCTCAGGCTCCCTCTGGATAAAAAGGATCAAAACGGCCAAACCCAGACCAAGGACTGAGAATCCAGCCGCTAGGAGAGTTCGACGGCCAGTCTGTTTGTTTTCCGGCAGGGATTCAGAAACCTCTGACTCCTTGTCTTTATGGGCGCTCATTGCCTCTTCGCTTTCTTTAAAGCTTGGAAGGTCTAAATCAAAAAGGCTACTGACACCACCTAAGTAAGTTGGATTCAAATCGGAAGGGGTCAGCAGATCTTGGCCTGAGATCTCTTTTATTCCTAGGCGCGCTTCGAGATCCGCAAAATCTTGATCCGACAGAGGATTCTTCGGCAGAGCCGTAGGCAGGTAGGCGGAAAAAATATCAAACTTTTTGACAGGAACCCAATCTGCCATTCCGGGACGCCATAAGGAGTGAGTCTCTAGAATTGCGCCTTGGTCTAGAAAATTTTTAATTTCCTCAGCCCGGTAAGGCCCAAAGTAGCAAGACTCTCTGAAAACAAACCACTGGCGGTTCTCTACGGGAGCCTTTGCGCTCATTGCTGAGCTTAATAAAGTTTCATTGACCATAAATTACCTATTTTCATCTTCCATGATTCAAACTAGGCCATTTTCAGATTAACTAATAAATCTCATTTCTACACTGGTCTTAGGCCAAAAGCTGGCTCATCGGCCTGATCTCCCCAGAGGAAACTGGACCAAAGGGAGAGATAAATTTTAGAACTGGACTCCAAGGTCTAGGAGATATTCCGAAATACAAGACATGAATAAGTCTTCACTCACTGGACTCATTATGGCCATTGTTGTGTTTCTTCTGACGGCAATCACCGCTGTGAGCAACGCAATGGTATTTTTAGATTGGCACGCAGCGCTTATTGTGATCGGGGGAACCATTTCGGCAGCTCTGCTCAGCTTCTCTGCCTCCAACATGTGGGCCCTCTTTAAGGTTTTTTTAAACAGAGTTCTTAGAGGACACCTATCAAGGTATAGCGAGGTCATAACTGAGATTGTCGACCTGGCGAAAGGTTATCGGGAAAATGAGTCCTATCTCAAAGAGAAGGTAGAAAGCCTTCAGACTCCTTTTCTAAAAGAGGCTATTGAGCTCATGATTCAAGGGGGGCTTTCTCCTCAGGATATAGATCTGATTTTGATGAAGCGGGCACAGACTACATTTAAGCGCTACGAAGAGGACTCTCAGATGTTCAAAACCCTGGCTAAGTTTCCCCCTGCCTTTGGACTTCTTGGAGCTGTGGTCGGAATGGTGGCCCTCATGCAGGGACTTGGAGGGGTAGATGCTATTGCCACGGTGGGGCCAGCTATGGCGGTGGCCCTTGTGGCCACTCTTTATGGAATTGCCATAGCCAATTTTATTTTTATTCCCCTAGGGGAAAACTTAGGCAAGCACAACCGGTCAGATAAAATTATCCGCCAGATGGTGATGGATGGAGTGAAGCTCATTCGCCAAAAGAAGCATCCTCTTGTCGTTCAAGAGAACATCAAGAGTTATCTGCTTCCCTCAGAGAGACATCAAATTGAGGATGCGGCCGCATAGCCGAGGGGAGAGACTCTATGGGTGCAGCCGAAAAGCTAAATGAGATTCAAGAGGATATCCATCACCATGAAATGATGGCCCTCGCGGGCCACGACGATGAGCCCCCTCACATTGAAGAGGACGGAGAGGGGGTTTGGCTGATCAGCTATGCTGACATGATGACCCTCCTGATGGGTTTCTTTGCCCTGCTGACCTCAATGGCCACATTTGAAGAGAATAAATTTGCTGAAATTGGGGATAAGGCCGCTGAATTTTTTGGCGGAGCTGTGGAGCGTCCTTATGAAGATCTGGGAAAGGAAATTATTGAAATTATTGAGCAGAGAAATTTGGGAGATCAGGTCAAAATTAATGTCCTCAAGACTGAAATCAATATCACCTTTGAGGGGACCCTATTCTTCAGTTCTGGCTCTGTGGAGCTTCGAGATCCAGCCAGAGTATTGATGACAGAGATCATTCAAATACTAGGGGAAAAGGCCTCGGAAAAGCGTTTCTATATAGAAGGGCACACAGACGATGTCCCTATCAACCAGAGCATTATTGCCAGCAACTGGGAACTCTCCGCCCTGCGAGCTGCAGCGGTGGCCCGGCTGTTTGAGTTCAATGGATTTCAAAGGGAGCAACTAATGACACTGGGCTGGGGAGAGACCCGCCCCCTGAGGCCCAACAGAGATCAGTATGGGAACCCAATACCTGAAAATCAGGCCCAAAACCGGAGAGTGATCCTTAAAATTATGGACCGCCTCCCCTTATAAGCTCAGCACTTGGCCAGAGGCTTTGGCTGCTCGTCGAGATTGACCCGCCGTGTATCCAAACAGGGCCTGGCACCTTCAAAAAAAAAGCCCAGCGGGTGCTGGGCTTTAAAAAAAGATGCTGGCATCGTGCTACTCTCCCACAGGGTTGCCCCTGCAATACCATTGCCGCTGACGGACTTAACTTCTGAGTTCGGGATGGGATCAGGTGTGGCCCCGTCGCTATTGACACCAGCAAAA
>SKLV01000079.1 GCA_007121385.1 Bdellovibrionales bacterium
CCGGGTAAGAGATTCGCCTGACCTCGTTTCAACTTGCGTGCACTGGACCCTGTTAAGAAGAATCTTAAATTCTTATCTCGGTCCAACAGACTCTGGACGGTGTTGAGTAAAGATGGAATTCGTTGAACTTCATCAATGAAAATAAAGCGATGGTCGAGGATTCGCTTTTTGAGCAAACCAGGGTCTCGCAAGAAGTCCACAAAGGTTTCCTGATCCGCCAGATTGATTTCCAAATCAGGCTGGAGCGAGTGCATCAGAGTTGATTTTCCAGTTTGACGAGGTCCTAAGAGCAGGATCGACTTTTTGCCTTTTTTAATAATTTCAGATACTTGCCTTCTTATGAGCATAGGTGTTCATTTTACGTCGTAAAATGAACACCTGTCAATGGGCGTTTTAATGGCCCTTGGTGCTCTCGTCGATCTAAACGTAGGCGCCGCGCTTGATCTTCTCCAGAATAATTTTTTCTGGCATCAGGGGGTCCTTGGGGTTCACGGAGAAGACGGCCTGCTGCTCGCAGCGGATCTTCTCTTTGACCAGCCAGCGTAAGATGTCGGCCAGGCGCTTGTTTTTTTTGTCTTTGAAAAAGGGATCGTTCTCCAAGGCGTCCTTGGCTTTTTTCAAGGCCCGAGCTTCGCTGGTGTCTCTCTCGGAGACATCGTAGCAGTCCAGATCGTACTTCTTCACATCCTCGGGCAAAACCCCTAAAAACTTCACATCCGGAGCACTGAAGTCCGAGTTGCGAATCAAGCTGGCGGCCGAGCCCGCCTTGAGGGTGCGGAAAATATTTTGCAGAGTGTAGGCGTCCAAGTCTCCGTAAAAGTAAATGGGGATCTTGAGCTGATCCTGAATGGTCTTACACCAGCCCCGCACTCCATTGGAGGGCACCCCCTGAGCACCCACCAAGATGCAGTTGTTGCGCTGAGTGAAGCCGTTGCTCACCAGGGTGTTGGCCGTGCCCTCAGATTCGATCACCAAGCAGAAATCTATTTTCTTTTTGGCCTTCAATTTAAACTGTTGAGGTTTATTCTTAGGCTGAAAGGGCGTGGTTCCCAGTGTGCTCAAGTCCACATTGGCGGTGGTGCCATCGGACAAAGTCTCAGTGACCACCAGCTGCTTAGAGTAAGTCTGCCCCCCTCGATCGTTGGCAAAACAGTTCATCTCCTCGCGGTAAACCTCAAGCATATCACAAATAAAGTCGATGACCGCATCACTCTCTGGCTGATCGCCAAAGTCCAAGGGCCTCAGCACCTGGTTGGACTTCACCAAACCTTTGGCCATATAGTAGAGCTCGCGCTTGGTGTTCACAGCTCCAGATTCCAAGTTGCCCAAGAGAACTTCCAACATAAATACGGTGCGGGCCATCTTTTGCACCGAAGACACATTGAGTTCCGTGCGCACCACCTTCTCCCCGGGGGTCAGGTAGCCGACCTTAGGGTTGTAAATGGAGTTGTCCAGGGAGCACTTAATGGCCTCCAAGACGGGGCGCTCACCCTTTTCCAAATCCTTCAGCATCGCATCGCAGAGATCTTTGGAGATTTTGGGAATATCTTTGTTGAGTTTGCGAATCCGAATGGGATTTGCCTGTTTGGCCATAGTCTCTATCCCTCTCTCAGGTTAAGCTTTTTTACGAGTCCCGGAAGCAGCCGTCGCTTTCTTGGTTCCAGCCATCTTTTTGGTGGCAGCCGCTTTTTTAGCTGCAGAGACCTTTTTGGTCCCCGCTTTCTTTTGAGTCCCCGAAGCGGCTTTTTTAGTGGAGGCCACCACCTCCTCTGGGGCCGCTTCTTCCGCTTCACCGATCAGTTCGCCCTGCTTGGCCTTGAGTTCAGCCAGACGACTCTCAGCGGTCTGCAGCTCCTCTTCCACGGCCTCGGCGTCCCGGCCCAGAAGTCTTTTAAGCCCCTCTTGGGCTCTTTGCTTGCGCGACTCGGGAGCCTTCACAATGCGGGCCAGTCCCTCCACCAAAATAGGGGCAAATTTCTCAATATGCTGGAGCTTTCGCTCAAGATCGGCCGCCTTGTCTTCTCGCCGAATATGACGGGACAGTTTTTGTCCAGCCTGCATCAGAGAGCGGCGAATTTCCTCCACCAGCTCGTCACTGGCATCAATGGTCTCTTTGGAAGCGTTCTTAAACTTAATAAAGGGCGAGGTCACACTGACAGCAAAAACATAGGGCCCCAAAGGCAAGCTGTTCTTGGGCTGATTGAGCCCATAGCTGCGCCAATTGACAGACTCCACCGCCTTAGTAATGGCACAAGCCGCCTTATCAAACTGCAAGGGCACCCGGTTGGCAAAGCGCAAGAGCTGCACAGGACTCTCCTGGCTGTCCGAGGCCCGATTGATAAAGCGGGCGATGGCCACTTCCACCACCACCGGCTTAAAGTCACAGATCCGCGGCCGTCGTGTCACCACACTAAAGAAGTCCACTTCACCCAAGCGCTGAATGCTCTTGGACAGACCTTCCTCGCCCACGGTCAGCACCGAGCGCGTGGAGGGGCTGGACATTTCGGTGTTCTGGATGGCCTGAAAGATCTTTTTGTAGTCCTGCTCGCTGATCTGAGTGAGAGACTTGCTGAGATGGGTCTTGGGCAGGCCATTTTTTACCAACTCTTTGAGAGTCTGATCAGTCACCCGGGAAAATCCCTTGCGCAAAAACTTTTCCAATGTGATGCGCCCATAGAGAGCGGCATGGGTCATAAATTCGCCCAGCTTCATGGTGTGAGGATGGGGCAAAGTGGGAGGGGGAACCTGAGGCACCTCCTCGGTCACACGGGGCACATCAGACCAGTCGGCATCCAAAAGCTTATAGCGCAAGTGCAGATGGGGATTCACCAGAGTCGTTCCATCCAGATAAGTGATCAGCCCCCCATCGCCGTTGAGCTGAACTCGCCCATCAATGCGAAACTCCACCCGAGTTCCATGAGGACGATCCCAGTCAAAGGTCTCTTTGTTTTTTAAAACCCCCTTATTGGCCTTGATATCCACATCCACGGTGGCTCGCACCGCCTTTTTCATCCGCGAGGTTTTGCTGATCACCTTCACTCCCGAGGCATTGGTGAGCTGGGCCCAGGTGGTGGCCGCAGAAATTCCTATTCCCTGCTGCCCTCGAGAGCACTGACCACGGCCAAACTTGGACGAGGCGAGATACTCCCCAAAAACCTTGGACAAGTCCTCAGTCTCAATGCCCGGGCCATTGTCTTCCACCACAATTTCGACCAAATCCGTGCTGCGCGAACCACCAGTTCCCACCTTTCTCACGCTCACCGACAACTCGGGAAGAATCTTGCCCTCCTCACAGGCATCCAGTGAGTTGTCCACAGACTCCTTGAGAGTGGTGAGAACAGCCTTCACCGGAGAGGAAAAGCCCACTTGCTGCAAGTTTTTTGCGAAGTACTCGGCAGTGCTACTGGTTGTAATTTTGGACACGAATAAAAATCCTTTCAAAAGTCACAGTAAAGCGAAAAAAATTGGCTGTAGGCAAGAGGGAAAAAGATATAACGCTTTTGCTCAAGCTGGACTGGAGTCCGCGCTCATCTCTTGCAAGGTCAGCTCGGCCGAAGTCAAATACTTCTTTTGAATGTTGCAGGGGCGACAGCTCACCACCACATTTTTTTTGCTGGTCTTTCCACCGCGAGCCAGGGGAATCAGATGATCCATATTGAGTTCAGATTTGGGAAATTTCCCACCACAGTGGTGGCAGAGCCCTGGTCCCAACTGGTTGCGCCACCACTGACTGCGCTTAAGCTCCCTGGCCTTTTCTCTCTCTTTTTGAATATGTTCGCGGGAAGCCGCCTGAAAATAAAAGTCCTTCATGTCTGGCGCAGCGTATCACCAAGTGAGGCAGGGGCAAACAAAAAAAGAGGGCCTCCCCCCGAAGGCCCTCTTTCCCTTGCTCTCGCAACTTACCCTCTCTCAAAAGACTTTTCCGACCCTGGTCCCCTCAAGTCCCAACTTGGAACCAGTTTTATGAAAGTTATTTCACATTGTCACCCATGTTTTTTTGCACTTGAAAACACAACAGATTTTTGAAGGCCTTACACTCAGTATAAGATAATCTTATGCAAATCTTTACCTTCGATTATGCTGCACCCCGACGATTTTGGTGGACAAAATGGGGCTTCCTCAGGTACCAGAAAATTTATGAGCCCAGAGCAGATGGAACAGAGATTGCGTCAAGCCTACCCCGATGCCGATGTGGTGGTTATCGACCTCACCGGGACTCAAGACCATTATGAGGTGCGTATTGCCTCAGGCCAGTTTGCTGGCCAATCCCGCATTGCTCAGCACAAAGCCGTCATGAAGGTCTTTGATGATGAGCTCAAAACCGGGGAGGTTCACGCCTTGACCATCAAAACTCTGAGTAAAGCCTAAGTATGACTAAAAAGGAGAATTTTTGATGTTGAACGAAGAACTCAAAGGGCGAATTGAGGGCTTACTGAGCCAAAGCGATGTGGTTCTCTTTATGAAGGGAAACCCGAGTTTTCCCCAGTGTGGTTTTTCAGCTCGGGCCGTGGCCATCTTGCGGGAACTGGGAGTGGACTTCAATTCAGTGGATGTCCTCGAAGACCCTGAAATCCGTGAGGGCATTAAGGAGTTTGGCCAATGGCCCACCATTCCCCAACTCTATGTGCGCAAAGAACTGGTGGGCGGCAGCGACATTATGATGGAAATGTTTGAGAGCGGTGAGCTCAAAGGTCTCTTCGAAAAGCAGTGAGTCAAAATCTCTCTCGCTGGGCCCGGTCTTGGCGCATGTTCATAGGATTGTTTTTCACTTCATGGTGGATCGCTGGCGGCCCTTTGTGGACCGCCCCTATGGGCCTTTATTTTTTGGCCCAGGGCTCCTGGGGATTCTCCCCCCTTAAAGCTCTCAAGAACTCACTCAACCCCAAGGACCTCCCCTCTAGACCTTTGGCCGGTTGAGAAAAAGTCCCAATATGTCGATAAGCACCACATGGCAAGAATACTTGTGGTGGATGATGATCCAGCCATCCTCAAACTGGCCGAGAGAATTTTAAGCGCTTCAGGTCATAGCGTGGTGGGGGCCGAGAACGCCCTTCGCGCCATGGAGCTCCTCAACTCCTGTGCCTTCGACCTTCTCTTGTCCGACGCCAATATGCCCCACTACTCCGGCTTTGACTTGATCCGCACGGTGAAAAACAACAGGTCCTTTCAAAATATGGCTGTGGCCATGCTCACCGGCCGCAAGGAAAAAAAAGACATTGAGCAGGCCGTAAAACTTGGAGTGGATGACTATATCGTCAAGCCCTTTGACCCCGTTCTGGTGTTGCAAAAAATTGAAGCTCTCCTGGAGAAAAAGCCCCCCCAGCCCCTGCCCGAGGTCCGCTTCACCCCCGAAGCTCCATCGGCCCGAGGCCGGGCCTACTGCCATCTGCAACTTGTCTCGGTCTCTGAACTGGGCATTGGCTTTGTGACCTCGGTGCGATTTGAAATACACGATGTGGTGGAGGCCGAAGCCCCTTTTTTAAAAGACCTTGGGACTCCCACTCCTCCGCTGAAAGTCATTGAAGTCCGGCAAGACTCTGAGTCTGCAAAATGGCTGGTGAACACAGTCTATTTAGGGGCGCAAGAGAGCTTTTTAAAAAAGATTCGAGCTTGGATCATCACCCACGGCTCCAGTTTAAAGGCGGCCTCATGAAAATACTCTTAGCGGAAGACGATAACAATATTGCCACCATTGCCAAGCTGGCTTTGGAGCAACTGGGTTCCCATCAAGTGGACCGGGCGGAAGATGGGGCTATGGCTCTCGAGATGGCCCTGAATAACTCCTATGATGTCATTCTCCTGGATGAAATGATGCCTAAGATGAATGGGCTCAATGTGTGTCGTCAGTACAAGATGGACTGCCCCAACCCCTCGCCCATTATCTTTCTCAGTGCCAAATCTCAAGAGTCAGATTTGGAGGAGTTCCGCAAATGCGCTTTGGGTTTTATCACCAAGCCCTTTGATCCCACCCAGTTGTGCTCACAGATTCAGGACATTCTCCAGAGTGGAGGCCGTTGAGTATGGGTTCCATTCGCTCCCGTCTCATTGTGATATTTATTGTCACTCTAGCTCTAGTGGGGGGCGGGGGTATTCTGGCCTTTCAGGCCTTTGAGAAGTACAGTCACTTTCAGTCCGAACTGGATTTTAGCTATCAGGTCACTGAACGACTTCAAGGCCTCAATACTCAGCGCCTGGATGACTCTGAATTGCAGTGGATGCAAGAGACACTGGGTCAAATTCAGCAGCGCGAACGCCACCAAGCCTTTAAACAGGTGGAGAGTGCCTACGAGAGACGCCAGCCACGCAACCTCCGCAACCGCATTGACTTTTTTCTGCGCAACGAGGCCGAGTATCGCAAATTTCTTCGCGCCAGCATTGACTACTATCAAGAGCGAGTGGGCTACTACGCCCTGGTGGCTTGGGCCAGCGCCATCTGCATTTTGTTTTTCACTCTCCTCTTTTTGCAGTCGGCGGTCTTCTCTGAACTTAAGGCTCTCAGTCGAAAAATGGTGGACTTTCTTCACCACCGCTACACCTATCAGTTTAGTGTTCCTCCCCCCACCGAGGTGGGCCATTTGCAGGCCACCTTTAACTCCATGGCCCAACGAGTGCTGGTCCAGATGCAAGAACTACAGGCTCTGGATAAGGCCAAGTCCGACTTTTTGAGCATTGCCAGCCACGAACTGCGCACTCCACTGACTTCTATCAAAGGCTCTTTAAGTCTCTTACGAGCCGGGGTCACGGGACAGCTGACTGAACCCACCAATCATCTCTTGCAGATTGCCGAGATTGAAACTGATCGCCTAATTCGTCTGATCAACGACCTTTTGGATCTGACCAAAATTGAGGCCCGCAAACTCCCTCTCAATCCCCAGTGGGAAGATATCACCGAATTAGTGGAATCCACCTTCCAGGGACTTCAAGGCCTCGCTGAAACCTCGCTAGTGAGTCTAGAGCTCAAAAACCCCACCGCCATTGAGGCCTATGTGGACAAGGATCGCATTCACCAAGTGCTCACCAATCTTCTGTCCAATGCCATCAAGTACAGCCCTGAAGGGGGTAGGGTGAGTGTGCAGATGGATGTGAGCCCCCAAGAAGAGCTGATCATCTCGGTGACTGATCAAGGGCAGGGTATAGCCCCTGAGGATCAGGACCTCATCTTCCAAAAGTTTCGCCAGGCCACAGGCCCCAAGAACCCCCTGGTGAAGGGGACAGGGCTGGGACTGGCCATTGCCCGAGCCCTGGTCGAGGAGCACCAAGGGGAAATTGGCGTCAAGTCTGGCCCCGGACAGGGCAGCAGCTTTTTCTTTACTCTACCTAAATGGCGCTTTAGCCTAAGGGCCTCTGTGCCCATGGATCAGGCCGCTTAAAGCGCCAGACCCTGAGGCCCTCAAAGCCGGGAGGACCACTTGGGATTTGATGATATGATGAAAGACCTCAGGGAGGACTATGTGCGGGATCTGCCCCAGAGGGTGACCTCCCTCAAAAAGTGGGTTGAGGAGGGGCAGGTGGCCCTTGTCCGCAATGAATTTCACAAGTTTAAAGGCACGGGAGCCACTTACGGCTTACCCGAAATCTCCACCTTAGGCGAGACCATGGAGCGGATTTGCGCAGAACTGCCCCCTGAGCAGGCTCTCCCTCTCACTCTCCAGGGCGCCGCTATTTTAGAGGAGATCTATGCCTTGCGCCAACAGGGATTGGGGTTGAACCTGGATGAACACATCGGCTACAAAGAGCTGAAGGAGAGTCTGGCTCATGAGTAAAGAGAGTTCGTCGACAACATTCTCTGATCAACTGCCCCCACTGAAGAGTCTCAAAGATTTGCTTGACCCCTCTCAAGTGAGTTGGGAGCCCAGCGATCTGCAAACTTATGGCAAGGACTGGAGCAAGCACCTGAAAGCCCAGCCCCTGGCCCTTGTCTTTCCCAAGTCCCGCCAAGAAGTCCAAACTCTGGTCCGCTGGGCCCGAGAGAACAAGACAGCTCTCGTTCCCTCAGGAGGGCGCACCGGACTCAGCGGAGGGGCAACAGCCACCCAAAGAGAGGTGGTGGTCTCTTTTGAAAAAATGAACAGGATCTTGGACTTCAATCCCGTTGATCAAAGTGTCACGGTGGAGCCCGGCGTGATCACTGAGACCTTGCAGAACTTTGTGCGCGAACAGGGCTTTTACTTTCCCGTGGACTTTGCCGCTCGGGGCTCCAGCCAAATTGGCGGCAATATTGCCACCAACGCCGGAGGAATTAAGGTTTTGCGCTATGGGCTGATGCGCCAGTGGGTGATGGGACTGGAAGTGGTCACCGGCTCTGGAGAGTTTCTCCAACTCAATCATGGCTTGATCAAAAACGCCACAGGCTACGACTTGCGCCAACTCATTGTGGGCAGTGAGGGCACCTTGGCTTTGATCACTCAAGCCACCCTGGCCGTGACCAGACCTCCCCAAGAGGCCTTGGTGTTTTTACTGGCCGTCCCGGAGCTTGAGGGGCTGATGAAGATTTACCACAGCTATCGCTCCCAACTGCCCCTGTTGGCCTTTGAGATGTTCACCGACAAAGCCCTGAACCATGTTCTCAAGAGTTCGGGCCTCAAAGCCCCCCTGCAGGAAAGGGCTCCCTACTATGTGTTGATGGAGCTGGAGCAGACCTCCGACTCAGTGGCCGATCAAGCCATGGAGATTTTGTCTTCCGCTCTGGAACAGGGCTGGATGGTGGATGGAAGCCTGGCCCAAAGCCCCCAGCAGGCCCGGGATTTTTGGCGACTGAGAGAGGACATCACCGAGGCTACGGCCTTTGCCCAGCCCTACAAAAATGATATCTCTGTCCGGATTTCTCAGGTCCCCGACTTTCTTCGCCAAATGGACTCTCTTTTAACCCAGCAGTATCCGGACTTTGAAGTGGTTTGGTTTGGCCATATTGGGGATGGCAATTTACACATCAACATCCTGAAGCCTGAATCTCTGAGCCCTGAGGAGTTTCTACAGCGCTGCAAGTCTGTCGATCAGCAGCTCTTTGCCATGATCCAAAAGTTTTCCGGCAGCGTCTCGGCAGAGCATGGTGTGGGGTTGGTCAAAAAGCCCTATCTGGAGTATTCACGCAGTCCTGCGGAAATTCAGCTAATGCGTGAAATCAAGCGGGCCTTTGATCCGGACGGAATTTTGAACCCGGGAAAAGTTTTCGACCCCTAAAGGAGAAAAGCCACAAGCTGAACCCACAGGCCCAACTGTGAATCAAGCCCCTGTCCACAGACGAGTTTTCACCGACTGGCTCATAGCCATCACCTTTTGCCACAGGGCCTGAGCTCTGGGGTCAGCCAGAGGATCTCCTTGACCCACCTTCCACTCCAAGTCCATGACCAAATAGCCAATATGATTGTCCGTGGACAGGTACTGAGCACGAATATTGGCATCCAGCTCAGAAACGATCCCATTGATCTGACCCATCACTCCAGGAACGTTGCGGTGAACATTACTCAAACGCAGCACTCCCGGGCCAAGAGCGGGAATGTCCAACTGGGGAAAGTTCACCGCCCCAGCTGTCGTGCCCTGTTTGAAAAAGCGAATAAAGCTTTCAGCCACCTCAAGGCCTATGGCCTGCTGGGCCTCCTCCGTGCTGCCGCCAATATGAGGACTTAAAAACACATTACTCAAGCCCTGCAGAGGAGAGACAAACTTCTCCTGGTTGTTTTTGGGCTCCACCGGAAACACATCAATAGCCGCTCCAGCAAGATGCCCCAACTTTAAGCTTTGCGCCAGGGCCTCAATGTCCACCACCGTACCTCGGCTGGCATTGAGCAAAAAACCTCCTGGCTTCATCATCTGCAGCTGAGGAGCCGCCATCATGTTCTTAGTCAAATCCGTCTCCGGCACATGCAAAGTGACAAAGTCCGCCTGCTTGAGAAGCTCTCCCAGAGAGTCAACCCCACGGGCATTGCCCAAAGGAAGCTTTTTGACCACATCATAAAATATAACCCTTAAGCCCATAGCCTCGGCCAACACACTCACCTGACTGCCAATGTGTCCATAGCCCACAATACCTAGAGTTTTGCCCCTCACCTCTCTGGCCCCTTCGGCACTCTTATCCCAGTCCCCACGATGAGCTAGAGAGTTGCGATCTCCCAGCTGACGGGACAAAATCACTAACTCGGCGATGATCATCTCGGCCACACTGCGAGTGTTGCTGTAGGGGGCGTTGAAGACCGGCAGCCCCAGCCGATTGGCTGCCTCCAAATCAATTTGGTTTGTGCCAATGCAAAATGCACCCACCACTTGCAGTTGGGGGTTGGCTGTCAAGACCTCCTGAGTGAGCTGGGTCTTGGAGCGAATCCCCACAGCCTGATAGCCTTTTAACCGCTCAGTCAAGTCGGCTTCAGACAGGGAGCCCTTTTCGCCCTCCAAAACAAAGCCCGTTTCCTTGAGTCGCTGATGAGCCACAGGATGAATGTTTTCAAGGAGAAGAAGCTTCTCCGGCTGGCTGAAAGTCATATTGCACCTCAATTGTGGTTTTCAGCCTCCAACATAGTTCCAAGTTGTTAAGATTCCAATACAAAAACCCCTGTTGTCTCGGCACCACATTGGAGGTAAGAAGGTTTGATAGACCCATTAAGAAAAGTTTAACTCAAGCACTCCAGGGGGCCTCTGCGTGCAAGAACTCAACCTGCTAGTAGTTGACGACGATGAGTTGGTGGTCCAGTCCATTCAAATGGCCTTACCCGAACAGTGGACGATGAGGAGTGCTGCCAGCCCTGAGGGCTTTGAAAATCGCCTGAAAGAGAGTTTTCAGGCAGCCCTGATCGATATGCACCTGACTGGCAATCTAGCCCAAGCTGAAGGCGTGGAGTTGATCCGCCAACTCCACCAGCGCCACCCCCGCTTGGAGATCATAGCCATGTCGGGAAACCTGGACAGAGACCTGATGGAGAGGTGTCTGCGAGCCGGGGCCTCCCGCTTTTTGGCCAAGCCGCTCAGTGTGGAAGAGCTGCGGCTGACTCTGGATAAAATCGAAGCTTTGGACCTTCTTCAGCGAGCCACCCAAAGGGGGCAAAAGGGTGAGGCCCTATGGGTGGGACAAAGCCCCCGGGCTCAAGAAATACAGCTACAAATTGCCTCTCTGCGCGGCGAGACGGGTCCCATTCTCATTGAGGGGGAATCAGGCACCGGAAAAGAGGTGGTGGCTCGCTTAATCCACAGCCAACGCCCCAGCCGCGACCCCTTTATCGCCATCAATGTGGCCGGTATTCCTGACGGCCTCTTTGAGTCTGAATTCTTTGGCCATGTCCGAGGGGCTTTTACCGGCGCCGAGCAAAATAAAATGGGCTTGGCTGAGGCCGCCCATGGCGGAGATCTGTTTTTGGATGAGATTGAAGCCCTGCCCCTGCACCAACAAGTTAAACTGCTGCGCTTTTTGGAGTCTGGGGAAGTGCGCCGAGTGGGAGCCAAAGATTCCATCCTCGTCCAGGTCCGAGTGCTGGCCGCCAGCAATCGCCCCTTGGAGCAAATGGTGAAAAACGGCGAGTTTCGCGAGGATTTGTTTTGGCGTTTGGGAGGGCGCCGCTTGCAGCTCCCCCCCTTGCGTGAAAGACAAGAGGACATTGGCCCCCTTTGCTCTCACTTTTTGGCTTTAGACCGAGCTCGCCACAAGCAACTCACTCCCGATGCCCTGGAGGCTCTAGGTCACTATTCCTGGCCCGGCAATGTGCGCGAACTCAAACGGGTCTGTGAACAGCTTTTGGTGGCAGCCCCTCTCCCTCTGATTCGCCGCGAGGATGTGGAGAAACTGCTGCAGCCTCTAGGCTTTTCTGAGGGACCTGCCAGTGGGGATCATTTTGGCCCCTTGGACATGAAGCAGGGCTTGAGTGAATTGAGCCACCTCTTTGAGGGCTTTGTGGTGCAAAGAGCTCTGGATATGAGCCCTGATATCGATGGGGCCGCTCAGCTCCTTAAAGTCTCCCGTTCCAACCTCTATAAGAAAATTAAAGACCACAACCTCAATGTCAGTGAGAAAACCCGATGACTCCAGAAACCCTGTGGACCCAGCCCCTTTATCGGGAAGTTGTTTTTACGATTATGGCCTTTTTACTGGCCTTGGGCACTCTGCTGTTCTTTTTGCGCAAAAGGCCCCACTTTGCCGCCGGCTGGGCCAGCATTAAGAGCTGGTTTTTTATTGCTCCCTTTCTTTTTATTGTATTGGCTCTGCCCTCGCCTTGGCCCTTGGTGTTTTTAGTGGTGGTGGGCATCTTTAGCGCCAAGACCTTTTTTCAAATGGTGGGCATGTATCACCGCAATTGGTTTGTGTGGACCACCTATACTTTTATGATTGCCCTGGGCTACCTGGCCTTTCACCAAGAAACCCGCCTCTACAACATCATGCCCATGCTTTTTTTGGCCGCCATCTCACTGATTCCTCTGTTGCGCAACTCAGCCACCCATATGATTCAGTATATGGCCTTGGCGCTGATGGCTTTTATCTTCTGGGGCTGGTCTCTTCTGCATATGGGACACCTTTTGATGCTAGAGCAGGGAGCCTTTATTGTCATCTACCTCTATATGCTCTCCGAGTTCAGCGAAAACGTGTCCCTAGGAGCCAGCCGTCTTTTTGGGCGCATTAAACCTTTTAGCAATATCACCAGCCGCGTGACCATCGAAGGTGTCTTGGCTTCAGTGGTCCTGACAGTTACTTTGGCCTGGGGGATGCGCCATATGTTGCCGGATCGCTCGGAGCAATTTTGGATTGCGGCTGGCTTAAGTGCCGCCCTTTTTGGGCGCTTGGGGGATCTGACTTTGTCAGTCATCCGCCGCGACCTCGGCATTAAAAACACCGGGGTCTTTATCATCGGGCGGGGTGATATCCTCAGCCGGGTGGACAAACTGATGTTTGTGGGCCCGATTTATTACTATGTCTATCTGTTCCTGCAGCAGACACGCATCAGCTTTTAGGATCAGCATGAAGAACTGGAACTACGAAAACGAACAGTGGAAAAACCTGCCCTCCCACCTCAAACATCTACCCCTCTTTACTCGACACTTTGATTTGATGGGTTATTTTTTTCGCCTGCTCTGGGGCTTTTTCCTTAAAGGGCTGGGCTTTCGCTTTTACATTCGCCTTAAGGTGGTGGGAGACTTTCACAAGCTCTACCAAGAGCAGCCCCGCCTTTTGCTCATCTCTAACCACGCCAGCCACCTGGACGCCGTCTCCATCGCCGCCGCCGTGCCCTTTCGCTACTGGATGGATCTGTACATCAGTGCAGCCAAGGACTACTGGTTTAAGAACAGTCTTTTCACTTTTTTCTCCAAACACTGTCTGGGAGCTATCCCCATTGATCGCGGCGATAAAAAGGGCGAGGCCATCAAGCTGTGCACCAGCCTGCTGCAGCGCTTGGACCGCTGCTGGATGATTCTCTTTCCCGAGGGCACCCGCTCCAAGGATGGCAAGATCCAGCCCTTTAAGCGAGGGGTCAGTCTTTTTGCCGAGCGCACCAACACTCCCATTCTCTTTCTCTATATTGAGGGCAACAACAACCTATGGCCCAAGGGAAGGTTGATTCCCCTTCCCGGCCACCTCACCATCCATGTGGGGCCCGTTCACCCCCCAGCCCCCATTGAGGACATTTATCAGGCCTATAAGGAGTGGGTTTTGACCATCAACCCCGAGGCCTACGCCTGATCCCTTCTGGGGCGTGACTTGAATAGGGGCGGATGATAGGCTCTGCCTCTATGTCGGCAATCAATCAATTTGTCCTCCATGTGGCCACGGTGAACGGGAGCGGCAGCCAGTCTGCCAATCAGGTTTTACTGAAGAGCCTGTTCCAAATGGGCCTCAAAGTGGGGGGAAAGAATCTGTTTCCCTCCAACATTGCGGGCCTTCCCACTTGGTTCACTATTCGAGTCCACCCTCAGGGCTACACCTCACGCCTCTCCCACCAAGACATTTTGGTGGCCATGAACCCGGCCACTTGGAGCAAGGACCTCAAGGACCTGAAACCCGGAGGCTTTTTACTTTACACTTCAGAGATCAAAGTGGATCCCACAGCTCTGCGCCAGGATATCCACGCCCACCCCATTGCCTTTCGCGATTTGGTGGAAGGCATTAGCCCTTCGGTGAAGCTCAAAAAACTCTTGGTCAATATGGTCTATGTGGGCCTGCTCAGTGAACTTTTGGAGATCCCTGAGGAGTGCAGCCGATGGGCCCTTGAGGATCAGTTTGCTGGCAAGGGCTCAGTGGTTGACACCAACTGGAAGGCCTTTCAGGCCGGAGCTCTGTATGCTCGGGAGCACTTGGTGGGGTTGAGGAGTGAACAATTCCCCTACCGAGTGCAAAGGAGTCCCGACTCCCCCTGCGAGACCTCCGAGCCCAAAGTCTCAGGTCAGCGCCTACTCATGGACGGCAACTCGGCCACAGCCATTGGCGCCGTGGTGGGGGGCTGCACTTTTGCCTCCTGGTACCCCATCACTCCCTCCAGCTCAGTGATGGAGAGCTTTGTCCACTGGGCTGGTGAGTTGCGCCCTCCCAGCCAGGGCAAAACCTACGCCGTGGTGCAGGCAGAGGACGAGATCGCCGCCATCTCCATGGTGATTGGAGCCGGCTGGGCCGGGAGTCGAGCGATGACGGCCACCTCGGGCCCGGGCCTCTCCTTGATGGCCGAGGCCGCAGGCCTTGCCTACTATGCTGAGATTCCCGCGGTGATTTTCAATGTACAGAGGGCTGGGCCCTCCACCGGACTGCCCACCCGCACTCTTCAAGGAGATGTGCTGGCCGCAGCCTATCTGTCCCATGGGGACACTCGCCATATTCTGCTCTTCCCCGGAAATTTGGAGGAGTGCTACGAGTTCGCCCAAGTGGCTTTTGACTTGGCCGAGCGCTGTCAAAGCCTGGTCATAGTCCTCACCGACTTGGACTTGGGCATGAATCTCCAAGTGGGACCTCGCTTTGCCTACCCACAAAAGCCCTATGATCGGGGCAAGGTCTTGGACAAAGAGGACTTGGACCGCTTAGAAGGTGACTTTGCTCGCTACAGAGATGTGGACGGAGATGGCATCTGCTACCGCACCCTGCCCCTGACCGAGCACCCCAAGGCCGCCTACTTCACCCGTGGCACGGGACACAACGAAACCTCCGGCTACTCCGAAGACCCCGAGGTCTTTCGCCGCAATTTAGAGCGGCTGAAAAAGAAGTTTCTCACTGCCCGCAGCCATGTGCCGGCAGCCCTTTGGCAAAGAACTGAGGGCTCAGGGGCTACAACAGCCCCCCGGACCTCCATTGGGATTATTGCCTATGGCTCCAGTCACGAGGCCATGACAGAGGCCATGGATCTGCTGGCCCAGGAAGGGGTGGCCTGTGAGTATCTGCGACTGAGAGCCTACCCCTTTAGCTCTGAGGTGGAAGATTTTCTCAAGGCCCATCAAGACCCGGAGAGCCCCTTGTTTTTGGTCGAACAAAACCGAGACGCCCAGATGCTCAGTCTGCTGAAGGAGGCCTTTCCCCAGTTGGCCTGCAAAACCAAGCCCGTTCTGCAGTTTGATGGACTCCCCTTGGAGGCCGCCTTCGTGGCGCGGGAGATTCTGTCGGAGGTGAACTCATGAGCTCGACCCATTCTCCCGCCTCGGTGAAAACAAATTCCATTGGCCTAGAGCGCAGTGAGTATGTGGGCTCCAAGTCCACCCTGTGCACAGGCTGCGGCCACGACAGCGTGACCAATCATATTATCAGTGCCTACTTTGAGTCGGGAGTCAGCCCTTACCGAGTGGCTAAGATGTCGGGCATTGGCTGCTCTTCAAAAACCCCGGCTTACTTTATGAATCGAGCCCACGGCTTTAACTCCATCCACGGGCGCATGGCTCCCATCTCCACCGGAGCCTTTTTAGCCAACCATCAGCTGCAGCTCATTGGGATTTCTGGAGATGGAGACACAGGCTCCATTGGTCTGGGCAGCTTTTGCCATCTGCTCCGGCGCAATGTTCCCATGGTCTATATTGTTGAGAACAATGGGGTCTATGGTCTCACCAAAGGACAGTTCTCCGCCACCGCCGACAAGGGCTCCACCCTCAAGAGCGGCGAGATCAACCCCTTCACCAGCATTGACCTCTGCTCCTTGGCCATTGATATGGGTTGCAGCTTTGTGGCCCGATCTTTTTCCGGAGACGCCAAGCAGTTGGTGCCCCTGTTGCGAGCGGCCATTCAACACCGAGGCACAGCCTTTATTGATGTGATCTCTCCCTGTATTGCCTTTGCCAACCACGAGGGATCCACCAAAAGCTATCAGGCCGTGCGGGAGCACCTTCAACAACTGCAAGAGATGGGGATTATTTTACCTCAAGAGCCCTTGCAGGTGGAGTACCAGGAGGGTGAAAGCACTCAAGTGGAATTGGCTGATGGATCTATCTTGTGGTTGAAAAAACTCAACTCACAAGAGCACTCCCTCAATGATCCCTCTTTAGCTCAGAAGAAACTGCGGGAAGCCAGTGATCAGGGGCAAATTTTAACTGGCCTCTTTCACTACAATCCCCATCAGCCGGCCCTGGACAAGAGCTTGGAAATTTGCGAAAAGCCCCTCGCTCAGCTGGGGGAGGCCGAACTCAGACCCTCTCCGGATCATCCTCTTTTTCGCTAAAAGAGCTCTTTACTCAGCGGCGTGACTGAGGAACTCGGCGCGAGTTTCTGGTTCCACTTTAAAAGCGCCACGCAGATCGCAGGTCAGGGTGGTGCTTGAGACATCCTCAATCCCTCGCGAGGCCAGGCAGTAGTGTTTGGCCTCGATCTGCACCGCCACATCGGAGGTTTCGAGAACCACCTCCAGGCAGTCGGCAATCTGCTTGGTCAAGCGCTCTTGAACTTGAGGACGACTGGAGAAGAATTTGGCAATGCGGTTGAGCTTACTGAGGCCAATGACCTTTTTTTGCGGAATATAGGCAATGGTGGCCAGCCCATCGATGGTCACAAAGTGGTGCTCACACATGGACTTGATATTGACCTTTTTGGCCACAATCATCTGGTCGTAGCCCATCTCGTTGTCGATCACTGTGATCTTGGGAAAGTTCTCAACCTTTAGGCCCGAAAAAACCTCCTGAACATACATCTTGGCCACCCGCTTAGGGGTGTCCTTTAAGCTGTCATTCTCCAAGTCCAAGCCCAGAATCTGCATGATATCGCGAAATTTCTCAGCAATCTGCTCCACCTGCTGTTGGGGATCCAGGCCATTCTGGATCACCGGAGTGGGGCGGACTTTAGAAAGAATATATTCAGGTGTAAGGGTTTGTTCTCCCATGGGACTGGGACCCTAACTCGGGATGGCCCAAGGGGCAAGAAGTTCCCTTGCTCAAAGAACCTCCTTGGCTCTCTGTGACCTCCCCAGGCCTAAAAGCCACAATTGATCTTGATGAGCGGGGCTGAAGACGCCGTTGACAGAAGTCTTTCCTCTGGCTAACTTCACGAACTCTGACAATTTTTCTTCGGTCGCGTAGCTCAGCTGGATAGAGCAACAGCCTTCTAAGCTGTGGGTCGCAGGTTCGAATCCTGCCGCGATCGCCACTTGAGCCAAGATTTAGTTAATGCCAGCCTCCAGCTCCCGTCCCTGCTCTTCGCTGACCCGGACCATTCCCCTGTCCTCGGGATCAAAGCCCTCAGAAAAAGAGGTCTCATCATTGTAAAAGGCCCCAGTCAAAATCGTTTGATTGAGGCTAGCTCCGTCCAGTTGGGCAAACATCAGCCGAGCATAGCTCATATTGGCTGAACTCAAAACCGCCCCTGTCAGTTGAGCCCCCACCAGTTGAGCCTCCCACAGTCGCACAGAGTCCAACAGGGCGCTTTCCATTTGAGCATAGCGAAGGTTGGCATGACTAAAATTAGATCCCGACAGGGCAGCTCCCTGCAAGTCGGCCCCCACCATATTGACTCTCAGTGCTCGAACCTCGTTCATCATGGCCTCATTCATACTGACTCCCACCAGTGTGGCGAAGTTCAGGGTGGCCCCCCTCAAGTTGGAGTTGGACAGGCGGCTGTAGTTGAACTCGGTTCGCAAAGCCATCACCTTGGCCAGGTTGGTGGAGCTGAGGTCCGCATAGTTAAAAAAAGCATCGCTGAGCTCAGAGCCCTGAAGTTGGGCCCGATGCAGGTTGGCAAAGCTGAGGTCCGCCCCGCTGAGGTTGGCACCCTTAAGATTCACTGACTGCAGCTGAGCCCCCCTCAATTGAGCCCCAGCCAGCTGGCCACATTCCCCCCCACGACTGCGAATCCAATCCGCCACATTTTCTCTGGGCATGGGATTCCAGCCTCTCTTCCCATCACTGGCCCGACGACAAGAGTTGGTCTCTGCATCATAAACAAAGTGCTCTGCTGAGCTGCCCCAGGCTGAAATCGACAAAGATGCGAACACAAGAAGAGTGGATAAATAGCCAACAAGCCGTCTCATGGGAGTCCCCCTTTTTGAATAAATTCTCCAGTCAGAGCCCTGTTCTAGTACGCATTAAAGATAAAAAAGTCTAATGCGTAGCAACTCCCGGAGAATCTATTGATTAAAAACCCAGAGTGTGAAAAATTCTCACCCTGTCGTGGAAATTTTTACCCTTGTTGGGGGGGGTAAGTCAATGCCCGCAAACTTCAGTGCTGCTCAGATTCTAACTGCAAAAATTCGGGCTTTCTTCTCGCTTTTGGTCCTTTTTGCCCTTGTGGGCTGCGCTCAGGAATCCACCCCCATCCAGCTCTTTGAGCCCAAACCTCTTCCCGAATCCCCCCTTCCGGACTCTCCTCCTCCTGCAGCAGAGCGGCCGGACCAACCTCAAGAGCCCGAAGAGCCTGGCCGTCCTAGCCCCACACCCGGCCCTCAACCAGGGCCCACCCCAGGCCCCACTCCCGCCGCTCGCACTCATTACCTCTGTGAGGGCTCCTCCGACCCCTCTCAACTTCTTCACTTTCACTCGGCCATGAGTGAAGCTTCTCGCTCGCGGAGATACACATTGGTAGACCCCGCTTTGGAAAAGAATCTCAGAGACAGTCGGCGCTCACAGCTTATTCGAGTCAGCCCCAGCTCTAGTCAAATCTTATTTATGGGAACCGAACAGGGCACTGGCACCAGAGAGTTTGTCAGTCAGCTCTACTGGGCTGAGGTTCAGAGGTCCCATATGAGTGCGGAAGCTGTGGCCCTGACTCGCTTACCTCCACTCTCTTCTCTCTTTGGCAACGACCGAGCCCAACAGCCTCTTTACTACACATTCCTTGGTGCCAATCGAGTTCTCCTGCCCATTCAAAGCCCAGACCAGGCCGACCAATGGTTCTACTCCCTTCAGCAATTGCGCCCCCTGCAGGCCCTTGTCCACCTGAGCTTAGATCCCAGAGTTTGGAAAAACCCGGTTCACTTTCCCTCCTCTCAAGTTATTTTATTTGAACGCCCCAGCCGCACAGGCGAAGCCAGTCAGTTTGGCTTCTTGGACCTGAGACCCCTGCTGCAAGGCCTCCCTCGAGGCGGGGACGCCGTGGTGGAGCTGACCCACCTGCCCCAAGCTAGGAGTCGGCGTCACTCCCCTCCTCAGTTAAGCACTTCGGGCCACTGGCTGTGGCTGGAGCAGCCTGAGGCCCAGGGCCCCGTTTTTCTGCGCCGCTGGCAACCCGGAGAAGGGCTGGGGCCAGAGACCGTAGAATCCCTGACTCTCAACGACCACAGCTCTTACGAGTTCCTGCAAATTCTTGGTCGCGGCTCTCAGGAGCAAATTCTCACCGCCCGCATTCGTATCGAGAGGCGGCCCTCAGACTCCCGCTACGAATTGGTCGAAGGGGCTTTTGACCTCTACCAGTGGTCAAACCCGCAACAGGCATTGAGGCAGGTCAACTCCATTGACTTCCCCATTCAAGTGGCCTCCTCCCTGGGGCGAGTCCTGCCCACAGGCCGCCCCCCGGCTCTTCTCTATGACTTGGTCTCAGAAGGGGATGGACAACACTTTGTGGCCACTCTGAGGACAAGTTTGGGTTCTCAACTTTTTCGCTTTAACCGCCTCTCCCGAGGGGGCCGCCCACTGGGCGAGTCCTCCTGCCGCTTTCCCTCCATTTTGCGCGAGGGACAGAGATGGTGAGAAAGGCTTTCAACATAAATCGGAAAGAAGGCCTGAGGCCACAGAGGCGGCTGAAGGGGGAGCTGGGGCTGGTGCTGGGGGCCCTCCTGATCCTTCCCCTGCTCACCTCAATCCCGAGCTGGGGGGCCTCGGCGGGGGCCTCGGCGGTGGCTTCTCAATCCTCCTCTCTGAGGTCTGTGGCCGAACGGGAGCTCAACTCCCAGAGGCCAACTGGGCCCTCCTCCGAATCGGGGACTCTTGCCCTCCCCTCTCCGGCCACAGTGCAAGTGGCTCCGGTGCCAGCTCCACAGTTGGACGAAAACTTTTGGCATATCCAGTGGGGACTGCAGTCCTTTCAACCCCTGGGCCAAATTCCCATCCCGGGTCTGAGCTCTATTGACCTGTCTGACCTGCCGACAGGAAGCCTAATGCACTTAGAGCTGAAGTCCCAACTTTTTTCTCGGGTGGGTGGCTTTGCTCATCTGGCTTGGGCTCAACAAAGTTTAAGCCTCTTTGGACCCACCGGAGCCCAAGTGGAGCGCACTCGCCTCAACAGCTTTGTCTTTTTAACGGGAGTGGAGTGGGAGCTGCGGCGCTGGGGTGAAAGACCTTGGATTCTCAGTCTACGCCCCTCGTTCGGACAAATCAGCCATATTGCCTCCAGCAGTTGGATTGAGGCCAACAGCAGCCAAAGCCAGTGGCTGTGGAGCTTGGGCCCTGCCCTGGCCTGGGAGTTCTATCCTGGCTTTCGCACTCAGCTGCGCAGCGAGTGGAGGGACACTCTCTCCAGAGACCCCTCCATCGGCACCCAGAACCTCAATCTGAGTTGGGCCCTGCAAATGACCTTGGGGGCCTCAAGATGATCCGCTTCACTGGCCGACTCAAGGGCTGGGGCGGGAGGGCTTTGGTTCTGGCTGTGGCCCTGGGCCTTTCCATTGAGAGTCCCGGACAAGAAAAAGCCCCCACTGCAAAACCAGAGTCGGTGACACTGACCCCCCAAGTGGTGGTGGACCGAGTCCTCTCCCTGGGCCTGGAGCGCCAGGCTCTGGATGCCCAACTTCAAGCCGCCGAGCTTCCCCTTTTTCAAGCTCGAGCCCCCTTAGACTTCCGCCTGATGGCCGAGACCAACTACGAGGTCAACCGGGGCGACACTATGAATGTGATCAGCAACAACGAGGAAGACAAAAACTTTAAGGCCTTGCTCGGGGTGAGCAAAAAGTTTCTCTCCGGCACCGATGTGCGCCTAAACTATCAGCGCACCTCCATCAGCAGCTTGCTGAACCCCTTTGCCCAAAGTCAGAACTTTCCCTCCACTCGCACCTTGGATGTCTTTAGCTTAGAGGTGGAGCAAGATCTCCTCAGCAATGCCTTTGGCCGGGTGGATCGCCTCCGGCAGGCTCAGGCGCAAAGATCTCTTCAGCGGGCTGGGGAGGAAAGGCTTGAGTCCCTGGAGTCATTGATCCTGGAGAGTATGGAGAGATTCTGGCACAGCTTTGTGGCCCAGGAAAATCTCAAGGAGAGTCTTGAGTCGCGGGATCGCTATGAAAAACTGGTGGCCACAGTACGAAACAAAGCCCGGCTGGGCTTCAGTGCTCCAGGGGAGCTGGCCACCGCCCAAGCTGAATACGAGAGTCAGGTCCAAAGAGTGAAAGTGGCCTCTCTGAACTACCTGGAGCATCTCGATCAACTGCTCAGACTCTTGCGCCTGGATTTAGATGTGGAAGTGAGCTTTCAAATCGAAGAGCTCTTGCCCCCTCTGCCCGAACTGGCCGAGTTGGAGCCGGAGGAGCAAGAGGCCCTGCGCTCTGTGCAAGTGGCTCGCTCCCAGTTGGAGGAGGGCCGCCTCGCCCTGGATATCACTCGCTCTCAGCATCGTCCTCAACTGAGCCTTATCACTCGCATCAGCCAAACCGGAGCTGAAGAGGAGCCCAGCCAAGCCCTGTCCAAAGCCTTCGAGGGACAAAGGCCCATCTATTTTGTCGGACTCCAATTCAGCCACCCCCTGGACTCCTCTCAGCGCCGAGGAGAGTTGGCCGCCGCCCGCGCCCAACACACTCTCAATGAGCTGCAGCTGGAAACCGCCCGAGACCAAATCCTCCTCCAGCTGCGACAGAGTCAAAGACAGGTCCAGTCCCTGCGCCAAGTGGCGGAAAGTGCCTCTCAGGCCGTTGAACTCTGGCAAAGGGCCCTGCGCGAGCTGGAGGCCTCTTATCGTCAGGGACGCACGGACATTTCCGAAGTGGTGCGGGTCTACAACTCTCTGCTGGCGGCACAGACCCAGCGCAGCCGCGCCATTGGGGACTACCATATCGCTCTCAACTCTCTGGCCGCCGCTCGAGATCAACTGGTGAACCCATGATTCACTTTTTGGCCTTTTTTATTAAAAACTCCAAGCTGAGCTTTGTGATCTCCGTCTTTATTGTGGCCAGCGGACTGATGGGACTCCAACAGGTGAAGAGGGAAAGTCGTCCTCCTGTGGATTTTGCTCGAGCCACCATCACCACCATTTACCCCGGCTCCTCTCCCGAAGAGGTAGAAGAAAAGGTCACCATCAAAATTGAGGACCAACTGCGCTCGGTCGAGGGGATTCGCGATGTCCAGTCCATCTCCCAAGCGGGGCGCAGCTCCATCAATATCCGCGTGGACATGGACAATGTGGATGTGAACTTTGTCATGGACGAAATCCAGCGAGCCGTGCAGAGAGTGACGGGACTTCCCCAGGACATTCGCGACCCCCCTCTGTTCACCCGCCTGAACGCCAAGGAAATTCCCATTTTGGAGTTGGCTCTCATTGGCTCCAACCAGGGGCGAGCCCGAGATCAGCTGGCCTTCAATCTTAAAAATATGCTGGAGGATGAGCGCTCCGTGGCCGCCGCTCGTCTGACGGGCTATCGAGAGAGAGAGTTTCAAATTCTGCTCGACCCAGCCCGCATGGAGCGTTTTCATGTGGGTATCAGCGAAGTGGAGCAGGCCGTGCGTCGGCGCACGCAAAATATTCCCGCCGGCTTTATTCGCTCCCCAGAGGATCAGCGCCTGGTGCGAGTCACAGGTCAAATTCGCTCGGCCGAGGAGATGGCCGACATTGTGATCCGCTCCAACTTTTCCGGTCAGCGCATCTATGTGCGCAATGTGGCCAGTGTCCGCGATGATATGGAGGACCCCAGCACCCTGGTGCGAGTCAACGGCCAGCCGGCCACCCTGATGGTGGTCACCAAAAAGGCCGATGCCGATGCGGTCAGTGCGGTGGCCAACTTAAAACAGCGAGTTGAGGAGTTTAAAGAGCTCTATCTTCCCGAGGGCTACGACATCATCACCTACAACAATGAGGCCACTCGCATCGAAACCCAGTTGGGCATTGTGGTGACCAACGCCCTCGTTGGATTGGTTTTGGTCTTGCTGATACTGCTGATCTTTTTACCTGGCATTATGGGAGTGCTCACCGCTTTAAGTCTGCCTTTGGCTCTGTTGGGCGCTTTGGCCCTGATGCCCTCCATGGGAGTCAACTTCAACACCATCACCATGCTGGCCCTCGTGATTGCCATGGGGATGTTGGTGGACAATGCGGTGGTCATCAGCGAAAACTTTGCCCGCCTCCGCCTTAAAGGCTTTTCCCGCCAAGAGGCGGCCATCAAAGCCGTGCACCAATTTTGGCTCCCTTTAAGTGCCACTGTCTTCACCACCATGGCGGCCTTCTTGCCTATGCTAGTCACCAAAGGCGTCATGGGCCAGTTTATCATGTGGATTCCCATTATGGTGAGCATTGCCCTGTTTATGAGTTTGTTTGAGGCCTTTATCCTGCTCCCCTCTCGCCTTCAATTCACCTTGCGCAACCTCAAGCGCTACCGCAAATGGGCCCAGCAGGAAGAGGGCCCTGGAGAGGGCCCTGGAGAGCCTGCCCCAATGGTGGCGGGCCGCACCTGGTTTGACTCTGTTCGGGATGGCTTTGAGGCCTTTATGTTGGTCGCTATCCGCTGGCGCTACATGGTGTTTGTGCTGATTGGTCTTCTTTTAGGGAGCAGCATTTATCTCTCCGTCAAACACAACCGCTTTGAACTCTTTCCTGCCGAAGAAGTGGAGTTCTATGTCGCCCGCTTTGAGGCCCCCATCACCACCACAGTGGAGCGCACGGACGAGCTGGCCGGAGCCCTTTCGGAACAGGTTTTAGAGACCCTGGGCCGCGATAAAGTTCGCTATGTGATCTCCCGAGCTGGAGTCTCCCAAGCCGGCCTCGGGGACCCCAATTCAAAGACCGGCGACTATGTGGGAATGTTGACCATCGCCATTCCCATTGAGGTCGCTCGGGAACTCAATGTGCAGGACGTTCTGCGCCAGCTGCGCTCCATTCCCCGCGGAGATTTTGAACGCCTCAGCTTTAGCGAGCTGCGAGGAGGCCCTCCCGTGGGTAGTGCCATGCAGTTGACCTTTCGCTCCATCGACTACAACCAACTTCGCTCTATGGTGGACCTCTTTAAGGAGAGAATCTCTGAGGTGGAGGGCGTGGTGGATTTGGAAGACGATGAGATTCGCGGTGGCCCTGAGCTCAGGGTGGAGCCCAATCACGCTTTGCTGGCCAGCCTCAACTTGGACACCCAGACAGTGGGGGCCGCTCTGCGCACGGCTCTGCAGGGCTCCATTGTCAGTGAACTGAATATGGATGGGGACGACTTTTTCCTGCGCCTGAGACTGGACGACCAAGAGCGCAGCAGCCTGAATGCCCTGAGAAGAGCGAAAATCATGGAGCCCTCAGGAAAGCTGATTCCTCTGACATCGATTGTTCGCATCAGCGACACAGAAGGGCCCACGGTGCGCAAGCACTACAACTTCCGCCGTGCCATCACTGTCACCTCCGGAGTTGTGCCGGAAGAGCTGACCAGTATTCAACTCAACGCCAGAGCTCGCGAGATCATCGGCCAAATGCAGTCCCAGTTTCCCACGGTCAGTGTCTCCTTTGGCGGCGAGGAGGAGAGCACCAGAGAGTCCATCTCCTCTCTGTTCAGCGCTTTAATTTTGTCGGTCTTTGGTATCTTTGGCATTCTGGTCTTTTTGTTCCGCAGCTTCTTAAGGCCCATTCTAATTCTCTCCACCATTCCGCTGGGCCTTGTGGGAGTGAGTTGGTCTTTCTTTTTCCACGGCCGCCCTTTAAGCTTTTTTGCCCTGATTGGCGTCCTCGGCTTGGCCGGCGTGGTCATCAACGCGGCCATTGTCTTGGTGAGCTACATCGACGACCTGATCAAAGAGGATGAGCTGCCCTACCAGCGGCTTCTGGCCCGGGCCTCAGCCGACCGTCTGCGAGCGGTGATTGTCACGAGCCTGACCACTCTAGGAGGCCTCTTCCCCACCGCCTACGGCTTAGGCGGCCACGATATCGTCCTTGTGCCCATGACTCTGGCTTTGGCCTGGGGACTGGCCAGTGGAACTATACTCACTTTAATCTGGATCCCCTGCGGCTACGCCATTGTGGATGACATCAGCCGCTGGAGTTATAAAATCTTTATGGCCCTCTTTGGTCGCTTTATTCCGGAGGACTCCTGATGCAAAGCTTGATGCAAAACTTGATGCAAAAAACTTGGGTCTCTTGGACCATCCTTGCCCTAACGGCCCTACTGGTGGCGGGCTGCGATGTGGCCCCCTCCAAATACGGCGAGGACGAGAGCATTTACCGCAAAGGTTTGGAGCTGCTAGAACTCTACCAATCCGTGGAGGGAGTTTATGTGGGCCAACTCACTCGCCCTCTACCCGGCGGAGGGGTGGAGAGCTTTCCCGTAGAGATTCGTCTTCAGGCCATTGCCAACTTTGAAGGGCGCACCAACTCGGGCCGCCTGATCTCTAAGCCCGATCTGATTGGTCAATACCGCCGCTTGGACCTGGTAGGACCTCTGGATCATGTGTTTTACAAAGCCGAGTTTGAACGCAACACGGGCCTCTTACAGATGGTCTACAGTGATCCCAACACGGGAGCCCGAGTGGCGGTGAAGGGATTTTTTCGCGGCGAAAACATTGAGCAAGGGGAAGTGCGCACCCGAGCGGGACGGCTGGGAGACTTGAACCTGCAACGCATCTCCCGCGAGGTCTTTGCCCCCCGCGAAGGTGAAGAGGATGAAAGACGAGAGCGCCAAGCGGATCTCTACAGAGAAGTCCTTGGCACCTTTCGCGGCCTGGCACGAGATGCTGGAGGCGAGCCCTTTCCCTTACACATTCAGATTTATTTAGTGGATGAGCCCAGCACAGGAGGGCCTGGGGGAGAATCTTACGAGGTCAAACTAAAAGCCCGCATCCACCGCCCCGACTACAACGACGTGACTTTGGATCGCTGGGCCGATGTTCAGTACAACTTAGAGTCCCGCCAGATCAACATTTTCACTCCACAAACAGGGGGAGGAGCCATTCCAGGGGCTGGCTTTTTCTCGGCCTCGGGCGAGTTCAACCCAGAGTCTGGAGAGCTCATCCTCCACCGCATGTCAGACCACCGCGGCCCCATGGGCCGCTGGA
>SKLV01000063.1 GCA_007121385.1 Bdellovibrionales bacterium
AGCCTATTTTTTAATCACATTATACAGGGGACTCCTCTTTCCCCTGGCTTTTATCCTCAGCCTCACTGTCGGCAGCCTGATGAGCCCCAAGATACGGCAAGGGCTTTGGGGCCGATGGAAACAGCGACAGGGCCCACCGGCAAAGGCTCCGCCCCAATCTCTGAGATTCCTTATCCATGCCGCCAGCGGAGAGTTTGAATATGCCAAACCATTGATTCGGGCTCTTAAAGAAGCTCATCCTCAATGCCAGATCACAGTCACTTATTTTAGCCCCTCTTTCGCCAGTTCAGTTCATCAGTTTCCCCAGGTGGACCAGGCCTTTTATCTACCCCTGGACTGGCCCTGGAGTTGCTCGGCTTTTCTAGACCGAGTTCAACCCCACCTAGTGTTAATCGCCCGCACTGATCTCTGGCCCGAATGGCTATGGCAGTGCCGCAGACGACAAATTCCCACTTGGGTTTTTTCCATGACTAAAAAGCCTGTCAATCCCGGCTCTCTTTCAGGAAGACTTCGCCGCTGGCTTCGCCCCCTGGAGGCTTTCCCTATCCGCCTGCTGGAGTCTGTTCATTGCGTGAGCGCCGAGGACGAGAAAGAGCTCAGAACTCTGGGGGTCGACCCTCTAAAGATAAAAGTGAGCGGCGACACCCGCTACGACCAGGTGCTGTTTCGCCGGAAAAACCCCAAAAGTTTAAAAATGGAACTTAAGCCTCAGGACTCTGTGAACAGGCTGGTTCTGGTTGCTGGGTCCACCTGGCCCGAGGATGAAGAGGCTCTCCTGCAGGCGGCGGAGTCCCTTCTCCACCAGAACAAACTTCGACTCCTTATTGCCCCCCATGAGCCCACCCCCAATCACCTCGGACAACTTGAAGCTCTATTAAAGAGTCGCAACCTGAGCTTTGATCACTACAGTCGCTGCCAGGGCCCTTGGAACAGCCCAGTGCTGTTAATTGATCGGGTGGGGGTTTTGGCTGACCTCTACAGCTGGGGTCAGCTGAGCTTGGTGGGCGGCTCCTTCCGCAGCTTGGTTCACAGCGTGATGGAGCCTTTAGCCTCAGGCCGTCTCACTTTGGTAGGCCCTTACAACCAAAATAACCGGGAGGCTCAGCAATTTATGCACTTGGCATTACCCAATCTGGGCTACAGGATGGTGACCCAAGTTCAATCCGCCACGGACCTTCAGCAGCTCCTTGAGGACCTCATCGGCCGGGCCACTGATCTCAGGGCCACTCAGCCTCTCATTACTGAAGAAATTGATCGACGGGGCGGAGCCTCTCAAGCCCTTGTGCAGATCATAAGCCAAAATCTCCAGGGAACAGCGGGCCTTTAGTGGGTGTGACAGATGGGGCTATTGCCCCCGATCTCCACGCTGCTCATTCTCGGCTGACAGACTAGGGATTCCGGAGTGAGAGTGATATAGCCGGGAAATGTGGGGACCAGCCCCTTATACACATCCTGAGGATGCTTAAAGGGAAAGATGGCAATGTCGTAGCGGTCCAGGTTGCGTAAATCCCGTATCCGGTCCTTTCGCCCTGGCTGAGAGAAGTACTGGTACTCGATAGAGTTGGCGGCACGACTGATAAACACAGGGGCCGCATTGGGGTTATCTTTGTGTTTTTCCGTCTGCTCTAAAAGTAATTTTACCGGATCCACCCCAGGAGGAAGGTTTCCCCGCCCCGGCGACATCAACATCAGACGCTCTTGGCTGATGTCTTGGCGGGCCTTTTGGGCCTCAGCTTCCAGTCGAGTCATTTCTGCAGTGGGAGGAAATCTTGTGGCTCCGGTCACTGTTCCCCCAGGAGTCCAGCCATCCTGAACTCCACGCCCTAGGCCTCTCAGGGCCTCCAACTCATCTTCAACCGTAAATTCCTCAACTTCGAAAATAGACTTAAAATCTGTATTGTTATGCCAAATGTTCTTTTGGTCCCGTAGGTTCACTGCCGAAAGAAGATTCACCATTCGGATATAGTCGTAGTCTCCCCGAAGAGCCATGAGCCAGGGGTGGTTTTTACGATCTCCTAAGTCGAGCATATCTCCTTCTGTAAAGTGCTGGGCCACATAGTAAAAGTTCTCTCTTAAGTCCAAGGGACCCTTCTCCGTGATTCCTGTACAGATTTTAACCCCACGAGTCAGCAGGAAGAGGGCCTCATCGGAGTGTAGATAGGGACTAAAAAATCTCTCTGCGACATTGTCCTTAAAAAAACCAGGGTTCATGGTCAGGTGGATACAGTTTTCAAACTCCTCAACCCGAACCAAAAACTGAGCTTTCTGCACCACCAGATAAGTTCCTGTGCTGATCCCGGCGCCTTCTATTTTGGAATCGGTCTGTCCCCAACTGTACTGGAAGCCCCAGTTGTAGGAAGAGCCAAAAAACCACTCGGTGATTCCACGAGGCAGCCCCACATTGACATTATGCCCCTTTCCAAAACGAAAATCCTTGGCAAAGTTCAGCTTGAGGTCGGCGCTGATCTGAAGATTCATCGACACCCCATTGGTGTGGATGTAATCACTCACCTGGCCCACCTTCAACTGTCGAACCAGTCGAAAGGGGTTACCCGACTGGCCACCGGGCACTTCGGGTCGAATGTAGCTCTTATAGCTCTGATTATTTCTCCGGGCTCGGTCCCGCTCCTTTCTTAGAGACTGGTTAAAAGCTTCAGCACATAGGGTGGGCAAAGACCTCTCCGCCCTTCCTCTGAGAAAACCTTTTCGATAGGCCTCGCGGTCTTCTGGAATACTTCGAGGAATAAATTTATTAAACCAAAAATGACACAGCCGGATTCCTAGGGCCTCGCTGATCAGACCGCGGTACATCAGGTCGTCCAAGTCTGCTTGGGAAACCCGGTCCACTGTGTTGTGCATATGTCTGACCTCTATGAGGTTGGGATGGTAAAAAGCAAGATGAGAGGAATTGAGCTCGAAAAGGAAATTTTTTGGGTCCGCGCTGCCCTCAAAAGCCAAATTGGCGAAGCGCAACTCCTCAGGTGAAATCCTCTCTCCCACCCGGTGTAGGTTGTGCATCTGCAGATACTCAACGTTAGACATCTGAAGCTTAGAGGATAGACGAGCATACTCCCCCACTTTCTGGGCAGCCTGCTCCCGAAGCCACTCCTGTCGGGGCATCAGATGATCGCGAATAGTCATGTCGGCCATCAGGCGGGGGGAGTCCTGAATAAAGTATTCGTAGAAGCCTTTGACCTCCTGGCCCTCAGGATCTTGCGGCGCTCCAGCCATGGGCTGATGGCAATGAGCTTGGATCAAAAACTCAGGAACCTCAGCTCCGGGCTCAAGGCCTAGGAGTTGAGGATCAACTCGAGAGGCACACTGAAAGTCCTGCAGGTGGCTCAAAGCCAAGCTCAGCCTCTCTCTAACCTCATCCACCGAGAGAGTGTGGCAGAACTCATTAAGTTCTCTCTCGTAGTTTGTATTCACAAAAGAGTCCTTGAGAGAACTCGCGTCCCCTCCTCTTTCGCAGATCGAATCCTTAAGCTGATCCAAGGCCTTTGGGTCCAGGGAAGGTCCAAGACCTCCCCCATGAGTCTCTCTCAGACCGAGTCTCGGCCTCTCTCGTCCATTCTGACGTCCTTCAGGTTCACTGAGGTCATCCACACCATTCATCCTGTATCGATCTCTAATTCGGGAGCTGATCCAATAATTATCTAACTCATCCGTAGGTCTCATGCCGGCTCCAAAGTAATTGGCCAACAAAATCACCGGGCCGACAAAAGTTCTGGGACGCAGACCCGTGACCTTGGGGTCCATGCGAATGGCTTCAAAGTCAGCCACTCTGTCCTCATGAACACCCCGGGTAAAATCGCAGGATTTGCGGATGTAGGCCTCATCCACAGGCTCGATCTCAACGAGGAAGTGAGAACGAACCCGCATCAGGGTCAGATCGGTCATGCTGATCTCCACCTCTTCCACAATCACTCCAGCCCTCACCTGAGTGATCACTTCATAGGTGTCGATGTACTCATCCTCTTCGCCGTACTGATTGATGTACTGCTTCTGAAAGCCCACCCGCAAAATATACAGACCATCCCGCAAAGGCTCGTTGTGATTTCGACCGGCCACCAAGCTGTCATAGCGCAGGACCCGGGGATCCAGTCGCAAAAGGATGTTTTTATGCACCCTTAGGGTCATATTTTCATCCATCTCGTAACGGAAGCCCACAGTCTCGTAGCGGAAGCCGTAGTTCAAAAGCTGGGGTTGAATGGCCCTTTCCCGAGCTTCGGCATTGCGCTGTAAGATGTTCTCCTTTCCACGAGCGCGGAAGTCAGCCCCAAAGGTGAACCCCCAGTCCCAGGGATTGATGGCAATGGAGTGCTCAAACTGAGCTCCTGACTCCACATCAGTGATGATATAATTTCGGATCTGAT
This sequence comes from Bdellovibrionales bacterium, assembly GCA_007121385.1. Taxonomy (GTDB): domain Bacteria; phylum Bdellovibrionota; class Bdellovibrionia; order Bdellovibrionales; family UBA1609; genus SKYF01. The sequence continues at coordinate 4,377 of SKLV01000063.1, forward strand.
ACTCCTGCGTCACATAGTACTGATGAGTGAGAACATCTTCCCAAATCAGACTGCCATCACGCAGAGTGCGGTCGTTGGCCAGACGGATCTCGGTCAAACTTCCATCATTTTCCCGCGCTTGAACTCGAAACTTGTAATCACGATAGGGCTTGCCCGAGGAGGGATGAGTGACCTTGGTCTCCACGCGAAAGCGCAGGGACCTCTCGGTGGCCGTCTCACAAGTCTCTACCCCCACAAAGCGGGGATCTAAATTTGAAAACTCAAATTGTTGAGCCCGATAAAAGCCGCTGGGCAGTTCTCCCTCACTGGCTTCCTCCCAGCGCCTTAACTGCTCAGGCGCCTCCACCGGCTCCTTCTTAAGATCCCTTCTCAGCTTTGACCAAGAGGCTATCCACTGGTCCAAGTCAAAGGGCTCTGAAAACTGACCCTCGAGGGCCAACCCCTCCTGCCTGAGAGACCAACTGCGAACCCGGCCTGTATTGACCCGGTCCAAGGAGCCTTCATCTCCCAAAAGGTAAACGGCAGCAAAGGGCTCAAGGTCATTCATTCCTCCACGAGTGGGCTTTATGCGTAAAGCCACCTCGATCTCGCAGGCAGCACACTGACGCTCAATGCGAATCTGTCTATCAAGGGACAGGCGACCCAGCCTCAGCCCCACTTCCTCGGCCTCCAGCCGCCCCAATAAAATCCGACTCTCTCGGGCCAGGGCGTCTTCTTCCTCTCCTTGAACTGAAACTACTCCGAAGATCAAAAGCTCAAGATCAAACTTTCCATGGGCAAGGGGAGAAAAAAGCCAACGACTTTCACTGAGCAGCTGTCGGGAAACTTGGGGCTCTAGATCTAAGCGCAGTCTCTTATTGAGGTAGCCCCCTTGACGCCGCTCTCCTGGAGTGAAGCCCAGGGAGATCCGGTTCAAAAATAATTGGCTCTGTCTACGTCGCCCCCTTGCATCCAAGTCCGCCACCGACAATCGCCGCTCATCCAAAAGAAACTCTTCTCGCACAGCCCTGGGCTGTTTCTCCAGGTCAATAACTTCCTGACCACTTAAGCCCCAGTCCTCTTTCCAAGGATAAATAGCTATTCGCTGACGCAGTCGACCCCGCATAGACCCCACTCCGCGAATCCAGCGGGTCAAGCCCACATAGCCGGGCTCGCCCATCAGAGAATTGTAACTAAAGTCCTCCGACCAAAAAATACAGCCATTGTCATCGGCCACGACCTCATAGGACTGCCCCTGAGGGGTCTCCACCACAAAGCGCTGGTATTCGGCTTTTTCCCGGACTGCCAAGTATTGTATGCAGGCTTCAAAAGTGTAAGTTCTTACTGTTGGAAGCTGAGACCACTCATTAACCTCTCTCACATGGGAATTTCCCTTCAGAAGACCGGTCACAACAAAATTGGCCGTCCCCTTTTCCCCATCTTGATCAAGCTCTCCTAAGGGCCCCAGCTCCCCCGGTCTCCCCACTTGCTCCCGGGGCGTGGGCTGAGTGCACCCCACCCCCAACAGGAGGCTGGTCACCACCCCGAGAAGGATCAAACTGAGCTGGTTAAACTTAGATGTCCGCATAGTTGGTCTCCAGCTTGATGAAAAAATACTGTTGGGGAACTTGAATGTATCGGACTGCACCACGGTCGCTGTCGTTGATCAGGTCGGATTGGACATAGTGAGCGCGCAGGGCAAAGCCTAAATCCCTAAAATCAAGGGTGAACTCCACCCCTTGGCCGCGCCGGTTGTTGTGCCCCAAAGAGCCACTGTTGTAAAAGGCAGGGGCGGTGTCGCTCTCATTGTAAAACACAAAGTACTGGGGACTAAAAACCCATGAGCCAAAGTCATAGCTCAATCCCATAGACACCTTTTCCCCCCGACCGTAAGTGGCTGGGGCATCCAGGTTGTGAATGGACTCCAAAGCCCCTCTCAGCTCCCAGCGAGGGCCCGGACGAAATTGAGAGGCGGCCCCCAAAATATAGCCATTGAACTCCTCCTGAAAGCGAGCCCGGCCGGGAGTGGGATCAAGGATGGTATTGCCCCTCTCACGACCCACAAAGGCCACTTGGGCGGGCAAATCGTAAAAGCGGTAGTGAGTGACAAAAGCCTCTAGACCGAGATCAACTGTGGGGCTCCACAGCAGGGCCAGAGATTCAGAGACAAAGGCAGGAAGGGGCTCCCTTTCCTGACGCTGGGAGCTCTGCGAGCGAGAGGTGGGAATGGTTTGTTGAGCACGGGCCTCCAGCTTCAGGTTGTCTCGCCAAGCCCAGCTCAAACTCTGAGTAACTCCAGGAAAAGTCTGCCTTCCTGAAATCACCAAGTCAGACAAGTAGCAGCAGGCCTGGCTGACCGCCCCAGCCGAGAACTTGAGAAATTCAAAAGGGCTGTACTCCACCTCAGCCTGACGCAAAGAGATGACTCTCCCCTCAAGCTCCGTGTTGGCAAAGGCGGTCTGCTCCCTCTCGCTAGAAAAGTTCAAGAAAAAACTGGTTTTTAGCTGCAACTGTTCGTGGAAGCGGTAGGAGAATTGAGGCTGAATTTCCAAGACGGCTGCCAGCTTTTCATCATTTTCACTCAGCAGCCCCATGCTGCCCACAGCCAGCTTCCACTCGCCGGTCAGAGGGCCCTGAAGCCACAGGCTGTCCTCAGCCCCAGAAGGAGCCCAGCGAGATTGACCCTCTGGCGAAACCTCTGAGGCCCTCTCTCCTGCCGGAGCTGCCAGAGCCACTGCAGATAAGGGCTGTTCAGCCAGAGCTGAGGAGGCCGCAAGAGCCCCCAGAGCCAAAAAATGGCCCCATCTGGCTGAAAATAGAGATGAAGGGCTGAAAAACCTAATAATTTTTCTCCTTGTAGCCTTAACTCTCTTTAACTATTCAAATTTCGTTCAAAACAGTCGCTTATTGTATTCGCTTGAATTCACTGATTTTTTTCATGGCGCCTCTTTTTCTCCTGTGTCAGACCCGAATACAGTCTGCCAATTTACGCCAAATGTGCAGATTTCCTCAAATATGAGGCAAAAGATGAACCCTAGACCGGCTGGGGTCAAATCGGAATCTTGTCAAAATATATGTAATTACTACAAACGAGCCCTTGGTTGAGGGCCCTAAGAACCTAATACGAGGACTGACACCTTATATATTCCTAAGGTTCATCTGAGGCTTTTAGAACATATCGGAGACCACACCAGACACATCGCCTAAGCGATTGCCCTGAAAGCCCGCCGCTCGCATGGCACTGAACAAAATCCGCGAGGGGTGCACTCGATTGGTCGCCACATGGCGCCCGGGGTTAAGACCTCCTACTCGCCCTGCCACTAGAGTGGTCATATTGAAGCCTGAATGAGCCGAACTCCTGTCACCATTGTCGCTGTTCAGCCCGTAACCCCCTTCACTGAGAAGGAGTACTGCCGAGTTATCCAAAACAGAACCTGAGCCCTCTGGAGTGTCTGCCAGCTTAGAGACTAATCGAGCATACTTTTCCACATGCCAACCTACAAATTGAATAAATTCATTGAGGTGTCTAGATGTGTGAGAAAGCTGGTGATAGTCGTGAATCACTCCGGCAATCTGAAACACATTGATATAGGATTGATCGTAAGTGAGCCTCAGCGTTCCATGCCGGGAAATATCACAAGTGAAAGCCATGTGAATAAGATCCACCATGATATCGGCACGCAGATCTTCATTGCTATACCCCGTATTGGGATCCTGATTATCACTGCGAGCCCCAATGTAGTCTGCTCCTAAAGGGGGATCCTGCCCCGGATCTTGAGGCTTGCGACATGTTTGACTGGCCAAATTATCAGAGGCCACAGATTGCACACTCTGCTCAAGAGTTCTAATGTGGTCAAAGTGATCTGAAAGCATTGACCTCTCCCTTGCCCCTAGCTCCCGATTGAGAAAGTCCACTCGCTCCTTGGCGAGCAAGTCAAGAACACTCTGACGCTTCTGAACGGCCAGCTGCCGTTCGGCCTCTACACGAGGGTCACTGTCCTGCAGGTTAAAGAAAAGCTGGTTAAAGGCCTGGCGAGGCGAAGTCTGGGGGGCAATGCGACTGCCACTCTCTCCAAACTGCATCACTAGGCGGCCTAGGCTGGTGCTGCCAAGATAGTTTTTTGGCTGAGCAGAGAGGTTGATATGCACGAACTGGTTATTTGGATTGAGGGCGGCTCTAAGAGCCTGATCTGAGGAGGGGGCTGAGATTCTCTTGCGTGGAATCCCAAACTCATCGCTGCCCTCGTCCACACGGTCTCCAGTGAGCTGACAGTGGGCCGCCATATTGTGAAAGGCTCCCTTATAGCCCCCTGTGGGCGCTGGGTCCCTCGAGCTGCGGACCGCAAATGGCAAGTGAAGGTTGGAGTAAATACCCACATGAGGACGCAGGTCACCATAATTCCCATTCAAGGGCACAATGGAGTTTTGCAGCTCATAGTTGGCCCCTGTTGATCCAGGGGTGAGGAAGTTATTGATGACACTCCTTCCGGGAGTGACTCCATTCATCAACAGCATGTATCTCTTGGGCAGCTCTGCCCCCTGGGCAAAAGCAGTCCCATTGGAATTAAGAAAAAAGTCGAACATGGGTAGAGCCACCACTGAGGCCCCCAGACCCTGGAGAAAGTTTCTGCGATCAATCTGATGTATCCTCTTTTTCTTGCTCATAGTTCTATTCTCCTCTTTCCAGGGGGCGGCGATAGCGAAAGTCCGCGGAAGCTACAAAGTCACGAACCCAGTCCTTTAAACTCCCAGACTGCTGAAATTGATGAACATAGCGCTGAATGACCTGCTCCCCGTTCTCATCTGTCTCTCGGCCAAAGCTCAGCTGCACCCAGCGCTCCACCAGGCAGTGCTCAACCCGACCGGATTCAGCAGCAATCTTTCCCAATTCTCCGGGCCCATTGAAGATCCCATAGCCCAAGACCTCGCCATTTCCG
>SKLV01000149.1 GCA_007121385.1 Bdellovibrionales bacterium
AGGAGAATGAAGAGGTCTTTGACTTTTTGGCCACGGTGTCCAGCCGCTACAATATTGGCTTTTGGAAGCCGGGGGCGGGAATCATTCACCAAGTGATTCTGGAAAACTACGCCTTTCCCGGTGGTTTGATGATCGGCACTGATTCTCACACTCCCAATGCGGGAGGCTTAGGCATGGTGGCCGTGGGCGTGGGCGGGGCTGACGCCAGTGACGTGATGGCGGGGCTGCCCTGGGAAGTGAAAAACCCCAAGCTGGTAGGAGTGCATCTCAAAGGCAAAATGAGTGGCTGGACTTCGGCCAAAGATGTGATCCTCAAACTCTGCGGAATTATGACAGTCAAGGGCGGCACCAATAAAATTGTGGAGTACTTTGGCGAGGGCTGTGAGTCCATCAGCTGCACAGGCAAGGGCACCATCACCAATATGGGGGCTGAGCTGGGGGCCACTTGTTCGGTCTTCCCCTATGACTCTCGCATGGCCGACTTTTTGCGCATCACTCAGAGGGGAGAACTGGCTGAGATTGCCGATGCCCATAGAGAGCTGTTGCGAGCTGACGACGAGGTTCTAAAAAATCCGGAAAAGTTCTACGATGAAGTTATTGAAATTGATCTATCTAAGCTGGAGCCCCACTTAGTGGGACCCCACTCTCCCGATGCGGCAAGGCCCTTGAGTGAGGTCAAAAAGGCGGCGGAGGAGAATGGCTGGCCAGTGCAGCTGTCTGCTGCCCTGATTGGCTCTTGCACCAACTCCTCCTATGAGGACATTGGCCGGGCTGCCCATGTGGCCCGTCAGGCCTCTGAAGCTGGAGTCAAGATGCCCCAGCAGTTTATGGTGACTCCAGGCTCCTCGCAGATCAAAAAGACCATTGAGCGCGACGGCTATATGCAGGCTCTGGAAGGGGTGGGAGCCACAGTCTTGGCCAACGCCTGCGGCCCCTGTATTGGCCAGTGGAAGCGAGATGACTTTAAAAAAGGTCAAGTGAACACCATTGTGAACAGTTTTAACCGCAACTTCCGCGGCCGCAATGACGCCAATCCCGAGACTCTGTCTTTTATCGGCAGTCCTGAGATTGTGACCGCCCTAGGGATTGCAGGACGCTTGGACTTTGACCCCAGCCGGGATGAAATTGCCACTCCTGACGGCAAGTCTCTGCGACTGCAAGCTCCCGAAGCCGATGAGCTTCCGGGAGCTGGCTTTTTGGCTGACCCCGAGGCCTATCAGCCTCCCATGGGAGCCAAGGCCGAGGTGAAGGTGGCGCCCGACTCGGAGCGACTGGAGCTGCTGGAGCCCTTTCCGGCCTGGTCGGGAGGGGATTTAAAATCCATGCGGGTGCTGTGCAAAGCCCAGGGCAAATGCACCACCGATCATATCAGTCCGGCAGGTCCTTGGCTCAAGTACCGAGGTCATTTGGACAATATCTCCAACAATATGCTGTTGGGAGCCACCAATGCCTTTCACCCTGAGTGGATTGGCAAGGGCAAAAATTTGCTCACCGGAGAGGGTGAGCAGGAGTTTGCCAAGGTGGCTCGCTCCTACAAGGCTCAGGGCCAGCCCTGGCTGATTGTGGGAGATGAGAACTATGGGGAGGGTTCCAGCCGTGAGCACGCGGCCATGTCGCCTCGTCACTTGGGCTGCCTGGTGGTGCTGGTCAAGAGCTTTGCCCGCATCCATGAGACCAACCTCAAGAAGCAAGGGGTACTGGCCCTGACTTTTGTGAAACCAGAGGACTATGGCCGCATTCAAGAAGAGGACAAAGTCTCTGTACTTGGCTTAAAGGACTTTGCCCCCGGCAAAAACCTCACTCTGGAGTTAGAGCATAGCGATGGCACCAAGGAGACCTTTGAAGTGACTCACTCCTTTAATGCCGAGCAAGTGAAGTGGTTCAAGGCCGGCTCCGCCCTCAATCTGCTCCGCGGACAATAGGTACCTAGCGGCCGAGGCCGTAGTAGGTCCAGCCGCTTGGGCGCAGCTTTTGCGGGGAGAAGAGGTTGCGCATATCAAAGAGTGCGGGAGTTAGCATTTTCTCTTTGAGTTGACTGAAGTCAGGGGATTGAAACTCCCTCCACTCAGTGAGTAGGACAAGGGCGTCGGCCCCTTCGGCGCAGGAGTACATCTCCTCACACCTCTGAAGTTGACCGGGGTTCTTAAGTCCGAGGCTTTGCATATGATTCCAAAAGTTGTCTGAGGCCTCGGGGTCAAAAAAGTGAACCTGGGCTCCCGCCTCAAGCAGTCGCTGGGTGATATGGATAGCTGAAGACTCACGAATGTCGTCGGTGTTGGCCTTAAAAGCCACCCCCCAAAGAGCTATCCTTTTGCCTTTGAGCTGGCCCTGAAAGTGGTGGTTGATTTTTTGAAAGACATATTCGCGCTGCTCTTGGTTGACCTTCTCCGTGCACTCAATCAGGCGCAGAGGAGAGTCGTGCTCTTGGGCGGTCTTAATCAGAGCATTAACATCCTTGGGAAAGCAGCTGCCCCCATAGCCCGGGCTGGGATAGAGAAAGTGTTTGCCAATGCGCTGATCCGAGGTGATGCCCTTGCGGACCTCATCAATGTTAGCTCCAGTGGCATCGCAGAGCCGGGCGATCTCATTGATAAAAGAGATCTTGGTGGCCAAAAAGCAGTTGGCGGCATATTTGGTCATTTCCGCTGACAAGTTGCTCATGGTGTAGATGGGGTGGCCTTGGCGCACAAAGGGGGCGTAGAGCTCTTTCATGGTCTCGGCGGCCTGAGGGTCAGAAGTGCCCAGGACAATGCGGTCCGGGCGCATAAAGTCGTTCACCGCAGCTCCCTCTTTCAGAAACTCCGGGTTGTTGACCAGAGAGAAGGCTTTGTGGGTGCGGCTTTTGATGTACTCGGTGACTCTCTGAGCAGTGCCGACGGGAACGGTGGATTTGATGACGATGACCAGTCCTTCGGGCATGACTTCCATCACTTGGTCTATGGCGGCATAGAGGTACTTCAAGTCCGCAGAGCCATCGGCGGCCGAGGGCGTGCCCACGGCCAGAAAGACGGCCTGGGACTGAGCCACCGAGTCGAAGTCGGTGCTGAACTCCAGGCGTCCCGCTTCAATGTTTTTCTTTAAAAGCTCTTCCAGGCCGGGCTCATAAATGGGGGAGATGGCATCTTTAAGGAGGGCCACTTTTTTGGGGTCAATATCAATGCAGTGGACTTGGTGACCAATTTCCGCAAAGCAAGTGCCACTGACCAGGCCCACATAGCCGGTGCCCACAATTGAAATCTTCATAAGGCCTCCTTTTTGGCTGACGCCTTCAGTTAAATAAGGCAAAAAGGCTTAAGTCAAACTCAAATTCCCAGCCGCCTGAGGTGCTGAGCCCCAGAGAAAAGGAAGAGGATGAAGCGCGTTTTAGTCACCGGCGGAGCTGGTTTCTTAGGCTCCCATCTCTGTGATCGATTGCTGGCCGAGGGTCACTTGGTCATTGCCGTGGACAATCTCCACACAGGCTCGCTGAAGAATATTGAGCATTTGGCTCAGAACCCTCATTTTGAGTTTATCGAGCAAGACATTTGTGAGCCCTTGGACCTTCAGGTGGATGAGATCTACAACTTGGCCTGCCCAGCTTCTCCCATCCACTATCAGGAAAATCCGATCCGCACCTTTGAGACTTCAGTGTTGGGAACTCGCAATATGTTGCTTTTGGCTAAAAATCATGGGGCCAAGCTCTTGCAGGCCAGCACCAGCGAGGTCTATGGAGATCCCCAGGTGCACCCCCAGGTGGAGTCCTACTGGGGGCATGTTAACCCCATAGGCATTCGCTCTTGCTATGACGAGGGGAAGCGGGGGGCGGAGACCCTGTGTTTTGACTTCCGTCGAGTGCATGGGCTGCGAGTGAAGGTGGTGCGTATTTTCAATACCTATGGGCCGCGGATGCACCCCCAAGATGGCCGAGTGGTTTCTAACTTTGTGGTGCAGGCTCTAAAAGGGCAGGACCTCACTGTCTATGGACAAGGTCAGCAAACTCGCAGTTTTTGTTATTACTCCGATTTGATCGAGGGAATTTACCTCAGTATGCAGACCCCCGATGACTTTTCCGGTCCCATCAACTTGGGCAATCCCCATGAGTTCACCATCCTGGAGTTGGCGAAAAAGGTCCTTGAACTGGTGCCTGAAACGGTAGCAGGATCAGGGGAAGCGGGCTCCCAAGCTTCAGTCTCCAAGATTGTGCATCGAGAATTGCCCGCTGATGATCCCACCCAGCGACGTCCCAATATCAGCTTGGCTCAAAAGGTCTTAGATTGGACCCCTCAGGTCGAATTGGATGAGGGGCTTCGGAAGACCATGGCCTACTTTAAATCCCTATAGGTGCCCGTCATCTTTTTGCGTATCACTGTGTCATTGGCAAAAGTTAAGGGCTGAGTGACGCGCTGATACGCAAAAAGATGACGGGCACCTTTCAGACAATTTTCATCAGCAGATATTTTTTAACGGCGGCAAATTGAACGGGGTCCACCACTTTGAGATTTTTCTCTACCTTTTCCATGAGTTCGGGAATCATGTCTTCAGCTAGATAGTACCAGCCAGGATTTTTGACTCTCAATTTTTCAACTAAAAAGTCCAAAACGGGAAGCCCCACCCTCTGTCCCCACAGATGGGCAAAGGCGATGGTGGGTAAAATATGGGGGGTGATGTCTTCGCAGGACTCCAGGTTGAAGCCACCTTTTTTGAGTTGGAGTTCAAAATCTGTCCAAATATGGCCGCTCTTTTCAAAACTCTCAGGAGTTTGACGAAAGTAGTCGCAGGCGATCCAGCAACCGCCCGGGCGCAAAAGCTCTTGGATCAGGGGCAGAGATTCATCCAGTTTCAGGTACTGAAGAGACTCAGAGGTGATGATCACATCAAAGGCTCCGCGGTATTCGGCCAGGGGGATCTCCTCAAAGCGGCAGTGTAGGGTGGGGTTGGGGTAGTGGTCGCGAATGTACTGGACTTGATGGATGTCGGGAGTGAGGCCCACGGCCTTATGTCCCCGGCTGTTGAGCATTCCCAAGAGACCGCCCATGCCGCAACCCACATCCAGGACCTGTTTTTTTCCCTCTGGGATTAAATCTAAAATTTTCTCGGCATAGCGCTCTTGGGCCCGGTAGATCATGGAGAAGGAAATGTCCTCAGCCGCCAAGTCGGGATTGTCAAAGTAGCCGTAGTGGAGGAAGTCTCCTTTGAGGATTTTGGAGTAAAGCTTGAGCTGAGCATCCTCGGCAGTGCGTGAGTGACGCTTTTTGCCTCTTTCCAGTTGGACCATTTTGGCTAAATTTAAAGGATTCATCACCTTTTTTACGGCTCCCGACCAGGCTGGCTTCTTTTCCACAGTCTCCCCCCTCAGTTTAAAATGCGAAACAAATAAGTGGTCTCGAACTCTGGGCCCTCGTTGGTGTAGAGTTCAATCACTTCATGGGCCACTTCTAAATTTTGTTGATGGATAAAGCGAACCGCCTTGGGATAGACCTTCATGGGGCCCAGAGCGGGAGAGCCCCTAAAGCGGGCCACCACAAATTCCCCTTCGGGAAAATAACGATAATTGAAGCCCTCGGGCAGATCCTCAGGTTCAACAGGGCCAGGAACCACACAACCTCCATGGCTGCGCAAGTGATGTTCATTGGTCTCATTGGGGTCATCCAGGTACTCGCCAAAAGAGATCTGGCAGCGCCAGCCCAAACCATGGGCCCAGCTCTCCACCTCTTCAATCACCGGATTGATTTTATGATAGGGGCCTAAGTGTAATTTGTAGACGGCGTGAAAGCCCGGACGCTCCTCCTGAGCCACCTCCACCGACCGAAAGAGTCCAATGTAGAAAGACACGTAGAGCATGGTGGAGGCGATGGCCAGGAAGATAAAAAGAAAGAACCAGCGAAAGATCACGGAGTTTTTTTCCACTTAATGGAACAGCCCATGGAGGGGATCTGCTCAGAGGAGGGCTGTTGTCCCTGCAAAAGGGCTTCCAAGGCTTCTTTCAGTTCCTGGCGCTGCACCTGTGAGGGATCCTTCCAGGAGTCGTCCAGACGTCCGCGATAGGCCAAGCGATTGTCCCCATCGTAGACAAAAAAATCGGGAGTGCAGACGGCGCCAAAGGCCTGGGCCACCTCTTGAGTTAAATCCTGAAGGTAGGGAAAGGGGTAGGATTTGGCCTCGGCTCGCTTTTTCATGTTCTCAAAGTTGTCCTCCGGGTAGTCCTCGGGATCATTGGAGGATATGGCCACAAAGCTCACTCCGCGCTCTCCCATCTCCCGAGCCAATTGGATCAATCGATCCTCCACGGCCTGTACATAGGGGCAGTGGTTGCATATAAACATAATTACTTTCGGAGATGCAGGGGGCAGGTCCTGCAAGCTATAGGTTTTGCCGTCCACTCCGGGCAAAGAAAAGGGAGGGCAAGCTTGGCCAATATCCGCTTGAGGGGTGTAGGTGAGAGCCATAAAACCTCCTGGTCTTAAGAGCCTTCACTATTGCTAAAATCTCGGCCCAGGCTCAAGCTATAAATCACTCCAACGCAGCGTTTTGTCGGCCAAAATGAGGCTGGCTGAGGGGGTGACCTCCACAATATAGCCAGGTTTAAGGGGGTGGGCGTTAAGGGCCTTGGCCAGCTCAATCCGGGCGGTCTCTATGAGCTCTGGAGCCAAGCCCTGATGGACGGCCTGAAGGAGCTGTTGGTGAAACTCGCTGAGGAACTGGGTGAGTTCTTCAGAGCTGGGGCTGCGCCCTAGCCCCTCGCTGTGACTGAGATGAGTGGCCTCAGGCAAGTCTTGGGGGTGGTCTAAAAGGTTAAAGCCCAAGCCCACAATCAGCCGATGCAGGTCCCCACGGGAGACAGTCTCCAGTAGGAGGCCTGCCACTTTCTTTTCCCCTAAAAAGAGGTCGTTAGGAGCCTTTAAGCTCCAGGGCAACTGAGGCCATGGGGCCATGGCCGCTCTATAAAGGGCCAAACCAATCAGGGGCCCCATAATGGGCTGAGGAGCGGAAGAGCAGGACAGGGACCAACTGCTCAGCAGATTGGTTCCAGGAGCCGTATTGTACCAGTGCCGGCCACTGCGGCCGCGACCCTGAGTTTGAGTTTCAGCCACATAGAGGACCAGCCCCGACAGTTCCGGAGAGATCTCTTTTTTGGCCTCTTGGTTGGTGCTGTCTACGGAGCTAAAAAAGCGCAACTCCACCTGACTATCTTGCGCCCATTTTTGAATGGTATTGGAGATCATAACGACCCTCCTGGTTGGGGTTTACCACCCTCGGCAAACTCAAACTCCAAGCTTAAGTCGGCGCAGGGAGCGGAATGGGTAAGGGCACCCACACTAATGAAGTCGACTCCAAGCTCAGCCACCGAGCGCACCCGATCCAGACTCATATTCCCGCTGGCCTCGGTTTGAATTCGCTTGGGGATAAGGGCCAGGGCCTGCTCCAAAGTGGAGTTGTCCATGTTGTCTAGCAGGATGCGGTCCACATTCAGGGCCACGGCCTCTTCCACCTGGCTCAGTTCAGCGCATTCTACCTCTATGGGGCCAGCAAAACTTTGTCTTATTTTTTGCACAGCTGTTTTCAGATCTCCACAGGCGGCAATATGATTGTCTTTCACCAACACAGCTTCACTGAGGTTGAGGCGGTGATTGTGCCCTCGGCCATGGCGCACCGCCTGTTTCTCAAGGCTTCGCCAGAGGGGGGTGGTTTTGCGTGTGTCCAAAATTTGACAGGAAGTGTGCTTGACCTGTTCCACAAAGCAGCGGGTGAGAGAGGCAATTCCCGAGAGGTGGCCGATAAAGTTGAGGGCCACTCGCTCCCCCTTTAAGAGGGCCTCCAAGTGTCCAGTGAGCACAGCTACGGTTTGCGATTTTAAGACAAAATCTCCATCTTTAAAGGGCCAGTGTAATTTCACCTCTGGGTCCAGGTGAAGAAAGCTCATCTGAAAGGCCTCCTGGCCGGAAATCACGAGGTCCTCCTTGGCCACTAAGCGGGCCCGTCCCAAGCGCTCGCCCAGGTTTAAGTTGTCGGTGGTGAGGTCGCCTCCGGGGAGGTCCTCGTCAAGTGCTTGTTTCACCAAATCAAATAATTTCATTTTACTACTCAGCCTAGCTGGTGAGGTCTGTTCTCTCTGTTTTTAATAAAGGTCAGACTCTTTTTCTTCGAGAATTTTCTTGAGCTCTCGCTCGATAATTTGTTGAGCCAGTTCAGGAACGACTTTCCATACGGCGGCCTCAATCATTTCTTGAGCCTGATGGCGAATGATCTCCTCAATCTGCTCTCCGGTCAGGGCAACAGCTGCGGCGGCTCCCTGCTGGGGCTGTGGGTGAGGTTGAGGGTGGACCAGAGTTTCTGTTTCCAACTCAGCCTGAGGCTCGGGTCCCCAGTCCAGAGGGAGCTCTTCTTCCACCTCGAGGGCCTCTTGCGAAGTCGCCGACGAGTGATGGATCTCGGTCTCCTCCGCCTCAGGGCGGAAAAGGGTCTCGGTGGGCAAATCTTCATCTTCTGTGCTGGGATCCAGGTCCACTTTAAAGCGGGACAAGTCGGTCTGCTGCCAGGAGTCCTGATCCTCCGACTCCGTTTCAAGCTCTTGAAGTTCCATGGGCTGGGCCGGCTCTTGCACCACTGTGTTGCGAATAGGGTCAAAACTTTCGATGCTCCACTCACTGAGCTCGGCCTCCTCGGTGGTGGCGGCCTCTGCGGAGGCGGGGGGAGGAGGATCTTGAGGTAGAGGGGGTGGAGAGGCCTGGGCCTGCGGGGCCGCAGCCACTGGGGGCGGAGTGGCCTGAACTTGAGAAGGAGTGGCCTGGGGCGCTGGAGGTGGTGCGGCACCTGGTGTCCCTGTCGTTGCTGTTGGGGTGGCCCTTGGAGCGGGCTCCTCCACATTCCCTTTGGGTTGTTCAGAGATCATTTCGGGCATTTTGGGAAAGCTCAAGTACTGTGAGAGTTGCTGGGAGCTGGTTTTGGGCACTAATTTTTGCACAAGACTTCGCAGGCTGTTTACGTCAAAGGGCTTTTCCAAGCGACCCTCTGCTCCAGAGGCCTCAAAGCGGTCCTGGTCCAGCTCCATAAAACCGCTCCACATCAAAACCACAGGGGTCCGGGCTAGACCGCTGTGGTTTTTGATTTCTGCACAGACTTCATAGCCGGACTTTTTTTGCAATAAAACATCAGCAAAGACGATATCGGGATTAAACTTTTCGGCCACTTGAAGTACGTCTAAGCCAATATTGACGGGGCGGACATCCACCGCATAGTCTTGGAGAGCCAATTGGAAGACTTTCTTAATGGTGTTGCTCTCATCGGCAAGTAAGACGCGCAAAGCCATACTTTAAAGTAAACGATGTAAATCTAGACCAGTCAATAGGTAAAAACTAGGATGAGGATCTTGGAGAAACTGCCGTGTTTTCATTAATGGATCGCTACATAGCCAAGCTTTTTCTGTTCTACTTTGTGGCTGGGCTCATGGTTTTTGTGACCCTTTTTCTGGTCATCGACTTTATGTCCATGGCTCCTCGTTACTCCGGCGTTCAAGTGGAAGTGTGGCTGCGCTACTACCTCTTCCTGAGTCCGGCTCTTATTTATCAAATGATTCCTGTGGCCGGACTCATTGCCACTGTCTTCACTTTAACGAGCATGAATCGAGCCAATGAACTGGTGGCTCTCTTCAGTGCAGGATGGAGTTTGGCCCGAGTGAGTGCCCCCATTTTGACCTTGGTGATGGGGCTGTCTGTCTTATCCCTATGGATGAGTGATCAGGTGCTGCCCCGCCTGGCACAAAAGAAAAATTTCACCCTCTATGTGGAAATCCAACAGCGTCCGGGCCTCTATTCCACAGTCACCACCAATCGAATTTGGTATCGCTCCGAAAATATGCTTTTCAATATTAAGACACTGAACACAGAGGAGGCCAGGGCTCAGGGCTTAACCCTTTACTACTTTGATGAGGCCTGGAATTTAGTCCAGTTGATAACGGCGCAGAATGTGCGCATGGAGGGCTCCCGCTGGGATTTGGAGAGAGGGGCTGTCACGCTTTTTACTGAGGCCTCGAGCTTTCCTCTGACCCAGTCCTTTGAGCGCAAGTCTATAGCTATTGGCGAGGACATTGCCGATATTAAGAGCATGAGTAACGCCAGTGAGGTGATGAGTTTGAAAGACTTGCGCCGCTTTATTTCCCGCAATAAGGAGGCGGGCCTTGAAACCCTCAGTTACGAGGTGGACTACCATAGTAAATTCGGCTTTGCCCTTGCGGGTTTTGTCATGGCTCTCATGGGTATTCCCTTTAGTCTGTCTCGGCAGCGCTCAGGTGGAGCTTTTGTCAATATCAGCCTCTGTGTGGGCTTGGCTTTTCTCTACTGGGTCTTTTACAGCTCCAGCCTGGCTTTGGGACGGCATGGGGTGCTGCCCCCTATGGCCGCCGCCTGGGTGGCCAATGTCGTCTTGTTGACCCTGTCTTTTGGTCTCCTATTGCGGATGAGGAGTTAAACAGGCCCCTCAGGTAGGCCTAGTCAAAGGGGTCAATTGGGGGTATAAATGAGGCCTCAAAGATTGGAGAGTGCCCCATGGCTTTACTAGAGATATTGAAGTTTCCCGACCCGCGTCTCAGAAGAAAATGCCTGTCAGTGGAGAAAGTCACGCCCGAGCTGCAACAATTCGCTCAGGACATGTTGGAGACCATGTACTCCTTTCGGGGTATTGGCCTCGCCGCAGCTCAGGTGAATCGACTGGTGCGACTGCTGGTGGTGGACACTCGCTCCAAGGATCCTGAGTCCGACCGCTACCGGCTGGATGATATGACGGACTTGGAGAGAGCCATTGAGCAACCTTTGATTTTATTTAATCCAGTGATTGTCAAAAAAGAGGGAAAGACCACTTTTGATGAGGGCTGTCTTTCCGTGCCCTCCTACTATGAAACGGTGGAGCGTTTTAACTGGATTCAGGTGGAGGCCCTCAACTTACAAGGTGAGAGAATTCAGTTTGAGACCGATGGCCTTTTAGCGATTTGCATTCAGCACGAGATTGATCATTTGGATGGAAAGCTCTTTATTGATCGACTGAGCCCAATCAAATCGGCTCGTATCAAATCCAAGATTCGCAAACATGGATACCCAGACTTGACCAAGCTGGCGAAACAGGAAAAGGAAGATGTGAGCCTGTGAGCCTGATTCGCACTTTATTTTTGGGAACCCCTGACATTGCCAGGTACTGCCTGGAATCCCTTCTTGAGGATGAGCACTTTTCCGTGGTGGGAGTGATCACTCAACCAGATCGTCCGGCCGGGCGCAAAATGAAACTGACCCCCTCGCCCGTCAAAGAGTTGGCTCTCAAAAAGGGGCTGGAAGTGCACAGCTTTGATTCGGTCAACACTCCCGAAGCTCTGGCCCAAGTGGCCTCATGGCGGGCTGAAGTGGCGGTGGTGGTGGCTTTTGGGCAGATTGTCTCACAAAAATTTTTAGACCTTTTTCCCCACAAGGTGGTCAATGTTCACGCATCTTTGCTGCCTCGTTGGAGGGGAGCGGCCCCCATTCAGCGGGCTTTAATGGCTGGAGATAAGGAGACCGGAGTTTGCCTCCAGGTGATGGTCAAGGAGTTGGATGCGGGGGACGTTTTAGGCTCTCGCACACTGGTGATTAAAGAGGATTGGGATGCTTTAGAGCTTCATGAACAGATGAAGCCTTTGGCCGCCGATCTGCTTAAAGTGGAATTGATGGACTATTTAAGAGGAAATTTGGTGGCCGTTCCACAGAACCCCACTCAAATCACTTATGCTCATAAATTGAGCAAGTCGGAATCCGCCATTGACTGGACTCTTCCCGCCCGGCAGATTTTCAATCGCATGCGTGGCTTGGCCTTGGGGCCAGGAGTTCACTGTCAGCGGGGAGATAAGCCCTTAAAAATTCTTCGGGCTCAGGTGGAGGTAAAGGATGGGAACCAGAGCAGAGGCTCTGCTGCATTTCCTCAACAACCGGGACAGGTGTTGAAAGTGGACAAGGATTCTTTTGTGGTGGCCTGTGGAGAGCAGGCCCTAAGGGTTTTTGAGGTGCAGCCTCCCTCACGGCCGCGGATGGCTGTGGGCGAGTACTTGAAGGGCTACCCCCTTGCTGAAGGTGAGGTCTTGCAATGAATGATGGGTTTTTGATAGCTCCCAGTATTTTGTCGGCGGACTTTGCCAACCTACAAAGGGAGGTGGAGGCGGTAGAGAAGGCTGGAGCCGATTGGATTCATGTGGATGTGATGGATGGTCACTTTGTGCCCAATTTGACCATTGGGGCCCCAGTAGTGAAATGCCTGCGACCAGTGACCCCTCTGCCCCTGGATGTCCATTTGATGATTGAGGAGCCTGAGCGCTATATCGAGGACTTTGCTCGAGCGGGCAGTGACTATTTGACCATTCATGTGGAGTCCACAAATCAAGTGGAGTCGACTTTAAGGGGAATTCGCGATCTAGGGGTCAAGCCAGGGATCACCCTTCGGCCAAGTACAGAGGTGGAGGCCTTGGAGGCCTTTTTACCCTTGGTGGACCTGGTCTTGATTATGACAGTGAACCCGGGCTTTGGGGGGCAAAAGTTTATGGCGGATCAAGTGAAAAAAATAACCTGGGTCCGAAATAAACTCACCGAGCTGGGAAGTTCAGCCCTGATTGAAGTGGATGGTGGGGTCACTGAGGAGACGGCTAAGGAGTTGCGACAGGCCGATGTTTTGGTGGCAGGCAGTTTTGTGTTTGGAGCCTCAGGGTCTTATGGCTCGGCCATCGAAAAGCTCAAGCAGGCCAAATTCGAAAATTGAGGAGAGACCATGGAGAGCTTTGAATTGACGGGGGAGTCCCTAGACTTGGATCAGGTTTGGCAAGTGGCCTATGAACCCTTGGTTCAGGTTCATTTGTCTGATTCGGCTAAACAGAAAATGCTCATCAGTCGAAGCTACATTGAGAAGAGAGTGGCCCGTGGCGACATTATGTATGGTGTGAACACAGGCTTTGGCGCCTTTAGTAGTGTGAGTATTTCCACGGCCGACACCATTCAGTTGCAAAAAAATCTGATCCGCTCTCACTGCTGCGGAGTGGGAGAGCCCTTTAGCGTCCCTGAAACACGGGCCATTATGCTTTTGCGCGCCAATGCCTTGGCCCGAGGTCACAGTGGAGTGCGAGTGGAGGTGGTGGAAAAAATTCTGCAGTTTCTCAACCTCAATTTGATCCCGGTCATTCCCCAGCAGGGCAGTGTGGGGGCTAGTGGGGATTTAGCTCCTCTGTCCCATTTGGCCCTAGGGTTGATGGGAGAAGGGGAGCTGTGGCAGGACCAGGGTGGGCGCTGGGAAAAAGCCCCTGCCGCCCCGCTTTTGCAAGAGCATTCTGTGGCCCCTTTAGAGCTTCAGGCCAAAGAGGGCTTGTCTCTGATTAATGGCTGTCAGGTGATGACGGCGGTGGGGATACTCAATGCGGTGGAGAGTCGTCGGCTGCTGTGGATGGCGGATTTGGCAGGGGCCATGACTCTTGAGGCTCTGCAGGGTTCGCGCTCCGCTTTTGACCCTTTGATTTTTGCCACTCGCCCCCATCCGGGAGAGGCCAAAACAGCTCATAACCTCTTGAAGCTGCTGGGTCCCACATCGGAGATTGGGGAGAGTCACAGGGACTGTGGACGGGTGCAAGATGCCTACTCTTTGCGCTGCATGCCCGCCGTACACGGAGCGGCTAAAGATGCCCTTCGTCGTCATGCTGAGGTCCTTGAGGTGGAGGCCAATTCCTCCACAGACAACCCCCTTGTTTTTGCAGAGGACGACAAGGTTCTTTCCTGCGGTAACTTTCATGGGGAGCCCGTGGCCTTTGCTCTGGACTTTATGGGGATTGCTATGGCGGCTATGGCCAGTATGAGTGAGTGCCGCATCGAAAAGCTCGTCAATCCGGCCATGAGTGGACTGCCGGCCTTTTTAGCTCCCCAGGGCGGCTTAAACAGCGGCATGATGATTGTGCAGGTGGCGGCGGCCTCATTGGTGAGCGAAAACAAAATTTTGGCCCATCCGGCCTCGGTGGATAGCATTCCCACTTCCGCCGACAAGGAAGATCATGTGAGCATGGGCACCATTGCCGCCCGCAAGCTGGGTCAAATTGTCAAAAATGCCGAAAACATTGTGGCCATGGAGTTGCTGTGTGGAGCTCAGGCCCTGGACTTTTTGAAACCCTTGCGTCCGGCAGCGGGAGTGATGGCGGGCTACGAATTGATTCGCCAGACACTGCCCTTTGCTGAGCAGGACCGAGTTTTTGCTCTGGATATTGAAAAAATCAAAACACTTATTCGCCAAGACAAACTGCTCGGGGCCATCCACCAATCCGTGGGTGAGTTGGAGTGGTAAAAGGAGGGGATATGAACCAAGGCGAAACTTCTGCCAGAACAGTCAGGGCCCCGACGGGGACCGAATTGAACTGCAAGGGTTGGCTGCAAGAGGCTGCCTTTCGTATGCTGCAAAACAACCTGGACCCTCAGGTGGCGGAAAAGCCAGAGGAGCTGATCGTCTACGGGGGGCGCGGAAAGGCGGCTCGCAACTGGGAGTGCTTTGATAAAATTTTAGAGGCCCTAAAGCAACTGGAAGAGGATGAGACTCTTTTAGTGCAATCAGGCAAGCCCATTGGAGTCTTAAAGACTCACACTGAAGCTCCCCGGGTGTTGCTGGCCAACTCCAACTTGGTGGGCAAGTGGGCCAACTGGGAGGTCTTCGACCAATTGGAGCAGCAAGGACTGATGATGTACGGCCAAATGACGGCGGGGTCCTGGATTTACATTGGATCCCAGGGGATTGTTCAGGGCACCTATGAGACCTTTGTGGAGGCCGGACGCCGGCACTTTGGGGGAGATTTGGCGGGGAGAGTGATTTTGACCGCCGGCTTAGGAGGCATGGGAGGAGCTCAGCCTTTGGCTGGGGTCTTTGCCGGGGCCTGTGTTCTGGCTGTTGAGGTGGATCCTGAGCGCATTCAAAAGCGACTGGAGACCGGCTATGTGGACGAGGTGGCGCCAAATTTAGATCAGGCTCTGCAGCGCATTCAGGCGCTAAAGCTAAAGAAAGTCGCTCGCTCCGTGGCTCTGCAGGGAAATATGAGTGAGGTGATCCATCAGCTTTTAGAGCGCAATTTTATTCCCGACTTGCTCACCGATCAGACCTCGGCCCATGATCCCCTCACCGGCTATATTCCCGCCGGCTACGATGTTCAGCAGGCCGCTGTCTTGCGACAAGAGAGCCCCAAGGACTATGTGAAAAAGTCCAAAGCCAGCATGGCCGAGCATGTGCGGGGTATGTTGGAGATGCAAAAAAGAGGATCTGTAACCTTTGATTATGGCAATAACATTAGGGCCATGGCTCAAGAGGAGGGAGTGGAGAGGGCTTTTGACATCCCCGGATTTGTGCCCGAGTACATTCGCCCTCTGTTTTGCAAGGGCAGCGGACCCTTTCGCTGGGTGGCTCTCTCAGGAGACCCTGAGGACATCAGAGTCACGGACCAGGCCTTGAAGGAGCTGTTCCCTCACAAAACCCATTTGCTGCGCTGGCTGGACATGGCTGCCGAGCGAATTCAGTTTCAGGGACTGCCGGCAAGGATCTGCTGGCTGGAGTATGGGGAAAGAGCCCTGGCCGGCCTCAAATTCAACGAGCTGGTGGGGCAGGGAAAGCTGAAAGCCCCCATTGTCATTGGTCGGGATCATTTGGACTGTGGGTCTGTGGCCTCTCCCAACCGCGAAACGGAAGCCATGAAAGACGGCTCCGATGCTGTGGCTGACTGGGCCATACTCAATGCTTTGGTGAATACGGCCTGCGGGGCCACCTGGGTGAGCTTTCATCATGGAGGAGGAGTGGGGATGGGCTACAGTCTTCATGCCGGACAGGTGATTGTGGCTGATGGGACAGCCGAGGCCGCTGAGAGGCTGGAGCGAGTGCTGACAGCCGATCCCGCCATGGGTGTGTTTCGCCATGTGGATGCAGGCTATGAAGACGCCAAAACAACAGCTAAAGAGCGGGGAGTGAAGTCCCTGTGGCTGTGAGCCGAGGTCAAAAGCAGATTTTTGACTTTGCGGAGTTGGTGACTCTCCAAGGGGCGGCCGCCAAAGATGGACGCCGGGTGCAGGAAAAAGATCTGTCGGTGATTTCCCAAGCCCGCATGCTGGTGGTGGGTGGTGAAATTGTCTGGCTGGGGCGACAAAAAAATTTTAAAGCCTCACTGCTCAAACCCTTTGGAGGAGCAAAGGCCTTTCGCCAGCACTCTTTTAAAGATTCCTGCGCTCTTCCCGGCTTTGTGGAGTGCCATAGTCATTTGGTTTTTGCTGGCTCCCGCCAGCAGGAGTTCGAAGAGCGCAATCGGGGAGTGAGCTATGAGCAGATCGCCCAGAAGGGGGGAGGCATTCTCTCCACAGTGCGGGCCACTCGTCGAGCTTCCACCCAAGAGTTATTGAGTTTGGCCCAGGATCGCGCCCAGCGATTTCTGCGCCAGGGCGTGACCGTCCTCGAGGTGAAGAGTGGATATGGCTTAAGCCGAGCTGCGGAAATCAAGATGTTGGAGGTGGCGCAAAAAATCCGCGGCCCCGAAATCGTGCCCACCTTTTTAGGGGCTCATGCTCGACCCCCAGAGTTCTCCTCTGCAGATGAGTACATTCAATATCTGATGGATAAGGTCTTGCCCCTGATTCATAAAAAGGGATTAGCTCGGCGAATCGATATCTTTTGGGACAAGGGCTATTTTCACTCTCCAGCGGCCAAGAGCTTTTTGCTCCAAGCGCAGAAGATGGGCTTTGAAATTTGTGGCCATGTGGACCAACTTCATTCCTTGGGAGGAGTGAGGGAGCTGCTGGAGCTTAGGAGTCTTTCTTTGGATCATGTGGTGCAGTTGAGCGATCCAGATCTCACTCGCCTGGCGCGAAGTTCCTCCACAGCGGTGTTACTTCCCGGAGCTGACTTCTACCTGCGGATGAAGTATCCTCCGGCCCGCCGACTGATTGATGAGGGGGCTCGAGTGGCTTTGGCCACGGACTTCAATCCGGGCTCTTGTCCCACTCAAGACCTTTCCTTAATTGGAGTGTTGGCTCGCCTGGAAATGAAGATGACTTTGCCCGAGGTTTTAACGGCCTACACTTATGGGGGAGCGGCGGCTTTGGGTCTGCAGTCCCGGCGGGGTTCTCTTGAGCCCGGAAAGTCGGCGGACTTTGTTTTGCTCAAGGGCGGTTGGCAGGATTTATTCTATTCTGTGGGCCATCATCCGGTGACAGAGGTTTGGCTGGCCGGTCGCAAAAAAAGTTTTGCTTTTTAGGGCAAAAGGAAAATAGGCTAAGGGTGACCAACAGGGACGGGGGTTGCCAATGGGAGAAGCCACAGCTTTTTTAACACAGTCTCGCTACTATTCGCCGGTGTTTAATTCGGCTATTTTTGATGGGCCCGTGCGAGTTTACTTTGCCCAACACCAAGAGTCTTTGGCTCTCAAAGTCTATTTTCGCCTAAAAGAAAGACTGCGTACTCAGGGCGAAGATCTGCGCTATGGGGGAAAAAACCTCTTTGTCATGCTTTACCCCTGTTCAGAGTCCTTTGCCCTGTCTTTCTCGACCCAGCCGGGGGGAGATATTGTCCAGGAACCACTGGGAGAGGATTGGGTTTTTGGAGTCAATGGTCCGCTGATGGATGAAGACTATGAAGTCCTCTATCAAGAGACAGAAAAAGTGATGTTGGCTTGGCGTGAGAGTTTAGCCACCGCGGGTCTGGAGTGACCAGATCTCGCTCCAAGGGGAGAAGAACTTTTCTCTCTCGGCCCGCACTCGCCAGAATATCCGGCCCGGAGGCAAAGTTTCCTGTAAGACCAACTGGCGGTTATTAGACTCTTTTTCCATCAATAGATTGCTAAAATCAGAAGTTTGAGAAAACTGAACCACATATTTTTCAGCTTCGGGAACGGCTCTCCAGGCGAAAAAGTAAGAGGGGCTACTGCCCGACTCTTGGCCTTTGGCTGCAAAGGCGACCACTTCGATATTGTTGAGGGGCTGTATGAGTCGGGGAGGCTGTAGGGCCAGAGCCCTCTCATAGCGAATTTCCACAGGTCTGGAGTGAGTGGACAGGGCCTGCTCCTCATCCACCATGGCAATCACTCGGGCATAGTATTTTCCGGTTTGCTCTAAATCCAGTTTGACTTCCGATTGGGTGGTCGTCAGGCTTTTGGCCCCAGAGAAGTCAGGAGTCGAGGCCCACTGCACCTTGTAGGAGTGGGCGCCATCGAGAGGCTGAAAGCGCAGATTGACGGAGTGAGATTCCTCAGGATTGAGAAGTTCTGTCACTCTCTCCACCTCCACTCGGGCCTCCACCACTTCAGGCACTTGGGGGCCGGGGGCGAGCAACATTAAGGAGCTGGCCAGGCTGTACTCTCCCCACTCCCCATTTTCGTTGATGGCGCGAACTCTCCAGAAGACAGGTCCGGGCTTTTGACTTTGCCACAGCATAGACGTGGAGCGAGTCGTGGCCTGTTGAGGGTCTTGTGTAAAGTCAGCGCTGCGGGCCACCTGGACCTCATAGCCCCGGGCCCCTGGCACTTCCTGCCAGGCGAACCGAACGAGACCTCGACCGCCCTCATCCATGGCCACCTCACTCAAGCTGGTGGAAAGACGAGGGGCAGAGGGGAGAGGGGGGGGCTCTACCTCTAAGGCCTCTACGACCTCAAGAAGTTCTTCGACCAATTCACTTTCTAAGATGGTTTCAGAGCCCAGAGTTAAGAGAGAGAGGTCTCGTTCTCCTACCCAAAATCGTCCCACTTGGCTCCAAAGCTCGTCCACCGGCTGTCCGTGGTCCGTGCGCACCCGCCAGTGATAGACGCCATTGTCAAAAAAGGTCAGGCGATGCCGGCGTCCCTCAACCTGGTCTTGAACCAAGGGGGATGCGAAGTCCGGACTTTGGCTGATCTCCAGAATGTGGCGACTCACGGAGGGGCGAGAGCGAAAACGAAACTCCACTTCAAGGGCTTGCCCTGACTCAAGTTCGCTTCGTGCAAAAAGGAAGTCCGCTATTGGAAATTCAAGAAGAGGAGGTTTGATCAAATTAAGAGTAAATAGATTAGGTGGTGCTTGTGAGAGTTCTCGGGACTGGAGACGCCAGTAAAAATACCCTTCCTGTTGCCAAGAGGGCAACTCGGCACTGGTTCCACGGGCTGCAAATGAAGTTATGACCTGAGAGAAGTCAGGCTGAGTCGAAATTTGTATTCGGCCCCTTTCGATTTCTTGGCCCCACTCAAAGCGCAGAGGGTCTTGGGGCCATAGCCAAGTTTCACGATCTGGGGATTTTAAAAGCCTTTCTCCCAAACGATCTTGATCGGCGCCCTGGCGAGAGACTTGTAGCTGCTGTCCTTCAGAGACCGAGCTCCTTTGGCCCGCCTCATTTTGCACATCAATTTGACCTCCAAGCGACTCAATCACGAGATCTCCACCTTCCCCTGTGCGCAGAGAGACTCGCCCTCCATCACCGGTCCCATCCAAAACGGACTGGCGCCCCTGACTGGTCAGGGTCACACTCTGCCCTGGTGCCAGGTCCAGTTCGGCCGAGCCCATTTGAAAATCTAAGACGGGGGCTCCCTGGTCCAGCACCACCTGCAAGAGAGTTCCTGGTCCTAGATGAAGGTCGCCTTCGATGGGATAAACTCGGAAGGTCAGCTCCGAATTAGAGCCTACAAAAATGGAGTCTCCGTACTGAATTTCTTGCTTAGAGCGAATGGGTAGCCAAGTGAGGCTGGCCTCAGACCGCCGGCGAACGTCATTGGTGGAGGAAATAGCCTCACCCACCACCTCATTGTCATTGCTAAGGTCCAGGTTCAGCATTTGCCGTAGCAGTGTCTCTTCAGAGAGAAGATAACTGCCCACTGCGACCACAAGGACTCCTGTGGCCATTAGAGCTTGGTCCAAGACTGAGGTTTTCCTGGAAAACATGTTAAATTCATCGGATAACTAATATAGAATTTGAGGAAATGAAGGTCCAAATCTCTATAAAGTTTAAACTTCTGTTATTGACCAGTGGCCTCGTGACAGCGGCGCTTTTAGCCAATCACTATTTGTCAGTTGAAGAGTTCAAAAAAGATAAAATTGCCTATGTTTTTGATACTTCCTTGGCCAGTGCTCAGAACACAGCCGCTCAAATTCGTGGTGATCTCAACTTTGGGATAGATCGGGTGAGAACTTATTTGCGAGAATTCTCGCCGCAATCGCAAGAATTCAGTTCTGCAGCAAAAAGTAGCTTCACTTTAGACCAGTTTTTGGCTGAGCTTCGCGTGTATCAGCTGGACCCGGATCAAGGTCGGTATGTGTTGAGAGATCAACTGGAAAGATCTGGGGAAAATGAAGAGCCCTGGGTCACAGAGGCGCTCAAGCAAAGAACTCTTCAGCAGGACTTAACACTCAATTTAGACCCCTCAAGGAGGGATCGTTGGAGTTTGGGAATCTCTGTTCCAGCGGAAGATGGAGGAGCTCCCACTTTGGCCTTTGCTGTATTTCAACAGGGTCAGTTTTTAGAGCACTTTTTCTCTCCCAGAATGCAAAACATTTATCTGGTTGACGAAACAGGAGATGTGGTCATTGCGCCAGCAAGGTCTCCTCATAGGATTGAAGAGGGACTTTTGAGTTCCTCCATGCAGAAGATCTTCTCAGATCTGCGGGGCAATGTGCTCGTTCGAGAGGTCAATGAGCTCTTGGTTTCCGTTAATCAAGTGGGAGCTGGAAATTTGAGTGCTGTGAGCATCGTTCCCAAAGCAGCTGCTTTGGAAGGACTTCAGTTAATTACAGTCAAGTCCGCTGTTTTCGTGGCAGTGCTGATCGCTATAGCCATTATTTTTAGTGTTCTGGGATCTAACCAGCTCACAGCCAATATTTTTCGTCTCTACGATACGATGAAGCTCGTGACCAATGGCCATTTAGAGGCCCGAGCTCAGGTTAAAAGCCAGGATGAAATTGGAGTTTTAGCCCAAGGTTTTAATCATATGACTGCTGAATTGCAAAGGCTGTTGTCAGAGACAGCGGAGAAGGCTCGCATGGCCTCCGAGCTTCAGACCGCTCGAACTGTGCAGTCCACACTTTTTCCCGAGCCCATATTTGAGAATCAGAGAGTCAAGGTGCATGGATATTATGAGCCGGCCAGTGAGTGCGGAGGAGATTGGTGGCACTACTACCTTCAAGATCATAAGCTCTACTTGTGGATAGGCGATGCCACGGGGCATGGGGTGCCTGCGGCCCTGATCACCAGTGCGGCCCGGTCAGCCTCATCGGTCTTGGAGTGTTTGCCTGATCTGCCCACGGATCAGGCCATGGCCTTGATGAACAAAGCGGTCTGTGAGACCTCTCGGGGCCAGGTGATGATGACCTTTTTTCTGGGAGTCTTGGATTTAGAAACGGGTTGGCTCAAGTACACCAGTGCCAGTCATGACCCTCCCTATGTGATCCCCTACAAAGAGACAGGGTTAAAAAAGAGAGATCTTCTTCCCTTGATGGACAGCGAGGGAAAACGCTTGGGTGAGGGGCTGGAAAGCCAGTATCAGCAGGCGGAGATCCAACTCAATCCGGGAGACCGAATCTTTCTTTACACTGATGGAGTCACTGAATTGGTGGGCCCAGATGGGAGTCAATGGGGAGAAAGGGAGCTGCTCAAAGTTCTTTTGGAGTCCGCTAACGCAAAACAGAGCTTAGCTGAGAGTTTGGGGGCCGTGGCTCAGGGGGTAGAGACTTTTCGCAAGGATGCTGATTTGGCAGATGATGTGACTTACTTCTTTGTTGAGTGGAATCGGGTGAGCGGTGAGACTCCCATGGTTTAGGGGCCTTGGGCCTCTCTCTCACTTAGGTCTTGTAGGCCTGCTTGTCATTGGCGGGAGTTGGCCTGCCGTCTATGCCATCACATTGGATGAGGCATTGGCGCCCCCGACTTTTGAAGAAGAGCCAATTCCAGATTCAGATCAAGAAGGAGCTGAGTTTGAAAGATCGATGGAAGACTCCTCTCTGACCGAGGATCAGCCCGACGACACTTCTGGAGGAGAAGTTGGAGCGCCCTATTTGGCTGTTGAGGAGTCCATTGAGGTTCAGTGGTATTTTCCTGTGTTGAGAGTGAGCCCCAAGCCTCGACGAATTCGAGTGGTGGTCTCAGGAAAGGTGGAAGACCAGGCAACCGTCAGCCTTGGTGCTCCGCGAATCCCCGTGATTATCGGCCGAAGGGCCGCCAATGTTCCTCCAGCCGTTCTTTTGGATACGGAGTTACCCCTAGAGACAGAAAGAAGAGGGTATTTTGAAGTTCACTTGGATGTTCCTCCCAGTACAATTCAGCTTCCCCTCAGGGTGAGCATGGAGGATGGGCGTGAGCGAATCTTTCAGCTCAACCTTGTGGTGAGTGAAGATGGGGCTGTCTTGGAAGGACAGCCCTCTTTGGCCAGATCTCCGGCTCACCAAAAGCGCTACGAGGGCTGGTTTGGAGTGGGATTTAACTATCTACGCTACACTCAGGATAGTAACCTGGTGGCTCAGGCCTTTGAGTCTTTCACTGGCCCTTCCTTCTTTAGCAAGGGCCGAGCCCGACTGTATAGGGACTGGGCCGCCTTGGTGGAGATCAAGATGTCTCCAGGGTCGACAAGTGGATCGGGAGATGCAGAACTGGGTGCGATTGAAGTGGGGCAAGGTGCCTATCAGTGGTGGATTTACTCTTTAGAGGCCCTCTATATGCCCACCTTTTTGCAGGGAAGGATTTTTCGCAATCCGGGTCCTTGGGGCATTCGCTTTGGGCTTCAGCACCACAGTATGCCCTTTTTATTGCGCACCCAAGAGACCAGCTTTGACATTGTTCGCGCCCAGGTGACCATGGCCACTTTGGGCTTTCAGCACGAGGAAGAAGTTTTTCGCAATTGGGACTTTGAGATCTTTATGCGCTATCAGCACCCGGCCTCGGGGGGAGATGTCTTCCATATATCTCCAAAGTTCGCCTTTGATGGATCCTTGGGGCTCATCTATAACTTTCGCTCAGGTTTAAGAGTAGGAGGCTTTTGGTATGGGCAGTGGCATGAGTACAATTTCTCACAAAAAAGGCCAGACTTTGACCCCGCCCTCCAGATTGAGGGCAGTCAGTCCCTCTTTTTTAGCAATGTGGAGCTTCGTTTAGGTTACGCCTTTGACTAGGCGATGCGCTTAATCTGGGCCAGTCGACCCCGCAGTTGGGCAATTTCGTTTTTCAATTTTGAGTTTTCCTCAGTCAGTTCCACCACTCTGGCCATGACTTTTTCTAGCTTTTGGGCGGTGACTGGGGAAGGTGCTGGGCTAGGACTCTGGATGGGAGCCTCCGGCCGAGGATCTGAAGAGAGCGGAGGACTGGCGGTGGCAGTCACTGAACCGGCTGAGGGTGGGACCACATAGGCCTCACTCAGCCTTTGTGATCCAGCCGGGGAGCTTCCTGATGTTCCATTTTTTTGGGAATCGCTGAGAGTGTAGCTTTTTGAGCTCTGCAGGAGAAGGTCAATGTCTGCGGCAATCACTAAATCAGGATCGACAATTTCCAGTTTAATTTTTCCATCTTCAATCAGTCCCCGCACATGGGTGACCACTTTCAAAAAAGCCGCGGCGATTTCCCCGGGGGTTGGATTGAGCTCTGAGTAGAACTCCTCCAAATTGCGCTTTTGACGAAAGCCAAAGACATTAAAGGCTTGTTCTCTTTTTTCCTCAGGTAGGCCATGCAGAGCCGTAGCCAAGGTGAGGGTGGGTAGTCCCTCGAGACATGTCGCCACAGAGTCCTCGTTCCAATTGATGAGTCGCTCTAAGCTGAGGCATTTTTTTTGAATGAGCTGCTCCCAAAAGGGATCCTCCTCCTGAATGACCTTGAGGAGCTTTTCTTTTTTTACCGGATCACAGGTTTCAATCAGCTTGAGGAGCTGAACAAAACCCCCCACTTTTTTATAACGATCGAGCATTCCCATAACTTTCTTTTCGGATTTGGCGGTTTTATGGGGAGTCCAGTTGTTGGCGGGAACTCAAAGGGGCTCAAGTTGGGGGCTGGTCCAAAGAAGGGGCAGGAGCATCAATGGACTCTAAAAGAGCCCGCAGCATTTCCTGCTCCTGAGGGAGCACGGGCTGGTGCTTGAGTGCACAGCTGAGCAGGGCTTTGGTGACAAGCTCCTTCTTTTGCGGAGGTAGGCGACGCAGCCGATCAATGGCCCAAAGCAGGTTTTCCCCCTGGGCTTTGGTCAAAATACGATAGCGAGGGTTCACATGGCCCTTCAGCACGTGGGCCCCTGCCACAAAGGCGTCCGCTCTGTGACTTTCTGTCTCTCCCGCCAGATGAGCTAAAGAGGACAGGACAAGGCTCACTTCATTTTCCATTTGCGCCAGATTGGGTGGCCAAAGGGGTTGAGTTGCAGGAGAGGAAGATCCCAGAAGGTGGCGACGGAGGAGGGCAAAAAGGACGAATTGAAAGTGGTCCAGCTGCTGATCCAGGTACATAATTCTATGTAGGTTCTGCAGGAGACTTCGCTGTCGTGCGGGATTGAGTTCTTTAAGAGTGGGCAGAGCCAGGTCAAAGAGGCGCAAACGCTCACTGAGATCCACTTGGTCCACCAGCCCTCTTGTGGGTTCAATCATTTGCTTCAGGTGGGGGGACTCGTTTTGCTTGAGCCACTCCAACTGAGGGGGGCGCAGCTCCACTCGGTCCTCCAGGGCCAGGGCATAAACAACAGCCAGGGACCCCAGGGGGTCGCGACAGGCTTCCAGCAATTTTTCGGGAATGCCCTTCAAGAATCTTTGCGCCTGTTCCAGTCGCTGGGGCAGCATGAGTCCCAGTGTTAACAGCAGTTGTTCAGGGCTCAGTCTTTGTCCCTGGCCCAGGGGAGTGAGTATGGGATGGGCCGCCTGAGAAGCTGAAGAGGTCTGAGAGGCCTCCGTCTCTGCGGGGGCCTCGGGCTCTGTAGTCTTTTTTTCTGGGATGTAAACAGGTTGGTTGAGAAGGTTTTTGTCAATACGAGAGATGCGCTCGGCTAAAGGAGGATGGGAGGCCAGCAATCGATTCAGGGCAAACTTGCCTGGAG
The DNA here is from genome assembly GCA_007121385.1 of Bdellovibrionales bacterium. Classification (GTDB taxonomy): domain Bacteria; phylum Bdellovibrionota; class Bdellovibrionia; order Bdellovibrionales; family UBA1609; genus SKYF01. Next base: position 24,998 of record SKLV01000149.1, read on the forward strand.
AAGAAATAAACATATGGCTCATTTCTTGAGCGTGATGGTTTTCAATATTGGCCACTTTTCCCTGAAAGGCCGAAAAGTCGTAAATTTTTTTGAGAGCTCCGCCAATGCCCAGGGGATTGCGAGTGAACTGAAGAGCGGAGGCATCAGCCAAAAACTCTCTTTGACGAGAAATAGTGGCTTTGATGAGTTGACCAAAGGCCACACCAATATAGCCCATGATAACTAACAAAAGACCAAAGGCCATTAGGCCGAGGATAAAAAGAGCCGCCCCGCCGCCTCCACCGCCTCGGCCGCCTCGCCCTCCCCCAGAGACTCGCATAAACCTCAAGCTTCGCAAAAAAGAGCGTCCGGCTATGGTCATTGCGTAAATCCCAAACAGGACACTGATCAGATAGGTGTTGAGTCTCATGTCTCCGTGGACGATATGGCTAAACTCGTGGGCCACCACTCCCTGGAGTTCGTCGCGAGTCAGGTGATCTAGGCAGCCCTGGGAAAAACCCACAACAGCTTGGTTGGGAGTGTAGCCAGCGGCAAAGGCATTGATGGATTTTTCCTGGGGCAGGAGATAAACTTGAGGCATGGTGAGACCCGAGGCAATGGCCATCTCCTCCACCACATTGAGGAGTTGCTTTCTTTTGGGGTCAGAGTCGCTGTGGACAATCAGCTGGCCCCCCAGCATCTCGGCCACGGCCGAGCCCCCCTTGCGCAGAGTCAGCCAGCGCCCCCAGGAGGCGAGAAAAATCAAAATGGTTGTGGTCAGAGCCACACCGAGTGCCACCTCTCTAAGACTTTCGGGAGTGAGGCTGTCTGGTTGAATGATGAGCAAGAGGGCCACAACCCCAAAGGTTGTGACTCCCACAATCAGCACTACAGCCAGGGCAAAGTAAAAGATAAGGATGCGAGTGCGCTGTTGGGCCCAGCGCTGATGTTCAAAAAAGTTCATCGGTTAAAAGAGACTTTGACAGCCTGCCGCTCCTCTACGGACTCCACCTCAAAGAGCTGAGCGGGCTGAAAGCCCAAGGGGCCGGCCAGCACCACATTGGGAAAGACCTCCCGGGCGGTGTTGTAGGTCATCACCGAGTCATTGTAGTGTTGGCGGGCAAAGGCGATGCGGTTTTCAGTGGAGGACAGCTCCTCCATCAGTTGAGTCATATTTTGGTTGGCCTTCAAGTCAGGGTACTGCTCAAATACGGCCAAAAGACGCCCCAAGCTGCCCGTCAGAGCCGAGTCGGCCTGGGCCAGTTCCTTAACCGCTTGGGCGTTGGTGGGATC